>NZ_JABFBA010000005.1:161942-208410 GCF_017168445.1 Micrococcus sp. KRD026 | reverse complement strand
GTGGCGGAGGACATGGTCGGCTCCCGTTCGTCGGGTGGAGTGGGGGGCGGTCCGTCACGCGGACGCCTGGGCCATTATGCGGCCCGGCCTATGCTGGGGGACGCACCCGGACCCCCTCGAAGGAGCGCCCCCTCGTGACCTCTGCCCAGCCCATCACCACCGTCCTGGACACGGTGCCCCTGAAGCGGGCCCTGATCTCCGTGTACGACAAGACCGGCCTCGAGGAGCTCGCCACCGGGCTCCACGCCGCGGGCGTGCAGATCGTCTCGACCGGCTCCACCGCCCAGCGCATCGCCGCCGCCGGCGTGCCGGTGACCGAGGTCGCCGAGGTCACCGGGTTCCAGGAGTGCCTGGACGGCCGCGTGAAGACGCTGCACCCGCGCGTGCACGCGGGCATCCTGGCGGACCGTCGTCGCGAGGACCACGTGACCCAGCTGCGCGCGCTCGAGGTGGAGCCGTTCGACCTCGTCGTCGTGAACCTCTACCCGTTCGTGGACACCGTGAACTCGGGCGCCGCGGAGGACGCCGTCGTCGAGCAGATCGACATCGGCGGGCCGTCCATGGTGCGCGCGGCCGCGAAGAACCACGCGTCCGTGGCGATCGTCGTGGACCCGGCCCGCTACGGCGAGGTCGTCCAGGCCGCCCAGTCCGGCGGCTTCGACCTGCGCGCCCGCCGGCGCCTGGCCGCCCTGGCCTTCGCCCACACCGCGGCGTACGACAACGCCGTGGCCGCCTGGACCGCCGCCCACTTCGGCGAGGACACGCACGCCGACGAGATCCCCGTGTTCCCGCCCTACGCCGGCTTCTCCCTCGAGCGCGCGCAGATCCTGCGCTACGGCGAGAACCCGCACCAGCCCGCGGCGCTGTACCTGGACTCCTCGGCGGCCCCCGGCATCGCGCAGGCCGAGCTGCTGCACGGCAAGCCGATGAGCTACAACAACTACGTGGACGCCGACGCCGCGGTGCGCGCCGCCTTCGACCACCCGGTCCCGGCCGTGGCGATCGTCAAGCACGCCAACCCGTGCGGCGTGGCCGTCACGGACGCGGGCACGGACATCGCGCAGGCGCACGCCAAGGCCCACGCGTGCGACCCGGTCTCCGCGTTCGGCGGCGTGATCGCGGCCAACCGCCCCGTCACCGCCGCCATGGCCGCCCAGGTGAAGGACGTGTTCACGGAGGTCGTCGTGGCCCCGGCGTTCGAGCCCGAGGCCCTGGAGATCCTCTCCGCCAAGAAGAACCTGCGCCTGCTGAGCCTGCCCGAGGGCTTCCTGCGGGACGCCGTGGAGGCCAAGCAGGTCTCCGGCGGCATGCTGCTGCAGATCGCGGACGCGGTGGACGCGGACGGCGACGACCCGGCCACCTGGACCCTCGCCGCCGGCCCCGCCGCCGACGAGGCCGTCCTGGCTGACCTGGCCTTCGCGTGGCGCGCCGTGCGCGCGGCCAAGTCCAACGCCGTGCTGCTGGCCCACGACGGCGCCACGGTCGGCGTGGGCATGGGCCAGGTCAACCGCCTCGACTCCTGCCGCCTGGCCGTCGAGCGCGCCAACACCCTGGGCGCCGCGCAGACCGGCGGGCAGGACGTGAGCAGCGCCGGCGGCGCGGAGAACGTCTCCGGGGAGGGCGCCCCCGAGCGGGCCCGCGGGTCCGTGGCCGCCTCGGACGCGTTCTTCCCGTTCGCGGACGGGCTGCAGATCCTCATCGACGCCGGCGTGAAGGCCGTCGTCCAGCCGGGCGGCTCCGTCCGGGACGAGGAGGTCGTGGCCGCGGCCGAGGCCGCCGGCGTGAGCCTGTACCTGACCGGGGCGCGCCACTTCTTCCACGGCTGAGCGCGGCGCGCCGCTGCCGGACGGGGGCCCGGACCGGGCCCCCGCGACCCCCAGGAGGTGACGAGGCGATGACCCGCCGCGAGGTCGAGAGCGTCGAGGACCGCATCCGTGAGCACCTGCGCAGGGACGACCTCGACAGCGCGGTCGAGCTGCTGCGCGCGCTGTCCCCGGGCGACGCGCTCGACCTCCTGGACCGCTCCGAGCCGCGCATGGCCCCGATGCTGTTCCGCCTCCTGGACAAGACGACGGCGGTCCAGGTCTTCGCGGCCATGGAGACGGGCCAGCAGTCCGACCTGGTGCGCAAGCTCCAGGACGGTCAGGTCCAGGACCTCTTCGCCGAGCTGCGGGTCTCGGGCCAGGCCCGGCTGCTCGACGAGATGCCGGCCAACGTGGCCCGCAAGATGCTCGCCGGGCTCGACGCGGAGGCGAGCGGCAAGGCCGGCCGGCTCCTGGGCTACCCGGCGGACTCGGTGGGACGGCGGTTGCGCATGGCGCCCGTGCGCCTGCGCGAGGACTGGACCGTGTCCACCGCGCTCGAGAACCTCCGGGAGCACGGGGGGCAGGAGCAGGCCGCCATCGTCTCCGTGCCGGTGGTCAGTCCCCAGGCGCGTCTGACGGGCGTCGTCGACGTCTCCGTGCTGGTCACGCAGCCGCTCGATGCGCGAGTCTCGGAGATCATGCGGGAACCGGTGTCCGCCGTCGCCACCGAGGACGCCGAGGAGGTGGCCCGGCTCTGCGCGGACCGCCGTCTGTGGACCGTGCCGGTGACGGACTCGGAGGGTCGCCTGATCGGGGTGTTCACGGTGGCCGACGCCCTCGAGGTCCTCGACGAGGGGTCGACCGAGGACTCCGCCCGCGCCGGCGGCGTGGAGCCGCTGGGTCGTCCCTACCTGGCGACCTCCGTCCTGAGCCTGATGCGCTCGCGGATCACGTGGCTGCTCGTGCTCGCGATCGGGGCCACCCTCACCGTGCAGGTGCTCGGCGTCTTCGAGGACACGCTCGAGGAGATGGTCGTCCTCTCCCTGTTCATCCCGCTGATCATCGGCACCGGCGGCAACACGGGCAACCAGGCGGCCACCACGGTCACCCGGGCGCTCGCCCTCGACGACGTCCGGCCCCGCGACGCGCCGCGCGTGATGGTCCGCGAGCTGCGCGTCGGCATGGCCCTGGGCGGGTGCATCGGCCTGCTGGGCCTCGTGCTCGCCGGGCTCGTGTTCTCGTGGCCCGTCGGTCTCGTGATCGGGGCGACGCTGTTCACCGTGTGCGCCTTCGCCGCCACCGTCGGCGGCCTCATGCCGTTGGCGGCGCGCACGATCGGCGCCGACCCCGCCGTGTTCTCGAACCCGTTCATCTCGACGCTCGTGGACGCCCTCGGCCTGGTCGTCTACTTCTTCATCGCCCAGGCCGTGCTCGGCATCTGAGCCGGCCACGACCCACGACGCCCTTCCCGCCTCGGCGAGGCGTTCCGGGGCGGGCCCGCCGGACCGGCCGCGGGCGCTGACGCCGAGCCACACACGGTGTGGCGCGTCCGAGGCGCCGGGTAGATTGGCGGGGAGTCACCCGTTCCCTGCCGACGAGGGCCGCGTCTCGAGTGCGGCCAGAAGGAGAGATCATCCGCATGTCGAAGATCATCTACACGCTCACGGACGAGGCGCCCATGCTGGCCACCGCGTCGCTGCTGCCGATCGTGCGCGCCTACGCGGGCACCGCCGGCGTGGAGCTGGAGACCCGTGACATCTCGCTGGCCGGCCGCATCCTCGCCGCGTTCAAGGACGTCCTGCCCGAGGACCAGCGCACCGCGGACGCCCTCGCCGAGCTCGGCGAGCTCGTGAAGACCCCCGAGGCCAACGTCATCAAGCTGCCGAACATCTCCGCGTCCGTGCCGCAGCTGCGCGCCGCGATCAAGGAGCTGCAGGCGGACGGCTACGCGCTGCCGGAGTACCCGGACGAGCCGAAGACCGATGCGGAGAAGGACGCGAAGGCGCGCTACGACTCGGTCAAGGGCTCCGCCGTGAACCCGGTGCTGCGCGAGGGCAACTCGGACCGCCGCGCCCCGAAGGCCGTGAAGGCGTACGCCAAGCGCTTCCCCCACTCGATGGGCGAGTGGACCCCGGACTCCAAGACCGCCGTCGCCACCATGGGCGCGGACGACTTCCGCGCCAATGAGCAGTCCGTGACCCTGCCGGCCGCCGACGTGCTGACGATCGAGTTCACCGACGAGGACGGCAAGACCACCGTGCTCAAGGAGGGCCTGAAGGTCCTCAAGGGCGAGGTCGTGGACGGCACGTTCATGTCCGCCAAGGCCCTGGACGCGTTCCTCGCCGAGCAGGTCAAGCGCGCCAAGGAGGAGGGCATCCTCTTCTCCGCGCACCTGAAGGCCACCATGATGAAGGTCTCCGACCCGGTGATCTTCGGCCACGTCGTGAAGGCCTACTTCTCCGAGCTGTTCGAGAAGTACGGCGAGCAGCTGGCCGCCGCCGGCCTGTCCGCGAACAACGGCCTCGCCGCGATCGAGGGCGGCCTGGACAAGCTCGACGCCGAGACCGCCGAGGGTGTGCGCGCCGCCATCGCCGCCGCCTACGAGAACGGCCCGGACGTGGCCATGGTGAACTCCGCCAAGGGCATCACCAACCTCCACGTGCCCTCCGACGTGATCGTGGACGCCTCCATGCCCGCCATGATCCGCACCTCCGGCCGCATGTGGAACAAGGACGACCAGACCCAGGACACCCTGGCCGTCATCCCGGACTCCTCCTACGCCGGCGTCTACCAGGCCGTGATCGACGACTGCAAGGCCAACGGCGCCTACGACCCCACCACCATGGGCACCGTCCCGAACGTGGGCCTCATGGCGCAGAAGGCCGAGGAGTACGGCTCGCACGACAAGACGTTCATCATGGACGCCGCGGGCACCGTGGCCGTGAAGAACTCCGCCGGGGAGACCCTGCTCTCCCACGAGGTCGAGGCCGGCGACATCTGGCGCGCCTGCCAGACCAAGGACGTCCCGGTGCGCGACTGGGTGAAGCTGGCCGTGACCCGCGCCCGCGCGTCCCAGACCCCGGCCGTGTTCTGGCTGGACGAGACCCGCGCCCACGACCGTGAGCTCATCAAGAAGGTCGAGGAGTACCTCAAGGAGCACGACACCGAGGACCTGGACATCCGCATCCTCTCCCCGGTCGAGGCCGCCAAGCTCTCGGTGGAGCGCATCCGCCGCGGCGAGGACACCATCTCCGTGACCGGCAACGTGCTGCGTGACTACAACACGGACCTGTTCCCGATCCTCGAGCTGGGCACGTCCGCGAAGATGCTGTCGATCGTCCCGCTGCTCAACGGCGGCGGCCTGTTCGAGACCGGTGCGGGCGGCTCCGCCCCGAAGCACGTGCAGCAGCTGCTGGAGGAGAACCACCTTCGCTGGGACTCCCTCGGCGAGTTCCTCGCGCTGGCCGTGTCCTTCGAGCACGAGGCGGTCGCGAACGAGAACCACCGCGCGCAGGTCCTGGCGGACACCCTGGACGCCGCCACCGGCACCCTGCTGATCGAGGGCAAGTCCCCGAAGCGCAAGGTCGGCGAGCTGGACAACCGCGGCAGCCACTTCTACCTGGCGCTGTACTGGGCCCGCGAGCTGGCGAAGCAGACCGAGGACGCCGAGCTGGCGGCCGCGGCGAAGCCGATCGCCGAGGAGCTGGGGGCCCAGGAGGAGACCATCCTGGCCGAGCTCAACGGCGTGCAGGGCTCCCCGGTGGACCTGGGCGGCTACTACTGGCCGGAGCTGGAGAAGGTCACCTCCGTGATGCGCCCGTCCGCGACGCTCAACGCGATCGTGGACAAGCTCTCCGTCTGAGCGACTGAGCGACTGAGCGGCTGAGCGCCGGGGGCCGGGTCGCGTGCGTGGAGCGCGCGGCCCGGCCCCTTCTCGTGTCCGCAACGCGGGTTGAGTTGTCACGGGTGTGCGTGCCCGGGACCCGTGACAACTCAACCGACGTTGCCGTGGGGAGGGGCCGGTCAGCCCGCGCGCGCCGCCTCGTGGGCCAGCAGGGCCTGCTTCGCGGCGGTGCCGTAGAGGTAGTGGCCCGCGGCGCCGTCGGCGCGCACCACGCGGTGGCAGGGCACGACGACGGCCGCCAGGTTGGCGGCGCACGCCCCGCCGGCGGCGCGCACGGCCCGCGGGGCCCCGCACCGTTCGGCCAGGCCGCCGTAGGTGGCGGGGGAGCCGGGGGCGATGCCGCGCAGCTCCCGCCACGCCCGCTGCCGGAACGCGGTGCCCGGCTGGGTGACGTCGAGGGCGTCGAGCGCGGCCACGTCCCCCGCGGCGTAGGCGGCCAGGGCGTCGGCGACGGGCTGGGACGCACCCGGACGCGGTTCCACGGGGCGCGGGTTCATCTCGCGGTCGGCGGTCTCCGGGTCCAGGGCCACGAGCCGGTCCATGAGCGTCTCGAGGAGGCGCCCGATCGCGGCGGCGGGGGGCTCCGAGTCCTCCGGCACGGCCACGCCGGAGGCGCGCACCGTCTGGTCCTCGGGGGAGAAGACGGCCACGAGGGTGAGCTCGGTGGCGGGCAGGGCGGCGGCGGTCCAGCGCAGCTCGGGAAGCAGGTCCATCCCCTCATTGTCCTGCACGGCCCGGCCCGGACAGGTGTTCGCGCGTCCCCTCCCTGTGTCAGGCTGGCGTCCATGACCGAGATCCGCGTCTTCGAGCATCGCACCCTCCTGCGCCACCCGCGTGAGGTGGTCTTCCGCTGGCTGGAGAACCCCGGCGCGCTGGAGCGGCTCACCCCGCCCTTCGCGGGCGAGGTGGTCCACGGACCCACGGACGGCCTCCGCGTGGGCTCCGAGTCGCGGCTGCGCATCCAGGCCCCCGGGGCGGCCGGCCTGTTCGCCGGCGCGGCCCACGGGATGCTCACCGGCCTGCTGCCGGACGCCGTCGCCTCCCGCCTGCCCGGCGGGGCCGCGCCCGCGGTGCCGTGGCGGGCCCGCCACACGGCCTACGAGGAGGGCCGCATGTTCCGGGACGAGATGGTCTCCGGCCCTCTCGCCTCCTGGCGGCACACGCACCTGCTCGACGACGCTGCGCCCGGTGAGGCGGACACGGCGGACGGCCGGCGGGGCACGGTCGTGACGGACCACATCGAGTACGCCCTGCCGGGGGAGTCCCTGGTGTCCCGCGTGCCCGGTCTGGGCGCCGCGGCCTCGCGCCGCACCCACGAGGCCTTCGAGGCGGAGCTGGGCCGCCAGTTCGCCTATCGGGCCCGCGTGATGGCCGATGACCTGGACTTCCACGCCGCCCATCCCGGCCCCCTCGTCGGCGGGCCGGCTCGCACGGTCGCCGTGACGGGGTCCGGCGGACTGATCGGCCGGCAGCTCTGTGCCCTGCTCACCACCGGCGGCCACCGCGTCATCCGGCTCGTGCGGAGCCCGAAGAAGGCCGGCGCGCTGGACGCGGCGCTGTGGGACCCCGGCCGGGAGACCGTGGACGAGGACGCCCTGGCCGAGGCCGACGTCGTCGTGAACCTGGCGGGCGAGCCCATCGCCGGCCGGTTCTCGGACGCGCACAAGGAGGCCGTGCACGACTCGCGCGTACGCGGCACGCGCACCCTCGTGGACGCGCTCGCCCGGATCGCCGCACGGGAGGGGGACGACGCGCGGGCGCGGGCGCTCGTGAACGGCTCGGCGATCGGGTACTACGGGGCGGACGCGGGCACGGGCCCGTTCGGCAGCGGCCTCGTCGAGGATCTGGAGCCCGGGGACGACTTCCTCGCCGAGGTCGTCGCGGACTGGGAGGCCGAGGCCCGACGCGCCGAGACGTCCGGCATCCGGGTGGCGATGCTGCGGACCGGCGTGGTCCTGAGCCCGGCCGGGGGCATGCTGCAGCAGGTGCTGCCGCTGTTCCTCGCGGGGCTCGGCGGCCCGGTCGCGACCTCGGGCGGGGAGAGCCACGACGGCAGCCCGTGGCTGAGCTGGATCGGCGCGGATGACATCGCGGGGGCCTTCGCCCACGCGGTGCTCGACGACGGCGTCACCGGCCCGGTCAACGCGGTGGCGCCCGAGCCGGTCACGGCGAAGGAGTTCGCCACCGTGCTCGGGCGGGTGCTGCGCCGGCCCGCTCTCATCCCGGTGCCCGAGGCCGGGCCGCGCCTGCTGCTGGGCGAGGAGGGCCGGGTGGAGACCGTCGCGGCGGACCAGAAGGTCGTGGCGGACCGGCTGGTCTCCTCCGGCTACGAGATGCGCGACCCCGAACTGGAGGGCGCGTTGCGCCACGTCCTCGGGCGGTGACGGGGGTGGGGGCAGCGTCCCACGGGGACGCTGCCCCCGCGGGTCGTCAGTCCTGCAGCGCGCCGGTCTCCCGGATGAGCTGGCCCAGCGCGGTGAACGCGTCGCGGGCCAGCGCCTCCCACAGGGCCAGGGCCAGCTGGGGGAAGCCCTCCTGGAGCGCGACCATCACCTGGGCGGTGAGGACTCGCGCCGTGACCGGCCCGCGCGCGCGGACGGTGGAGGGCTGGCGGCCGGGCTGGCCCAGGGCCATCTCGCCGAACGTCATCCCCGGGGTGAGCAGGGTGCGGCGCACGCGGCGGCTGCCCGTGCCCTGACCCGAGAGCTCCACGGTGCCGGAGACGATCACGTAGATGCCGCCGAACGGCTGGCCGGCGCGGCGGATGATCTGGCCGTCCGAGTAGACCCGCTCGTCCATCATGGACTCGAGCAGACGCGCGTCGTCCGCGGAGAGGTGCTGCAGCAGGGGTGCTACGGCCGCCTCCTGGGCGTCCCGCGGCAGCAGGTGGGGGGCGTGCCGGGAGAGCAGCCGCTGCTCGGCCCACTGGGCGGCCCGCGAGCGGGAGTCGAAGAACACGAACTGCGCGCCCTCGGCGGCGGGGTCCACCCCCTCGGCCTCATCCTGCAGCGGCTCGGGCAGATCCACCTCCACGGACTCCTCGACGGCCGCCATCAGCTCCTTCATCTCCGCGGCGTCCCGGTCCACGACGACGACGTCGAGCCCGTTGCCCAGCGCGCGGGCGAACCACTGGGCCACCAGCAGCCGGGCCGGACGGGAGACGGAGCTGACCGAGCGCATGTCCACCACGAGCGTCTCGAGGACCTCCGGCAGACCGCGGCTGACGCGGGCGATCGCGTCCACCTGGCTGAAGCCGAGGTGACCGCCCAGCTCCATCACGTGCACGGTGTCCGCGAACCGCCCCAGCGCCTCGAGGACGACGGCGCTGCGCACCGTGCCCGAGGGCGCCTGATCGATCCGGTAGTGGGTGCGCAGGGCCGCGCGCGGGGAACCGGTGACCACCGACGGGTGCAGCTCGAAGTCCTCGACGATGGTCCGCAGGGCGGCCATCGCCGCGGCGCCGAGCCCGTTCTCGTCTGTCGTGTCCGACTGCAGCGCCAGACCGAGGTGGCCCGGCACCACCACGAGCACCGTGCCGCCGCGCGTGGACGCCCAGCCGGGCTGGCCGACGTCGTACGCCCACCGGGAGTCCCGGGTGTCCATGCCGCAGGAGTCCATCACGGAGAGCACACCGCGGACCGTCTCCTCGCTCAGCACACGGTCCCCGGTGACGGGGTGGACACCGCCGTGCGCGAGGGTGCCGGCGAGCAGGGCGAGGTCCTCCACGGTCACGGCGGCGGCACGCACCGTGGCGATGTCCTCGAGCAGCGTCTCGGGGTCGGCGTCCAGGGTGTCGAGGGACTTCATCAGCCAGGCAGCGGACCGGGTGTGGTGCTGGGCGCGGTTCTCGGCGCGCGCGGCCGACTCCGTGACGGTGACCTCGCGGTCGAACAGGGCGGAGAGCAGCTGCATCATGCGTGCGGTGCGGTCGCGGCCACCGCGGCCTTTCACCAGGGAGGCCGTGGCCACCGCGCCCGCGTTCTGCAGCGGGTTGTGCGGCAGGCCCGTGACGGCGTCCACCTCGACCCGATGGTCCAGGTCGCGCACGGGGGCGGCTCCCACGCGCTCGCCCACCCGCACCGCGCCGAGGTCCTCGAGGGCCTGCGCGTGGAACAGGGGAGAGGCGAGCGTGGCGAGCGGCACGGGCGTCATGGATCCGGAGACGTAGCGGTGCCCGTCCACCAGGAGCATCGCGACGCCCAGCCCGTCCGGGACCTCCCCCTCGCCCGCGTGGGCCGACGTGAGGCGATCGAGGTGCTCCTGGACGGGTGTGGTCATGGGTCACAGCCTAGTCAGTGGGACGGCCCCGGGACAGCGTGGCGGAGGCGGGCACAATGGGTCCCGATGCCCACCCCCGTCGATCCCGTCACCGTCCCCTCCGCCCTCTCCGCCGCCCTCGGCCGCCTCAGCGCCGGCCTGACGTTCGCCGCCGCCCTGCCCGACCTCGGATCGGCGCTGGACGCGCGCGGGGCGGCCGTCGTCGAGGCGCCCCCGGGCACGGGCAAGACCACCGTGGTCCCGCCCGCGCTCGCGGTCCGGCTCGCGGACCACGGCGGTGGGCGCGTCCTGGTCACGCAGCCGCGGCGGGTCGCGGTGCGCGCGGCGTGGCGGCGGCTGCGCACGGCGGTCCTGACGGCCGCGGCCGACGCGCAGCCCGGCGCCGACCCCGACGCGCGGGCCCGGCTCGCGGACGCCGCCGTCGGGTACGCCGTGCGGGGTGATGCGGCCGGCGGCGGGGCCTCGGCCGTCGAGTTCGTGACCCCGGGCCTGCTGCTGCGCCGCCTCCTGGCCGACCCCGGGCTCGACGGCGTGGATGCAGTGGTCCTGGACGAGGTCCACGAGCGGGACCTGGACACGGACGTGCTCTCCGCCCTCCTCGCCGACCTGCGGCAGCTGCGTCCCGAACTCGCGCTCGTGGCCATGTCCGCCACCGTGGACGCGGCGGCCCTGGCCGCCCGCTGGGCCCGCGGCATGGGGGAGGACGCGCCCCTGCCCGTGGTCTTCACCCCGGCCGTGCTGCACCCGCTGCGCGAGGAGCACGCCCCCTTCCGCGGCCACCGCCTCACCGCCGAGGGCCGCGTGGACCGGGCCTTCCTCGACCACGTCGCGGCCACGGCCGCGCGCGCCCACGCCGAGGCGCTCGATGCCGACCCGACCGTGGACGCCCTCGTCTTCCTGCCCGGCGTGGCCGAGGTGGAGGCCGTCGCGGGGCGCGTCGCCGCGCTCGCCCCGGACACCGAGGTCCGCGTCCTGCACGGCCGCCAGGAACCCGCCGACCAGGACGCCGCGCTCGCCGGCCGCGCCGACCCCGCCGTGCCGCGCGTCGTCGTCGCGACGGCGGTCGCCGAGTCCTCGCTGACCGTGCCGGGGGTGCGCCTCGTCATCGACTCGGGCCTGGCCCGCGAGCCGCGCCGGGACCGGGGGCGCGGCATGGCCGGGCTCGTCACCGTCCAGGCCTCGCGCGCGGCCGCCGGCCAGCGGGCGGGCCGCGCCGCCCGCCTCGGCCCCGGCACCGTGGTCCGCTGTCACACCGCCGCGGCCCTGGGCACCGCGCCCGCAGCCCCGACGCCGGCCCTCGCCGTCGTCGACCTCGCGCCGGTGGCCCTGGCGTTCGCGGCGTGGGGCGCCCCGGGCGGCCGCGGGCTGACCCTGCCCGAGGACCCGCCGGCCGACGCGATGGCCGCCGCCGAGCGCACGCTCGCCTCCCTGGGCGCGGTGGACGCGGACGGGCGCATCACCCCGCACGGCGCCGTCCTGGCCGAGCTGCCCCTGGACCCGCCGCTCGGCCACGCCCTCCTGCGCGCGGCACCGTGGACGGGGCCCCGCCCCGCGGCCGAGGCGACGGCGGCCCTCGTCCTGGACCTGCGCGCCCCCGGGGCCGACCTCGAGGCGCTGGTCGCGGCCGTGCGGGACGGCCGGCACCCGGAGGCCGGGCGCTGGCGCCGGGAGGCAGATCGACTGGAACGACTCGCCCGTCGGCACGCGCACCACGCCCCGGAGACGCGGGCGCCGGACGAACCCGGGCCCGAGGCGACGGCCGCGCGGCGGCACCCCGCCGGCCTCGTGGCCGCCCTGGCCTTCCCCGCGTGGATCGCCCGACGCGCGGGGGAGGCGGGCGCGTACCTGCTCGCCTCCGGCACCCGCGCGGCCCTGCCCCGCGACGCCGCCGGCGGCGGCCTGGCGGGGCAGGAGTGGCTGGCCGTGGCCGAGGTCGCCCGCGTGGCCGGGGACGCGGCCGGCACGGGTGCCACGATCCGCGCGGCCGCGCCGATCGACCGGCCGCTCGCCGAGCTCGCCGGCGCGGGCCTGCGGCGCATCGAGGACACCGCCGACTGGCGCGGGGACCGGCTCACCGGCCGCCGCGTGGACCGGCTGGGCGCGCTCGTGCTGGCCCAGACGCCGGCCCCCGTCGCCCCCGACGCCGCCGCGCAGGCCGTGCGCGCGGCACTCAGCGCCGACGGCCTCGACCGGTTCGACCCGAGCGGCCGGACCGAACGCCTGCGTCGCCGGGTGCACCTGCTCCACCGCGTCCTCGGCGCCCCGTGGCCGGACCTCTCGGATGCGGCGCTGCCCGGCCTGGACGCCCTGGTCGACGGGCTCGCGGCCGACCTGGCCGCGGGGCGGCCCCTCGCACGCCTGGACGCCGAGGCGCTGCTGCGCGGTGCCCTGCCGTGGCCGGAGGCGGGGCGGCTGGACGAGCTCGCCCCCGAGCGCCTGCCCGTGCCGAGCGGGCGCGCCGTCGTCGTGGACTATCCGGCCGTCCACGAGGACACCCCGCCCGTGGTCGCCGCCAAGCTGCAGGAGTTCTTCGGGGCGCGTGTCACCCCCGCTGTCGCGGACGGTCGTGAGCCGGTGGTCCTGCACCTGCTCTCCCCGGCAGGTCGCCCGCTCGCCGTGACCGCCGACCTGCCGTCCTTCTGGGCCGGCCCCTACGCGCAGGTCCGCGCCGAGAACCGCGGGCGGTACCCCAAGCACCCCTGGCCCGAGGATCCCGCCGCCGCGGAGCCGACCGCCCGGACGAACCGCCGCGCCCGCTGAGAAAGGGGTCCGCGAAACGTGCAGGAATCGCTGTGATGCGTGATGATGGCCGTCACATCCGACTCGCATCGATTGAGGTTCCACTTGTGAGACACGACACGCGGGCACGTCAACGGCGCCGGGCCACGCTGGCCGGCGCCGTCGCCGCGGGCGCGCTCCTGGCCGGGTGTGCTCCGGCCGAGCAGACGCCCACCCTGACCTGGTACACCAACCCCGACGACGGCGGGCAGGCGAAGATCGCCGCCCAGTGCACCGACGCCGCGAACGGCCGGTACAGAGTCGAGACGTCCATGCTTCCGACGGACGCCGCATCCCAGCGCGAGCAGCTGACCCGCCGCCTCGCCGCAGGCGACACGTCGATGGACATCATGTCCCTCGACCCGCCGTTCGTCCCCGAGCTCGCCGAGCCCGGGTTCCTGGCCCCCGTGCCGGAGGAGATGCAGGCGTACGCGAAGGACAACGCCCTGGAGGGCGCGCTCGCGGCCGCCAGCTGGAAGGACGAGCTCGTCACGGTCCCGTTCTGGGCCAACACGCAGCTGCTCTGGTACCGCAAGTCGGTCGCCGAGGCCGCGGGGCTGGACATGTCCCAGCCCGTCACGTGGGACCAGCTGATGGAGGCCGCCCGCAGCCAGGACAAGGACCTGGCCGTCCAGGGCGCCCGTGCGGAGTCCATGACCGTGTGGCTCAACGCGCTCATCGAGGGCGGCGGGGAGCAGATCGTCCCCAACGCCGAGGCGCCCACGGACGAGGTCACCACGAACCTCGACTCCGAGGCCGGCCGCACGGCCGCCCGGATCATCTCCACCATCGGCAAGGAGGGTCTCGGCAGCGCCGGCCTGCCGACCCAGGACGAGAACGCCTCCATGCTGCTCTTCCAGGGCAAGAACGGCTCGTTCATGGTCAACTGGCCGTTCGTCTGGCCGGCCACCCTCGGCTCCGTGGAGGAGGGCTCGCTGCCGGAGGACCTGCCCGAGGACATCGGCTGGGCCGTCTACCCCCGCACCGTCGAGGGCAAGGACGCCGCGCCGCCCGTGGGCGGCATCAACCTGGGGGTGGGCGCGAAGTCCGAGCACCAGGACCTCGCCTGGGACGCGATCTCCTGCATCACCACCACCGAGCACCAGAGCCAGTACTTCGTCGAGAACGGCAACCCGCCCGCCGACCCGGCGGCCTACGACGCCCCCGAGGTCGCCGAGAAGTACCCCATGGCGGACACCATCCGGGAGTCCCTCGAGCTGGGCGCCCCGCGGCCGCAGACCCCGTACTACAACGAGGTCTCCACCGCGATCCAGCAGCGCTACGCGCCGCCGTCGGGCGTCACCGAGTCCACCCCGGCCGAGACCGACGACTTCATCCAGGAAGTCCTGAGAGGGGAGCGTCTGCTGTGAGCCACGTCGACACCGCACCCGCCGCATCCACCCCGCGCGCCGCCGAGGGTCGCCGCCCCCGCCGGGTGAAGTCCCAGCGCGCGAAGTCCGAGGCGCGTCTCGGCTGGCTCCTGGCCGGCCCCGCGTTCTTCGTGATGCTGTTCGTGGTCCTGTACCCGATCCTGCAGGCCCTCTACGACTCGCTGTTCACGTACCGGCTCACCGCGCCGGGCGACCGCGAGTTCGTGGGCCTGGGCAACTACGGCGTGATCCTCACGGACCCCGTGTTCTGGAAGGACCTCGGGGTGACCCTGCTGATCACCGTGGTGACCGTGGTGGTCGAGCTCATCCTCGGCTTCCTGCTGGCCCTGGCCATGCACCACGCCATCAAGCAGACCCGCGGCCTGATCCGCACGATCATCCTGGTGCCGTACGGCATCATCACCGTGGTCTCCGCGTTCGCGTGGTTCTACATGTTCTCGATCGACTCGGGCTACATCAACGCCTGGTTCGAGTGGCTGCCGGGCGTCGACGCGGACCTGAACTGGTTCGCGCAGGGCAGCACCGCGCTGTTCGTGATCATGCTCTCCGAGATCTGGAAGACCACCCCGTTCATCTCCCTGCTCCTGCTGGCCGGCCTGGCCCAGGTGCCGGGCGACCTCACCGAGGCCGCCGCCGTCGACGGCGCCTCGTGGTGGCAGCGGATGAAGCTGGTCATCCTGCCGAACATGAAGGCCTCGATCATGGTGGCCGTCCTGTTCCGCGCGATGGACGCGTTCCGCATCTTCGACTCCATCTACATCATGACCAACGGCGCCTACGGCACCGAGGTCCTCTCGCTGCTGGCCTACCGCACGTCCATCGGCCGGCTCGAGATCGGCATGGGTTCGGCGGTCTCCGTGATCCTGTTCCTGTGCGTGGCCCTCATGGCGGTCATCGCCGTCAAGGGCTTCAAGGTGGACCTGGCCGACCGAGGAGGTTCCAAGTGAGCACCGCCGCATCCGCTCCCGCCCCTGAGGGCCGCGCGCCTGAGGGCCGCGCGCCCCACCGTCGCGGCACCGGGAAGGCCACCGCACTGTGGTGGATCCTCACCGTCGTGATCGGCGTGTGGTGCCTCTTCCCGCTGTTCTCGATCTTCGCGACCAGCTTCAAGACGCCCGCCGACCTCGCCAACGGCAAGCTGCTGCCCACCCAGTGGTCCACGGTGAACTACGAGGAGATCTTCGTGGGCGGCTCGCGCGAGCTGTTCCTCACGGCGCTGCGCAACTCGATCGGCATCACCGTGATCGCCACGATCATCGCCGTCATCCTGGCCACGCTGTGCGCCTACGCGATCGCCCGCCTGGACTTCCCGGGCAAGCGGATCGTGCTCACGGTGTCCCTGATGGTCTCGATGTTCCCCGTCATCTCCCTGGTGACGCCGCTGTTCAACATGTGGCGCACCCTCGGGCTGTACGACACGTGGGTCGGCCTGATCATCCCCTACCTGTCCCTGACCCTGCCGATCTCCATCTGGACCCTGGCCGCGTTCTTCCGCCAGATCCCGTGGGAGCTCGACCAGGCCGCGCAGGTGGACGGCGCCACCCCGCTCGAGGCGTTCCGCAAGGTGATCGTCCCGCTGGCCGCCCCCGGCGTCTTCACGACGGCGATCATCGCCTTCTTCATCGCCTGGAACGACTTCGTGTTCGGCATCTCCCTGACCTCCACCGAGACCGCGCGCACCGTGCCCGCCGCCCTGGCCTTCTTCACCGGCGCCTCGCAGTTCGAGTCGCCGACCGGGGCCATCTCGGCGGCCGCGATCATCGTGACCATCCCGATCGTGATCCTGGTGCTGGCGTTCCAGCGTCAGATCGTGGCCGGCCTGACCAACGGCGCGGTGAAGGGCTGAGGCCCGCACACGAGACCTCCCGAAAGGACCCCCCGATGGCCTCCATCACCCTGAACCACATCGACAAGACCTACGACGACGGCTTCCACGCCATCAAGGACGTGAACCTGGAGATCGAGGACGGCGAGTTCGTCATCCTCGTGGGCCCCTCCGGCTCCGGCAAGTCCACGCTGCTGCGCATGATCGTGGGCCTCGAGGACATCACCGACGGCGAGATGCTGATCGACGGCCGCCGCGTGAACGAGGCGGCCCCCAAGGACCGCAACCTCGCGATGGTGTTCCAGAACTACGCGCTGTACCCGCACCTGACGGTGTACGAGAACATCGCCTTCCCGCTGCGGCTGATCAAGGACAACAAGCCCTCCGATGAGGAGATCGACCGCAAGGTGCGCGACGCCGCCCGCGTGCTCGAGCTCGAGGACCACCTCGAGCGCAAGCCCGGCAACCTCTCCGGCGGCCAGCGTCAGCGCGTGGCCATGGGCCGGGCGATCGTGCGCGAGGCGGACGCGTTCCTCTTCGACGAGCCGCTGTCCAACCTGGACGCCAAGCTGCGCGGGCAGATGCGCGCGGAGATCTCGCAGCTGCAGCGCCGCCTGGCCACCACCTCCGTCTACGTGACGCACGACCAGACCGAGGCCATGACCCTGGGCGACCGGGTGGCCGTGCTCAAGAAGGGCGAGCTGCAGCAGGTGGCCAGCCCGCGCGAGCTCTACGAGCAGCCGCTCAACCTGTTCGTGGCCGGCTTCATCGGCTCGCCGTCGATGAACTTCCTGCCCGCCTCGCTGAAGCAGAAGGAGGGCGGCCACGTGCTGTCCTCGCCGATCGGTGACATCCCGGTGCCGCCCGAGAAGGCCCGCGCCGCCGAGGGGCGGGACATCGTGTTCCTCGGCCTGCGGCCGGAGTTCTTCGAGGACGCCGAGCTGGTGGAGGACAGCCGCCGCGGCCAGGGCTCCACCTTCGACGCGACGCTCACGCACCTGGAGTGGCTGGGCCACGAGCAGTACGGCTACATCGAGTTCGATCCGGACCCGGCCGTGGCCGAGATGCTCTCCGCGCTGGCCAAGGACCTGGATGCGGATGAGCTGCGCCCCGTCGTCGTGGCCACCCTCTCCGGCGAGTCCCGCGCCCGGCCGGGCACGCCGACCCGCCTGTGGGTGGACACCACGCGGGTGCACCTGTTCGACCCGACCACCGGTGAGAACCTCACCCGCGACCCCGAGGTCGGCGCCGAGCTGACCCGCCGGGCCGCCGAGGAGCGCCGCCGCCAGATCGAGATGGCGGCCGAGCGTGACGCCGCCGAGCACGAGGCGGACGCGCCGCGCCGCTGAGCCGGCGCCGGGGACGCCGGGGGCGGGTCAGTACCCGCCCTCGGCGTCCACCAAGCCCTCCAGCTCCGTCCCGGCCGCGCGGGCCCGCAGGTTCCGCTCGACCCGCGCGTGGAGCAGCGGGACGCACATCTCCGGGGTGTCCGCCGTGTGCGGCGTGATGAGGGCGCGCTCCTCGGTCCAGAGCGGGTGGCCGTCCGGGAGGGGCTCGGGGTCGGTGACGTCCGTGCCGTAGCCGTGCAGCCGACCCGCCGCGAGGGCCTGGACGACGGCGTCCGTGTCCACCAGCGCCCCGCGGGCGACGTTCACGAGCACGGCGTCCTCATCCAGGAGGGCGAGGCGGTCGGCGTCGACCATGCCGCGGGTCTCCTCGGTGGCCGCCGCGGCGATCATCACGACCTGCGCGCCGGGCAGGACCTCGTCGAGGCGGTCGGTCGTGACGGTGCGGTCCGCGCCGGGCACGTCGCCCGCGCGTCGGCGGACCGCGGTGACGTGCACGTCCCAGGTCTTGAGCAGGCGGATGTACTCCTGTGCGATTCCGCCGCCGCCCACGACCACGGCATTCAGGCCGTTCAGGGTGCGCCCGGAGGAGGGACCCCATGTGGTGGCGCGGACGCGCGCGGGCAGGTCCCGCAGCAGGGCCAGGGTGAGCAGCAGCGCGTGTTCGGCCACCGGCGGCGCGTATGTGCCCTTGGCGGACGTCCACACGATGTCCGGGCGGCTGCGCACGAGGGGGACGAACGGCTCGATCCCGGCGAACGGGAGCTGCACCCAGCTCACGTGGGGGTGGGCGGTCAGGGCCGCGGCGAGCGCATCGACCGGGATCGGGCGGACCATCAGCAGGGCCGTGGCAGAGGTGTCGCCCTCGGCCACGGCGGCGCCGCCGACGTCGGCCACGGCCTGCTCGGCCAGCCGACGGGCGTGGGCGTAGGGGGTGCCGGCGACGTCCTGCGCCGCGGGGAGGACGAGCAGGCGCTCGGGGACGTCGTCGGGTCGGGTGCGGGGGAGAGCGGAAGAGGTGGGCATGGTGCCCACCGTCCCACATCCTCCGGGCCCGGTTCAGCCGGCGACGGCGTCCCGGTGCGCGGCGGACAGCCGCAGGTAGGTGGCCGCGTTCTTCTTGAGGCCCTCCCGCTCCTCGTCCGTGAGGGGGCGGCGGACCTTCGCGGGGACGCCCGCCACGAGCGAGCCGGCCGGGACCTGCGTCCCCTCGAGCACCAGGGCGCCGGCGGCCACGAGCGAACCGGCGCCGATGACCGCGCCGTTCATCACCGTGGCGGACATGCCGATCAGGCAGTCGTCCTCCACGGTGGCCCCGTGCACCACGGCGGAGTGGCCCACGGAGACACCGGCGCCCAGGGTGCACGGGAAGCCCTCGTCCGCGTGCAGCACCACGTTGTCCTGCAGGTTGGTGCCCGCCCCGACGCGGATGGGGGCGGAGTCACCGCGGGCGGAGACGCCGTAGAAGGCCGAGGAGCGCTCGGCCATCTCGACGTCGCCGGTGATCGCGGCGGTCGGGGCGAGGAAGACGGACTCGTGGATGCGCGGGGTGGCACCCGCGACGGTGATGATGTGGGCCATGCCACCAGCCTAGGCGGGCAGGACGACGGCGCCGCGTGGCGCCGTCGTCCCGGGCTCAGCTGAAGACGACGGTCCGCCGGCCGTCCGCGAGGACGCGGTGCTGGGCGTGCCAGCGCACGGCCTGCGCGAGCGTGGAGCCCTCGACGTCGCGGCCGCGGGCCACGAAGTCGGCGGCGGTCTGGGCGTGGGTCACCGGCTGCACGGACTGCGCGATGATCGGGCCCTCGTCCAGGTCGGCGGTCACGTAGTGGGCGGTGGCGCCGATGAGCTTCACGCCGCGTTCGTGCGCCTGGTGGTAGGGGCGGGCGCCCTTGAAGGAGGGCAGGAACGAGTGGTGGATGTTGATGGCCATCCCGGCCAGGTCCCGGCACAGCTCGTCCGAGAGGATCTGCATGTAGCGGGCCAGGACGACCAGCTCGATGTCGAACTGGGCGATCAGGTCGCGCAGCCGGTCCTCCGCGGCCTCCTTGGAGTCCCGGCTCGAGGGGTCCTTGGAGACGGGCACGTGGATGAAGGGCACGCCGTAGAAGGAGGCGAGCGGCTGCAGGTCCAGGTGGTTCGAGACCACCACGGGGATCTCGATGGGCAGGGTGCCGGCGCGCTGCTGGAAGAGCAGGTCGTTGAGGGTGTGCCCGTCCTTGGAGCACATCACGAGGGTGCGCATGCGGTGCGCCGCGTCCCACAGGCCCATGCGCATGCCGAACTCCTCGCGCACCGGCGCGAGCGCCTGCTCGATGTCCTCCCGCGTGGCCGGGGTCACGAACTCCACGCGCATGAAGAAGTCGCCGGTGTCCGGGGAGTCGTACTGCTGCGACTCGGTGATGTCCGCCTCCACGCCCAGCAGGGCGCCCGTCACGGCGTGCACGATGCCCTTGCGGTTCGTGCAGGCCAGCGTGAGCACGCGGGCGTGCTCCGCGCCGGAGGCGGGGGAGGGGCTGGGGGAGAGGGCTGCCGTGTCCATGGCGTCGATGGTAGGCGGTGCCGGCCGCGCGGAACCGCGGGATGACGGGGCTGATCCCTGGTCGGGGGGCCGGGCCCCGTGTCATTCTCAAGACCAGGTTCCCCGCCGCGCGGCGGCGCGGGAAGCACGACGCGGCGCCCGGCCCGGCCGGTCGCCCCAGACGACCGAGGAGCACCCCATGCCAGAGTCCACCCTCTACTGGATCATCGCGGCCATCATCGTCGTGCTGCTGATCCTGATCATCCTCTCGGTGATCGCCTCCCGCCGTCGTCGTGAGGCCGAAGCCGAGGCCGCCGAGACCCGGCTCGAGCGTCGGGGTGTCACCGCGGACACCGCGGGTGAGCAGGCGGCCGCCCCCGCGGCCCCGACCCGCCTCTCCCGCCTGGACGAGGTGGCGGCCGAGGAGGACGCGCGCCCCGTGGCCGCGGTGAAGCCCGCCGGGGGTCTGGCTGCGTTCGACACCGCCGCGGCGGACCGCGAGACCGACGAGTCCGTCGCCGGCGTGGCCGGCGTGGCCGGCGGTGCCGGGGTGACCGTGGACCAGCACGACGCCCCGAGCGCCGACGCCGCCGCTCAGATCCACCGCCGCGACGCCGCGGCTCCGGCCACCCGGGGCACTCTGCGCCCCGCTCCGGCGGCGCCGAGCACGGCGCGCGAGGCGGACACCGTGGGCCTGGGCGCGGCCGGTGTGGCCGGCGGCTCCGGCGTCACCCTGGACGAGCAGACGCCCGCGGCGGACGTCCCGGCGACCCCGGCCTCCCCGTCCCCGGTGACCGAGACCCCCGCCCCGGCGGCACCGGCCGCCGAGGCTCCGCAGCACAGGAGCCACCTCACCCCGGCTCCCGAGCACGTGCACGGGACCGTCCCCGCCGCCGAGGTCGCCACCGAGCACACCCCCACCAAGGAGTTCGCCACGGACGCGATCCCCGTCCCGCAGGGCGAGCACCTCGAGACGCACACGGTCGCCACCACCGCGCACGGCTCGGTCACCGTCGTGGCCGCCGAGTTGGACCAGGCCCAGCAGGCCGGCGCCGCCGGGGCGGATCGCTCGGCCGCCGGGGCCCTGCGCATCGACGGCACGCCCGGGGTGCCCGGGCGCGTGGCCGAGGCGGACCGCGAGCCGGCGCGTACCGAGGACCATCGCGTGGACGCCGCGCAGCCGGCGGCGGTCGAGCCCGCAGCCGAGCGCCCTTCCCTCGAGGCCGCCCCGGCCACCCGCCGGGCCGAGGCCCCGGAGACCCACGCCGGCACCACGCCGGCCACGCCCCTGGGCGGCGCCCCGGAGCTGGATCCGACCGCGGCCTCGTCCGGCCGTGCGGAGGACGCCACTCCGGCGACCCGCCGCGAGGCCCGCGCCGCCCAGTCGGCGGCAGCCGCCGGGACTGCCGGGACCGCCGCGCCGACGTCGTCGACGCCCACGACCGTGGCCCCAGACACCTCCACCTCCTCCGCCCCCACGGATGAGGAGCCCGCCGAGGACGACACCGAGGGCGCCGCCCTCCCGGACCTGCGGGCGGACCGCGACGAGACCCGAGCCTCGGACGCCGAGGGTGAGTCGAAGCTGGCCCAGGTCGGCGCCGTGGCGGCCTCCGCGTTCGAGACCGTGCGTGACAAGGTCGCCGTCCCGCTGCGGGACAACGTGGCCGTGCCCGCCAAGGACACGGTCGTGAAGGTGGTCAAGGACAAGCTGTCCCAGGCGCAGGAGCGCCGCTGGGGCAAGCGCTGACCGGAACAACCGCCCCACGACGGCGGCGGCCGCCCCCTCGTGTGAGGGAGCGGCCGCCGCGCGTTCAGCGGAGCCCGCGCGGGCGCCCGCCGGGGGAAGGAGCCGTCAGATGCGGGCCTCGCCGCCGGCCTCGACGCCCGGGATGCCGTCGCCCTCGTGGCGCTTGACCTCGTCCTCGATGCGCTGGCCGATCGTGGCGTCCACGTTCTTCCAGTACTCGAAGGCGCGGGCCTGGACGTCCTGGCGGACGCCCTTCAGCGCGCCGGCCACGGTCTCCACGAAGTCCTCGCGCTCCTGGGCCGAGAAGACCTCGCGGACGAGGGTGCCGGCCTGGCCGAAGTCGTCGTCGTCCGCGCGCAGGGCCTGGGCCTCGCGGGTCAGGGTGCCGTCGGCCTCCCAGCCGTCGTCCACCGGGCCGGTCTCGTCCGACCAGGAGTCGCCGTTGGAGTTCGGCGCGTAGGTGGAGCGGTCGCCGGTGTGGTCGTACCACATCTGGCCGTCGAAGGCGTAGTTGTGCACCGCGTTCTTGGGACGGTTCACCGGCAGCTGGTTCACGTGGGCGCCCACGCGGTACAGCTGTGCGTCGTGGTACGCGAAGGCGCGGCCCAGGAGCATGCGGTCCGGGGAGAGGCCGATGCCCGGCACGGTGTTGCTCGGGCTGAACGCGGCGGACTCGATCTGCGCGAAGTGGTTCTCCGGGTTGCGGTTCAGGGTCAGCGTGCCGACCTTGATGCGCGGGTAGTCCTTCTTGGAGATCGTCTTCGTCAGGTCGAAGGGGTTGAACCGGTAGGTCTTGCCCTCCTCGTAGGGGATCGCCTGGATGTAGAGGTCCCACTTGGGGTGGTCGCCCTTGGCGATGGACTCGAACAGGTCCTGGCGGTGGAAGTCGGCGTTCTCGCCGGCGATCTTGGTGGCCTCGTCGTTCGAGAGGTTGTGCACGCCCTGCTGGGAGATGAAGTGGTACTTCACCCAGTGCTTCTCGCCCTGGGCGTTGACCCACAGGTAGGTGTGGGAGCCGTAGCCGTTCATCTCACGCCAGGTGCGGGGCAGGCCGCGCGGGCCCATCAGGTAGGTCACCTGGTGCGCCGACTCGGGGTTGTTGGTCCAGAAGTCCCACTGCATGGTGGCATCGCGCAGGCCGGAGTCCGGCAGACGCTTCTGCGAGCGGATGAAGTGGGTGAACTTCATCGGGTCGCGCAGGAAGAAGATCGGGGTGTTGTTGCCGACGATGTCGTAGTTGCCCTCCTCGGTGTAGAAGCGCAGTGCGAAGCCGCGCACGTCGCGCCAGGTGTCCGGGGAGCCGAGCTCGCCGGCCACGGTGGAGAAGCGCAGGAGGGTCTCGGTCTTCGTGCCCGGCTGGAACACGAGGGCCTTGGTGTACTTCGACACGTCCTCGGTCACCTCGAACTCGCCGAAGGCGCCGGAGCCCTTGGCGTGCGGGCGGCGCTCCGGGATGTTCATGCGGTTGAAGTGCTGGTGGGTCTCCAGCAGGTGGGTGTCGTGCAGGACGATGGGCCCCTCGCTGCCCACGGTCAGGGACTGGCGGTCGCTGATGGCCGGGGCGCCGTTCTGGCGGGTGGAACCGGTCGCGTGCGGGGTCTTCTTCTGGTACTCCGTCATGGAACTCTCCTTCGTCGATCGACGTCGGCCGCGCACCGATCGGCGCGGTGGGCGGCGTCATCCCCGATCTTGGCATATTTCTGAATCAGTCAAAAGAACCGGGTGCCGGGGTCGGTCGCCGGGGCCGCGGGCCGCCGTCGCGCAGGCCCGACGACGGCGCCCAGTCACTAGGATGGAGGGCACCGGAGCCTTCCGGCCGCACAGACCCCCGTTCGAAGGGAACCCCCGTGACGCAGACGCCCGACATCAACACCCAGCCCCTCGCCGAGGTGGACCCGGAGATCGCCGCGGCGCTCGCGGACGAGCTCGGCCGCCAGCGGGGCACGCTCGAGATGATCGCCTCGGAGAACTTCGTGCCGCGCGCCATCCTCGAGACGCAGGGCTCGGTGCTGACCAACAAGTACGCGGAGGGCTACCCGGGCCGCCGCTACTACGGCGGCTGCGAATTCGTGGACGTGGCCGAGAACCTGGCCATCCAGCGCGCCAAGGACCTGTTCGGCGCCGAGCACGCCAACGTCCAGCCGCACGCCGGCGCTCAGGCCAACGTGGCCGTGATGACCTCGCTGCTGGACCACGGGGACACGATGATGGGCCTGTCCCTGGCGCACGGCGGCCACCTGACGCACGGCATGAAGCTGAACTTCTCCGGCAAGAACTACAGCATCGCCGCGTACGAGGTGGAGCCGGACACCCACCGCATCGACATGGACAAGGTGCGCGAGAAGGCCCTCGAGGCCCGGCCGAAGGTGATCGTGGCCGGCTGGTCCGCCTACCCCCGTCAGCTCGACTTCGCCGCCTTCCGCTCGATCGCGGACGAGGTCGGCGCCCGGCTCTGGGTGGACATGGCCCACTTCGCCGGCCTCGTGGCCGCCGGCCTGCACCCGAACCCGGTGCCGCACGCCGACGTCGTCTCCTCCACCGTGCACAAGACCCTCGCCGGCCCCCGTTCGGGCTTCATCCTCTCCACCGAGGAGCTGAAGAAGAAGATCGACTCCGCCGTGTTCCCGGGCCAGCAGGGCGGCCCGCTGATGCACGCGATCGCGGGCAAGGCCGTGGCCTTCAAGATCGCCGGCTCCGCGGACTTCAAGGAGAAGCAGGAGCGCACCCTGGCCGGCGCGCAGATCCTGGCCGAGCGCCTGACCGCCCCGGACATGGCCGAGCACGGCATCTCGGTGCTCACCGGCGGCACGGACGTGCACCTGGTCCTGGTGGACCTGCGCGAGTCTCAGCTGGACGGCAGGCAGGGCGAGGACATCCTGCACGAGGTCGGCATCACCGTGAACCGCAACTCGGTGCCGTGGGACCCGCGTCCGCCGATGACCACCTCCGGCCTGCGCATCGGCACCCCCGCGCTGGCCTCCCGCGGCTTCGGCGAGGCCGAGTTCCGCGAGGTGTCCGACGTCATCGCCGAGGCGCTGAAGCCGAGCCCGGACGTGGAGGCGCTGCGCGCCCGCGTCGTGAAGCTCACCGAGGACTTCCCGCTGTACGACGGCCTCGAGGGCTGGTGAGCCGCCGATGACCGCGAAGGTCCTGGACGGCAAGGCCACCGCCGCCGCGATCAAGGAGGAGCTGCGCGGCCGCGTGGCCGCCCTCGCCGAGCGCGGGCACACCCCCGGCCTCGGCACCCTGCTCGTGGGTGAGGACGCCGGCTCGCAGAAGTATGTGGCGGGCAAGCACCGCGACTGCGCCGAGGTGGGCATCGAGTCCATCCAGCGTGAGCTGCCCGCGGACGCGACGGAGGAGCAGATCCTCGACGTCGTGCGCGAGCTGAACGAGGACCCGGCCTGCACGGGCTACATCGTCCAGCTGCCGCTGCCGAAGCACGTGGACACCCAGAAGGTGCTCGAGGCCATCGACCCGGACAAGGACGCGGACGGCCTGCACCCCATGAACCTGGGGCGGCTCGTGGCCTCGGTCGGCGGCGAGCTGGACTCGCCGCTGCCGTGCACCCCGGCCGGCTGCGTCGAGCTGCTGCGCCACCACGGTGTGGGGCTGGCCGGCAAGCACGTGCTCGTGATCGGCCGCGGCGTGACCATCGGCCGGCCCGCCGGCCTCGTGTTCACCCGCCGCGAGGTCAACGCCACCGTGACCCTGGCCCACACCGGCACCACGAACCTCGACGAGCTGCTGGCGAGCGCCGACGTCGTGATCGCCGCCGCCGGCTCCGCCCACATGGTGAAGCCGGAGCAGGTCAAGGAGGGCGTGATCGTCCTGGACGTGGGCGTCTCCCGCGTGACCGGGGAGGACGGGACGTCGCGCGTCCTGGGCGACGTGGACCCGGCCGTGAAGGAGAAGGCGGCCTGGATGGCGCCGAACCCGGGCGGCGTCGGGCCGATGACCCGCGTCATGCTGCTGGCGAACGTCGTCGAGGCCGCCGAGCGTGCCGCCGACGGCGAGGACTGGGCCGGGGAGCGGGCCGGAGCCTGACCTCTCCCACTCCCGCGACCAACCCTGCGATATGGCCCCCATCCACCCCGGATGGGGGCCATATCGCAGGGTTCGTCGCCGAGGGGGCGGCGCGCGTCCGGGCGGGTGGTGCGCCTATGCTGTCGCCTTGTGAGTCACACCACTCTGCACGCGTCCCCCGGCGGCGCCTCCGTCATCCGTGCCCGTGGGCTGCGCAAGCAGTACGGCGAGTTCCACGCCGTGAAGGGCATCGACCTGGACGTGCGTCCCGGCGAGTGCTTCGGCCTGCTCGGCCCCAACGGCGCGGGCAAGTCCACCACCATGCGCATGCTCGCGGGCACCTCGCAGCGCACCGCGGGCGAGCTGACCATCCTGGGCATCGACCCGGAGGAGGACGGGCCGGCCGTCCGTGCGCGCCTGGGCGTGGTGCCGCAGCAGGACAACCTGGACGAGGAGCTCACCGCCCGGGAGAACATCCTGATCTACGGCCGCTACTTCGGCCTGCCCTACTCGTACCTGCGGCCCAAGGCCGAGGAGCTGCTGGCCTTCGCCCAGCTCACCGAGAAGGCGGACGCCAAGGTCACCGACCTCTCCGGCGGCATGAAGCGCCGGCTCGTGATCGCCCGCGCCCTGGTCAACGAGCCGGCCCTCTTCCTCCTCGACGAGCCCACCACGGGCCTGGACCCGCAGGCCCGCCACATCCTGTGGGACCGCCTCTACCGGCTCAAGGAACGCGGCACCACGCTGCTGCTGACCACGCACCACATGGACGAGGCGGAGCAGCTGTGCGACCGGCTCGTCGTCGTCGACGGCGGCGAGATCATGGCCGCCGGCACCCCCGCCGAGCTCATCCGCGAGCACGCCTCCCGTGAGGTCCTCGAGGCGCGCTTCGGCGCGGACCGCAACGAGGCCGCGGCCCGCACCGTCCAGGCCCACGCGGGTGACGGCGTCGTGCACCGCGTCGAGGTCCTCCCGGACCGCGTCCTCGTCTACGCCCGACGCGCGGACGACCTGCACGACGTCGTGCAGCGCCTCGTCGACGAGGGCGCCCTGCCCGCCCCCGCCACCACGCTGACCCGCCGGGCGAGCCTCGAGGACGTGTTCCTCATCCTCACCGGCCGCACCCTGGTGGACTGACCCGTGCCGTCCCCCATCACGACGACGGCCCCCGGCCCCGCCACGCCCGCCGAGCCGCTGCGCCCGCCGGTCACCGCGGCGGCGTCCGCGGAGCGTGTGAGGCGCCGCGGCGTCCTGCTCTACGCCGAACACCAGCTGCGGAACATGCGTCGCTACGGCGCGGTGCTGCTCGTCGGGGCGCTCGGCGAGCCCGTGCTCTACCTGCTGGCCATGGGCCTGGGCCTGGCCCAGCTCATGGGCGGGGGGATGCCGCAGGACGCCCTGGGCGGGGTCTCCTACGTCGCGTTCATCGCCCCGGCGCTGCTGGCCTCGGGCGCGCTGATGACCGCGTCCGTCGAGTTCTCCTACCCGGTGATGGGCGGGTTCCAGTGGCAGCGCACGTACTACGCGGCGCAGGCCACTCCGCTGTCTCCGGCGCAGATCGCCCTGGGCCACCTCGCGGCCGTGAGCCTGCGGTTCGTGTTCCAGGCCGCCGTGTTCCTGCTGGTGATGCTGGCGTTCGGCGTGGTCTCGAGCCCGTGGGCGTGGGTGCAGGTCCTCACCGCCACGCTCGGCGGGCTCGCCGTCGGCGCGCCGATCATGGCGTTCGCGGCCTCCCTGAAGGAGGACAAGGGCCAGTTCGCCACCCTGCAGCGGCTCGTGGTCATGCCCCTGTTCCTGTTCTCCGCCACCTTCTACCCGCTCGAGGCGCTGCCGGTGTGGCTGCGCTGGATCGGCTGGCTCTCCCCGCAGTGGCATGCCGCCCAGCTCGGCCGCGTGCTCTCCTACGGGATGGTCGAGCCGGCCTGGCTCACCGTGGTGCACGTGGCGTTCCTGCTGGCCCTCGCGCTCGGCGGGGCCTGGCTCGCGGTGCGGATCTACACGCGCCGCCTCGGCTGGGTCCGCGGCACCCCGGACCGCGACGCCGTCACGGCCGCCCGTCGCGACCGTGCCCCGCGCCTGGGCCGCCGTGCCCCGCGCCTGGGCCGCCGTGCCCCGCGCACCGGGGCCGCCCGCGCCGACGTCACACCCGCCGCCGCGCAGGCGGAGCCTGCCGCGCCGTCGTCGTCGGTGGTGCGGGAACACGCCGTCGCCGTGCCGCCCCTGCCCGAGATCCCCGTGCGCCGCGGCCCGCTGGCCGGCGCATACTCGGGCAACGTGCGCGCGGTGATGGAGCGGGCGTTCCTGTCCCTGAAGTCCAACAACTGGGTGGTGTTCTTCTCCGGGTTCTTCGAGCCCGTGCTCTACCTGGCCTCCCTGGGGCTGGGGCTCGGTGCGCTGGTCGGCGACGTGGCCGGCCCGGACGGCACCCCCGTCCCGTACGGCATGTACCTCGCCCCCGCACTGCTGGCGGTCTCGGCGATGAACGGCGCCATCTACGACTCCACGTGGAACGTGTTCTTCAAGCTGCGCTACGCGAAGACGTACCAGACCATGCTCTCCACGCGGCTGGGCCCGCTGGACGTGGCGCTCGGGGAGATCGCGATGGCGCTGCTGCGCGGGCTGATCTACGCGGTCGGCTTCCTGATCGTCATGACCGTGGCCGGGCTCGTCACCTCGTGGACGGCGCTGCTCATGATCCCCGGCGCCCTGCTCGTGGCGCTGGGCTTCGCCTCCCTCGGCATGGCGGTGACGAGCTGGATGAAGACGTTCCAGCACATGGACTGGGTCCAGATCGTGCTGATGCCCATGTTCCTGTTCTCGGCCACGTTCTTCCCGCTCGCGGTCTACCCGGAGCCGATCCAGTGGGTGATCCGCGTGTTCCCGCTGTGGCACGCCGTGGAGATGATGCGCGCCCTCGCGGTGGGCGTGCTGAGCTGGGCGACCGCCGGCCACGTCCTCTACTTCGTGGTGATGGCCGGCGTCGGGGTGTGGCTCGCCGCCCGCCGGCTCGGCGCGCTGTTCCTGCGCTGAGGCCCCCGCGGGCCGGTCAGGCCGCGCGCGCGGCGCGGCGCCGCCGGACCACGTCCAGGGCCGCGACCGCGGCGGTGAGCGCCCAGCACACGGCCACCATGCCCATGGCGGTCGAGGCCGCGTGCGCGTACGCCGCGGCCGACGGCGGACCGGCGCTCTCGGCTGCGGCGCCGGCCAGGGCCGCGAAGAACGCGCCCGTCACCACGGACAGGCCCAGGGCGGTGCCGAGACGCTGCGCCGTCTGGGCGACGCCGCCGGCCGCCCCCGCCTCGTGGCCGGCGACGTCGTCCATCATCAGCACCTGCGTGCTGGTGAGCAGCAGGGCCTGCGAGGCCGACTGCACGATCAGCCCCACCCCCACGATCCACGGCGACCACGCGCCGGCCGCGCTGCGCTCGAACGCGAGCGCGAGCACCCCCAGCGACACGAGGCCCACGAGGGCGCCGAGCAGCACGAGCACGGGCCCGCGCCGCTGCACCATCGAGCCCACCCACGGGGACAGGGAGGCCACGACGACGGCGCCGGGCAGGCCCACGAGGCCGGCCTCGAGCGGCGTGAACCCCATGCCGCGCTGCAGGAAGATCGCCACGATCGCGAACACCGCCGGCATGGTGGCCAGGTAGATGGTGGACTCGAGCGCGCCGATCGTGAAGGACGGCCGCCGGAACAGGGCCGGGTCCACCATGGGCTGCACGCCGGTGGCCGACGCCCGGGCCTTCACGCGCTTCTCCCACAGCCACCACGCCGTCACGAGCGCGGCGGCGAGCACCAGCAGCCAGGCGCTGCCCGGGACGATGAACGGCACCATGAGGCTCACCCCGCCGGCGCCGAGCAGCAGGGCGCCCACCGGGTCCAGTGCGGCGATCCCGCGCGGGCCGGGGGCGGCGGGCAGGCCGTGCACGCGGGTGGGCGGCGGCAGCCAGAGGGCACCCATCGCGACGGCGGCCAGGCCCACGGGTACGTTCATGAGGAACGTGGAGCGCCAGCCCCACTCGGGGCCGAACGCGCCGAGGAACAGCCCGCCGAGCAGGGGCCCCACGGCCACGCCGAGGCCCACCACGGTGCCGAAGAGCCCGTAGGCCCGCCCGCGGGCGCGGCCGTGGAAGTTCGACTGGATGAACCCGATGACCTGGGGGTTGAACACGCCCGCGCCCAGGCCCGTGAGCAGGCGTCCCGCGTTGAGCAGCAGGGTGTCCCCGGCCAGGCCGGAGAGCAGGGAGCCGAGCATGTACAGCGTGATGCCCGCCAGGAACAGGTTCTTGCGCCCCCACAGGTCGCCGGCGCGGCCCGCGGCCACGAGCACGGTGCCGAACGTCAGCGTGTACCCCGCCAGCACCCACTGCAGATCCGCGCTCGTGGCGTCCAGGCCCGACTCGATGGCCGGCAGCGCCACGTTCACCACGGACACGCTCATCAGCGCGAGGAAGAGCGGCATGAGCAGTGCGGTGAGGATGCGGCGCTGGTCAGGGGTGAAGGCCCCGGACGGGTGCGGGGGGCGGGGGGTCATCGCCTCAGGATAGGCGCCGACGCGGGCCGCCCGATTCGGAGCGCACCCCACGATGCGGGATGATGGAGGGCAGACCCCACGAGCCCCTCCGGAGGAGCACCCATGTCCCAGTCCCTGACCCCCGGTCCCGACGGCGCGCGCCGCGGCCCCCGCGCCGGCCTGCGCGTGGGATCGCTCGGCTTCGTTGCGATGATCGTCATCCTGATCGTGGCGATCATCTTCGCCGCGAACCAGAACGACGTGATCGGGTGGCTCGTGGTCGCCGTCGCCGCCGGCTGGCTCGTGTTCGCGGTGGTCGTGTACCTGCAGATGCGCCGCGGCGTCCAGGCCGCGGGCCGCAAGGTGGACACCGCCATGCAGAACGCCCGCGCCGACGTCGCCGCCCTGCGCGGCCGGGACACCGACGCCGCCGCCCCCGCGGTGGCCCCGCCGGCACCGGCCGCGGACCCCCTGCGGGACACCAAGCTGGACCACTCGTTCAAGATCGCCCAGGTGCAGGTGCGCGTGGTGCGCGAGCAGCTCGCCGCAGGCGAGGGCATGGACCGCGAGATGGTGGACCGCGCCCTGGAGACCATCGACATCACGGCCTCCAACGCCCGCGACATGATCAAGGAGTCCCGGACCGGCGGCGCCGAGGGCCCGGTGAGCGGGACGGTGATCGGCTGATGACGGCGCTGCCCGAGAAGGACCCCGTCACCGGGAAGTACCCCGAGCCCGCCGAGGGCGAGCCCGTGGTGCACGCCCACGCCGGGGCGCCCAAGGCCGACGGCGCCGTGCGCGTGGCCACCGTGAACGTCAACGGCATCCGCGCCTCGCACCGCAAGGGCATGCGGGAGTGGTTCGCCGGCCGCGGCGTGGACGTGCTCACCCTCCAGGAGGTGCGCGCCCCCGCGGACGTCACGGCGCAGCTGGTCCGCGAGATCGTGGGCGAGGACTGGGACGAGGTGCACCTGGCGGACGCCGTGGCCGCCGCCAAGGGGCGGGCCGGCGTCGCGATCGCCTCGCGGTTCCCGCTCGGCGAGGTCCGCACGGGCATCGCCGACGCCGACGGGTACTTCGACGACGCCGGCCGCTGGATCGAGGCCGACCTGCGCCTGCCGGACGGCTCGCCGCTGACCGTGGTCTCCGCGTACGTGCACTCGGGCGAGGTCGACACCCCGAAGCAGGAGGACAAGTACCGGTTCCTCGACGAGATGGTCCGCCGCCTCTCCGAGCTGGCCGCGGGGGAGGGGCACGCCCTCGTCACGGGCGACCTCAACGTGGGCCACACCGAGCTGGACATCAAGAACTGGAAGGGCAACGTGAAGAAGGCCGGCTTCCTGCCCGAGGAGCGCGCCTACTTCGACCGGTTCTTCGGCGAGCTCGGCTTCACGGACGTGCACCGCGCCCTCGCCGGGCCGGTGCCGGGCCCGTACACGTGGTGGTCCATGCGCGGCAAGGCCTTCGACAACGACGCCGGGTGGCGCATCGACTACCACATGGCGACCGCGGGCCTGGCCGAGCGGGCGACGACCGCCGTCGTGGACCGCGCCCCCAGCTGGGGCACCCGCTTCTCCGACCACGCCCCGCTCGTGGTCGACTACCAGTTCTGACCGTGCAGGAGAGACCCGAGGCTGAGATGACCATGAAGAAGAACTCCGTCCAGGACGTCCTGGCCCAGGACGCCGCCGCCACCGCCCACCTGCCCGGCGCGTCCGCCCGGCACCGCGTGCTCTCCGGCATGCAGCCATCGGCGGACTCCCTCCACCTGGGCAACTACCTCGGCGCCCTCGTGAACTGGGAGCGCACCCAGGCCGACTTCGAGGCGTTCTTCTTCATCCCCGACCTGCACGCCATCACCGTGCCGCAGGACCCGGCAGCCCTGGCGGAGCGCACGCGGGTGGCCGCCGCGCAGTTCATCGCCGGCGGCATCGACCCCGAGCGCTCCACGCTGTTCGTCCAGTCCCAGGTGCCCGAGCACGCGCAGCTGGCGTGGGTGCTGACCTGCATGACCGGCATGGGCGAGGCCATGCGCATGACCCAGTTCAAGGACAAGTCCGCCAAGCAGGGCGCGGACGCGGCCGGCGTCGGCCTGCTCGCGTACCCCATGCTCATGGCCGCGGACATCCTGCTCTACCAGCCGCATGGCGTGCCCGTGGGCGACGACCAGCGCCAGCACGTGGAGCTCACCCGCGACCTCGCCCAGCGCTTCAACCACCGCTACGGCGAGACGTTCGTGGTGCCCACCGGCTTCTACCCGGAGACCGGCGCGCGCATCTACGACCTGCAGGACCCCACGTCGAAGATGTCCAAGTCCGCGGCGTCCCCGAACGGGCTCATCAACATCCTCGAGGAGCCGAAGAAGACCGCCAAGAAGATCAAGTCCGCGGTCACCGACGACGGCACCGAGGTGCGCTTCGACCGCGAGGCCAAGCCCGGCGTCTCCAACCTGCTGACCATCCTCGCCGCGGTGTCCGGCACGCCGATCCCGCAGCTCGAGGAGGAGTTCGTCGGCAAGATGTACGGGCACCTCAAGGTCGCGGTGGCGGACGCTGTCGTCGAGCGCCTGGCCCCCGTGCGCGAGCGCGCCCTCGAGCTGCTCGCCGACCCCGCTGAGCTGGACCGCATCCTCGCCTCCGGAGCCGAGAAGGCCCGCGCCGTGGCCACGCCCGTGCTCGAGGACGTCTACGCCAAGGTCGGCTTCCTGCCGCCGCTGCGCTGAGCCGGGCCGCACCGGCCCCGCGGCCTCCCGACGATGGCCCGCGCCCCCGACCTGCGGGGGACGCGGGCCGTCGTGTTCTCCGACTCGAGGTGGAGGCGGCGGCGCGTGCGCGGCTGTCAGGATGGAGGCACTGCCTCCGCTCCTGCCGCAGCGGGGGCGAGCCCCACCGACAGAGGAGTGCCGGAGCCATGTCCACCGCTGTCCCCATCCCCGCCGTCGCCGAGGTCCCGCCCGGCGCCGAACCCGTCCTGGAGACGGAGAACCTCGTCAAGGTCTACGGTCGCGGGGCGTCCCGCTTCGACGCGCTGAAGGGCATCACCCTGCAGATCCAGCGCGGCGAGTCCCTGGCCGTCGTCGGCAAGTCCGGCTCCGGCAAGTCCACCCTGATGCACCTGCTGGCGCTGCTGGACCAGCCCTCCGCCGGCGTCGTCGCGATGGACGGCCGTCCCGTCTCCCAGCTCAAGGCCGCGGAGATCTCCCAGCTGCGCAACGAGCGGTTCGGCTTCGTGTTCCAGCAGTTCTTCCTGAACCCGAACCAGACGGTCCTGGAGAACACCGTGCTGCCGCTGAAGATCGCCGGCGTGGGCCGGGCCCAGCGCACCCGCCGCGGCATGGCGGTGCTCGAGCGGCTCGAGCTCGCGGACAAGGCGAAGAACAAGGCCACGGACCTCTCCGGCGGCCAGAAGCAGCGCGTGTGCATCGCCCGTGCGCTCGTGAACAACCCGACGGTGCTGTTCGCGGACGAGCCCACGGGCAACCTGGACTCCGCCACCTCGGCGGCCGTGGAGGACATCCTCTTCGGCCTGCACCGCGACGAGGGCATCACCCTCGTGGTGGTCACGCACGACGACGACCTGGCCGCGAAGTGTGACCGTCGCGTCGAGCTGCAGGACGGCGTGGTCATCGCCGACGAGCGCGTCGGCACCGAGCGGGACGGAGCGCGGGCATGAAGGCCACCGACGTCGCGGGCACGGCGCTCGCCAACACGATGCGCTCCAAGCTGCGCACCTTCCTCACCGTCGTCGCGATCGTGATCGGCGCATTCACGCTGACCCTCACCACGGGGCTCGGCGCGGGCATCAACAAGTACGTGGACAACGTGGTCGAGGGCTTCGGCAAGCCCGGCGAGCTGACCGTGATGAAGCAGCAGGACATGTCCTCGGCCGGTGCGGCGAGCGGCTCGCCCCAGGAGTACACGGAGCAGGACGCCGCCGGCGGCGAGATGTTCGGCATGCCGCTGCTCACGCAGGAGGACCTCGCCGCGATCGAGGACACCGAGCACGTCACCGAGGTGAAGACCTATCGGGTGGCCGAGCCGGAGTACATCCAGGGCCCGGACGACCGCAAGTGGCAGACCGGCTTCATGGGCAGCTCCGGCGAGATCGACATGCTCACCTTCTCGGCCGGCCGTGCCCCCGAGGCCGGCGCCGCGGAGATCGTCATGCCCGAGTCGTGGGTGGAGGACCTGGGCGCCGGCGACGCCGAGGACCTGGTCGGCACGGAGCTGACCGTCGTGGCGGCGACCCCGCTGCAGGAGCACAAGTCCGTGACGGCCACCGTGGTCGGTGTGACGAAGGCGGCCGCGTCCGGTGCGGGCACCGCCCCGACGCCGTCGGAGTCGCTGGAGCAGGCGATCTACGACATCACGACGGAGGGCCTGCCGGAGTCGCAGCGGAACACCTACTTCCAGGCCACGGCGATCGTGGAGGACCCGGAGGCGAACGAGGACGCCGTGAAGCAGGCGCTGGCCGACCAGGGCCTGCTGGCGCAGACCCTCGAGGAGCAGCTCGGCGTGATCCGCGGCATCATCGACGCCGTCACGTGGGTGCTCACCGGCTTCGCGCTCATCGCGCTGCTCGCCGCCAGCTTCGGCATCATCAACACCCTGCTCATGGCGGTGCAGGAGCGCACCCGGGAGATCGGCCTCATGAAGGCCCTCGGCATGACCGGCGGGAAGATCTTCGGCCTGTTCACCATGGAGGCCGTCGTGATCGGCCTGCTCGGCTCGCTGGTCGGCATCGGCCTGGGCGTCGCCGTCGGACTCATCGCGAACCAGGTGTTGACCACCGGCCCCCTCAGCGGCGTCACCGGCCTGGTCCTGTTCGCGGTCAACCCCCTCGCCCTGCTGCTGATCCTGCTGCTGATCGTGGCCATCGCGTTCATCGCCAGCACCTTGCCCGCCCTGCGTGCGGCCCGCAAGGATCCCATCGAGGCACTGCGGCACGAGTGATCCTGCCGCCGCGCCCGTCATCACCACCACCCGCACCCCCGACACCGAGGAGCACACCATGACCACCGATCGACCGAACCCGGACCCGAACCCGGAGCAGCCCGCCGCGGGCGGCCCCGGCCCGTACCCGGGCCAGAACCCCGCATACGGCCAGCCCGCCGCGGGCTCCCGCTACGGCACGCAGCCCTACGCGGCCCCGGGCCATGGTGCCCAGCCGGGCAGCTCGTACGGCATCGTCCCGGAGCCGGCCGCGTTCCCCGCGCTCCTGACGCTGACGCTCACGTCGCTCGCGCTGTACGTGCTGTCCTCCCTGCCGGCCCTGTTCGGCGGCGAGGAGAGCATCGAACGCATGCGGGACTCCCTTCGCCAGAGCGGCCTCACCCCCGAGCAGGTGGAGGAGATCGCGCCTGTCGTGGGCGCCTCCGTGACGGTGGGCACGATCATCGTCCTGCTCATCGGCGTGGCCCTGTACGCCCTGGTGTACTTCAACCTCCGCGGGGCCAAGAACTGGGCCCGCATCCTCGGCATCGTCGTCGCGATCCTGGGCACCCTCAGCGCCGTCGGCGGCATCTTCTCCTTCGTGACCTACCCCGGCATCGGCGGCGTCCTGGCCTCCGTGCTGAGCCTGGCGCTGGTGATCGTGAACATCCTGTGGCTGGTCAAGGCCTTCAACCCGCAGGTCGCGGCCTACACCCGTCAGGGCCGCCGCGCCTGATCCCGACGCCGTTCGCCGGCGGCGAGTCCGGGGTCGCCAGCCCTCGCCCCGGCGTCGGCCAGCGGAGACCATGACGACATGGCCTCCGATCATCGACCCCCGCATCCCGTGTCCCCCCACCCCGACGACCTGGACGGCGGCGGGCGGCCCGTGGTGGGCCCGGATGAGGCGCGGCGGCGCATCGCCGGGCACTCCGGCCCGGACGCCCGCCCGCTGATCCGCCCCGACGCCCGCACCCCCGGCGTGTTCCGGGCGCTGCTCGGACTGACGGTCGCGTCCGCAGTCCTCTATGCCGCGTCGATCCTGCGCAACCTCCTCCCGGGCGCGGCCCAGGACATCGCGGACTCGCTGCCCGAGGGCGGCGCGCAGTCGCCCGCGATGACCGCCGAGGCCATCGAGGGCGCCCTCACCGGCAGTGTCTGGTTCGCGACCCTGCTGGGTCTGGCGGTCTACGCGATCGTCCTCGTCGGCCTGACCCGGCACAGCAACACGGCGCGCATCATGGGTGCCCTGTTCGCCTCGATCGCCATCTTCGTGACGCTGCTGGGGGCCATCCGCCTGTTCGTCTTCCCCGCCGGGGACGTGGTGCTGCCCCTGGTCCTGGGCGGGCTGTTCGCGCTCGTGAACGCGGCCTGGCTCGTGTGCGCCTTCAACCCGGGCCTCGCGACGACCTTCCTGCGCCGCCGGGCATGATGGGGGGCATGCACCCCCTCCACGACGATCCCCACGAGACCACGGAGCGCGACCCCGGTCCCGATCGCGCGGCCCTGCGTCCCCTGCGCCTGTTCCAGACCGTCACGGCGGTCACGGGGGCACTGAGCGCGGCCGGCGTGGGGGGCGTGCTCGCGCTGCAGGCGACGCCCGGCTACGCCCGCGCCGTGCTGGAGGCGCGCTCCTGGGGCGCGAGCGAGGTCACCGACGCCGACGTCGCCGCGTTCCTCACCCCGGCGGGGGCGGGGCCGGTGGCCGCCGCGGCGGTGGTCGTCCTGACCCTGGTGCTCCTGGCCGGCATCACCCGCCGGATCCGGGCCGTGCGCCCCGTGGGGAGCGTGCTCGTGGTGCTGGGGATGCTCACGGCGGCCTTCTGGATGGTCGACGGCGGGCGGATGGTGCAGGCCGGGGGAGGGGGTCCGGTCGTGCTGGGCGCCGTCGTCGGGATGCTCGTGTCCAGCGCGGTGTGGCTGCGTGTGGCACACCGGCGGGAGACGCGCGACGCCTTCGACGTCTGAGCTCGCCCCGCCTCCGACTCCGCCTCCGGTCTCGCCCGTCCCCACGCCGAGGCCCGCAGACACGCCGCTACGCCGGTCCGGTGACGGCGCGTCTGCGGGCTTCGGCGGGAGGGGGCGCCGCCCACGACGACGGCGGCCCGCCTCCTCGTGCGAGGAGACGGGCCGCCGTCGTGGTGCGGGGGATCAGAACTGGCGGGCCAGGATGGCCTGCTTCACCTCGGCAATCGCCTTGGTCACCTGGATGCCGCGGGGGCACGCGTCGGTGCAGTTGAAGGTCGTGCGGCAGCGCCACACGCCCTCCTTGTCGTTCAGGATCTCCAGGCGCATGTCGCCGGCCTCGTCACGCGAGTCGAAGATGAACCGGTGCGCGTTCACGATGGCGGCCGGGCCGAAGTACTGGCCGTCCGTCCAGAACACCGGGCAGGACGAGGTGCACGCGGCGCACAGGATGCACTTCGTGGTGTCGTCGTAGATCGCCCGGTCGGCCTGGGACTGGTAGCGCTCCTTGGTGGGCGCGTGGCCCTCGGCGACCAGGAACGGCATGATCTCGCGGTAGGACTGGAAGAACGGGTCCATGTCCACGATCAGGTCCTTCTCCACCGGCAGGCCCTTGATGGGCTCCACCAGGATGGGCTTGGACAGGTCGAGGTCCTTCAGGAGCGTCTTGCAGGCCAGTCGGTTGCGGCCGTTGATGCGCATGGCGTCGGAGCCGCACACGCCGTGGGCGCAGGAGCGGCGGAACGACAGGGTGCCGTCGTGGTCCCACTTGACCTTGTGCAGGGCGTCCAGCACGCGGTCGGTGCCGTACATGGTCAGGCGCCACTCGTCCCAGTAGGACTCCTCGGAGGACTCCGGGAGGTAGCGGCGGACCTTGAGCACGATGTCGAAGCTCTCGACCTCGCCTGCGCCGCCACCGGCGGACTGGGTCTGCGCCTGGGCCACGGGGGCCTCGGTCTCGGTTGCTGAGTGGCTCATCAGTACTTACGCTCCATCGGCTGGTAACGGGTCACGACGACGGGCTTGGTCTCGAAGCGGATGCCCTTGACGCCCTCCATCTCCGCGGTCTCGTCACGGTAGATCATGGTGTGCGCCATGAAGTTCTCGTCGTCGCGGTCGGGGTAGTCCTCGCGGTAGTGCCCGCCGCGGGACTCCTTGCGGCCCAGGGCCGCGAGGGTCATCGCCTCGGCGATGTCCAGCAGGTAGCCCAGCTCCATGCCCTCGAGCAGGTCGAGGTTGAAGCGGTGGCCCTTGTCCTGGACGGACACGTTCTCGTAGCGGCCGCGCAGCTCCTCGATCTTGGCCAGTGCGCGGCGGATCGAGTCCTCGTCGCGGAAGACCTGCATGTCCGCGTCCATGGACTCCTGGAGCTCGGCGCGGATGTCCGCGACGCGCTCGGAGCCGGTGGCGGAGCGCAGGTTCTCGATGTGCTCCACGGTGGGCAGCTCACCGCCCTCGGGCAGCTCCACCCAGTCCGCCTGCGCGGCGTACTCGGCGGCGTAGATGCCGGCGCGGCGGCCGAACACGTTGATGTCCAGCAGCGAGTTGGTGCCCAGGCGGTTGGACCCGTGCACGGACACGCAGGCCACCTCGCCGGCGGCGTACAGGCCCGGCACGACGGTGTCGTTGTCCTGGAGGACCTCGGCCTTGATGTTCGTGGGGATGCCGCCCATGAAGTAGTGGCAGGTGGGGAACACCGGCACCGGCTCCGTGTAGGGCTCGACGCCCAGGTAGGTGCGGGCGAACTCGGTGATGTCCGGGAGCTTCTCGTCGATGTGCGAGGGCTCCAGGTGCGTCAGGTCGAGCAGCACGTAGTCCTTGTTGGGGCCGGCGCCGCGGCCCTGACGGACCTCCTCGGCCATGGACCGGGCCACGATGTCGCGCGGGGCGAGGTCCTTGATGGTGGGGGCGTAGCGCTCCATGAAGCGCTCACCGTCCGCGTTGCGGAGGATGCCGCCCTCGCCGCGTGCGGCCTCGGAGAGCAGGATGCCCAGGCCGGCCAGGCCGGTCGGATGGAACTGCACGAACTCCATGTCCTCCAGCGGCAGGCCCGCGCGGTAGGCGATGGCCATGCCGTCGCCGGTGAGGGTGTGGGCGTTCGAGGTGGTCTTGTACACCTTGCCGGCGCCGCCGGTGGCGAAGACGACCGACTTGGCCTGGAAGACGTGGATCTCGCCGGTGGCCAGCTCGTAGGAGACGACGCCGGCGGTGCGCTTCTGCTTGTAGGCGGTGCCGTCCTCGCGCACGGCGTCCTCCTCCACCAGCAGCAGGTCGAGCACGTAGAACTCGTTGTAGAACTCCACGTTGTGCTTGACGCAGTTCTGGTACAGCGTCTGGAGGATCATGTGGCCGGTGCGGTCCGCGGCGTAGCAGGCGCGGCGCACGGGCGCCTTGCCGTGGTCACGGGTGTGGCCGCCGAAGCGGCGCTGATCGATCTTGCCCTCGGGGGTGCGGTTGAAGGGCAGGCCCATCTTCTCGAGGTCGAGCACCGCGTCGATGGCCTCCTTGGCCATGACCTCCGCGGCGTCCTGGTCCACCAGGTAGTCGCCGCCCTTGACGGTGTCGAACGTGTGCCACTCCCAGTTGTCCTCCTCGACGTTGGCGAGGGCCGCGCACATGCCGCCCTGGGCCGCGCCGGTGTGGGAACGCGTGGGGTAGATCTTGGTGAGGACGGCGGTGTGCGCGCGCTGACCGGCCTCGATGGCCGCGCGCATGCCTGCGCCGCCGGCGCCGACGATCACCACGTCGTACTTGTGCACCTGCATTCAGGTCTCTCTTTCTGGGTGTCTGTGACGCGGCGGCCGCTCGGGCCGGCCGCACCGCAGGGTGAACGTTTCCGGGGTCAGCCGCAGAAGGCCGGGGAGCCCTCGAGCAGGGCGCCGGAGGCGTCCACCATGCAGGGATCGAAGGTGAAGATCACCAGGGTGCCGAGGATGATGATCACGGCCGTGGCGATGTACAGGATCATCGTCAGCCAGAAGCGGGCGCTGCCGCGGCGGGTGTAGTCGTTGATGATCGTGCGCACGCCGTTGGCGCCGTGCAGCATGGCCAGCCACAGGAGGGCCAGGTCCCAGAACTGCCACAGCGGGTGCGCCCACTTGCCGGCCACGAAGCCGAAGTCGATGGCGTGGATGCCGTCGCCCACCAGCAGGTTGGTGGTCAGGTGCACGGCGATCAGCACGACGAGGAAGACACCAGAGATGCGCATGAACAGCCAGGCGAGCATCTCGAAGTTGCCGCGGCCGCCGCCGTCGCGCGTGTACTTGGGGTCCAGACGGCGGCTGCGGGGCGCCGCGATGGTGGTCTCAGCGGTGGTGCTCATGGCTCAGTGACCTCCGAGTGCGAGGCTGAAGTGACGGATGGCGAAGCCCAGGGTCAGGACGACCCACAGCCCCAGCACGATCCACAGCAGGGTCTTGTGGTGCTGGGTGCCGCCCTTCCAGAAGTCGACCAGGATGATGCGCAGGCCGTTCAGGGCGTGGAAGATGATCGCCGCGACGAGGCCGGCCTCGCCGAGCGCGAAGTACCACGTCTTGTACGAGCCGATCACGGCGTCGTAAGCCTCGGGGGAGACCCGGACCAGGGCCGTGTCCAGCACGTGGACGAGCAGGTAGAAGAAGATGACGACGCCGGTGACGCGGTGGCCCACCCAGGACCACATGCCGCCGTGGCCCCGGTACAGGGTTCCGCGGCCGTTCTTGGCCGGGGCCTGCGCAGTGGCGCTAGACACGGTTGATACCTCCAGGGGGAATGCACGATCCCGGTCCTCCGCCGTGGGACGACGACGGGCAGGGGCGTGTGCGAGTGGATTCCTCCTCCTAGGGTAGACCCTTCCCGCGCCTCCGTGCCCGATCGGGGGCCGGGGCGGCCACTGTGACGCGCGCGGCGCCCCGCCGCCGTCCTGCTCGGTCTGGGCTGTGCCCCGCCTGGGACGCGGCGAGTGGTCCCCCGTCCGGACGGTTCCGTAGTCTGGCCCGGTGAGCACCGATCCGAACCTGACCGATGCCCCGCGCGAGGCCGCGCCGGGCACGGCCCTGTCCCGCTTCCACGCCGTGATCCCCGCCGGGGGCGTGGGCACCCGCCTGTGGCCCCTCTCGCGGGCCGCCGCGCCGAAGTTCCTCCACGACCTCACCGGCTCGGGCCAGACCCTGATCCGTGCCACGTGGGACCGTCTGGCGCCCCTGGCCGCGGGCATGCTCGTGGTGACCGGGGAGGCCCACCGGGAGGCGGTGTGCACGCAGCTGCCGGCCCTGGCGGAGACGGATCTGGTGCTCGAGCCCTCGCCCAAGGACTCCGCGGCCGCCATCGGCCTGGCCGCGGCGATCCTCTCCCTGCGCGACCCGGACACGATCATGGGCTCGTTCGCGGCGGATCAGGTGATCTCCCCGGTGGAGGTCTTCCAGGACGCGGTGCGGCAGGCCGTCGAGACGGCGGCCACGGGTCGGATCGTGACCATCGGCATCGAGCCCACGCACGCGGCCACGGGCTTCGGCTACATCCGCCGGGGCCGCCGCCTCCGCGTGGCCGGCGCCCCGGACGCGTACGACGTCGCCGCGTTCGTGGAGAAGCCGGACCTGAAGGTCGCCCAGCAGTACGTGAAGTCCGGCCGCTACCTCTGGAACGCGGGCATGTTCGTGGCGCCCGTGGGCCTCATGCTGGCCCACCTCGAGGAGAACGAGCCCGCGCTGCACGCCGGCCTGATGGAGATCGCCCGCGCGTGGGAGACGCCGGAGCGGGACGAGGTCATGGCCCGGGTGTGGCCCGAGCTGACGAAGACCGCCATCGACTACGCCGTGGCCGAGCCCGCCGCCGCCGTCGGCGACGTGGCCGTGATCCCCGGCTCCTTCACGTGGGACGACGTGGGGGACTTCGCGGCGATCGCTCGCCTGAACCCGGTCAAGGACGCCTCCGGCATCACGGTGATCGGCGACACCCCGCGCGTGTACTCGGACGACGCGTCCGGCGTCGTGGTGACGGACACGAAGCGCGTCATCGCGCTGATCGGCATCGAGGACGTCGTCGTCGTGGACACCGAGGACGCGCTGCTGGTCACCACCACGGAGCACGCCCAGGAGGTCAAGAAGGCCGTCGAGGCGCTCAAGGCCGAGGGCGTGGACGAGGTCCTCTGACCGCGTCCCCGGCAGGGTCCGGCCCCCACCGACCGGCACCCCCGGAGTAGGGTGCTGGGCCATGACCACCTCCGACTCCGTGCTGACCGGGCCCCGTCCGACGTCCGTCCCCTCGGTGGGCCCCGTAGTGGCCGAGCTCGAGGACGAGATCGTGTCCTTCCGCCGGGACCTGCACCGGCATCCCGAGCTCTCCTATGAGGAGTACCGCACCACCGACCGCATCGTGGAGCTGCTCTCCGGCTACGGGCTCTCGCCCGTGCGGATGGAGTCCACGGGCGCCTACGTGGACGTCGGGGAGGGGCCGGTGGTGCTGGCCCTGCGCGCGGACATCGACGCGCTGCCGGTCGAGGAGGAGACCGGCCTGCCCTACGTGTCCGTCAATGACGGCGTCGCGCACGCGTGCGGCCACGACATGCACACCGCCGTCATGGCGGGTGTGGCCGTCGCCCTCGGCCGCATCCTCCGCGGGGCCACCGCCGACCCCGACCTGCGCGCGGTCGGCGAGCGGGTCCACGGCACGGTCCGCGTCATCTTCCAGCCCGCGGAGGAGCGGCTGCCCGGCGGCTCCCTGGCCGTGCTGCGGCAGGGGATCCTCGACGACGTGCCCCGCATCCTGGCGGCGCACTGCGACCCCCAGGTCGACGTCGGCTCGATCGGCACCCGCATCGGCGCCATCACCTCGGCGGCGGACACGATCCGGATCACCCTCACCGGACGCGGTGGGCACACCTCGCGGCCCCACCTCACCGAGGACATGGTCTTCGCCCTGTCCCAGATCGCCGTGAACGTGCCCGCCGTGCTCTCCCGGCGGATCGACGTGCGCTCGGCCGTCTCGGTGGTGTGGGGGCAGATCGCCGCCGGCAGCGCGCCCAACGCGATCGACAACACCGGCTACCTGGCCGGGACCATGCGCTGCCTCGACGCGGACGTGTGGGAGGAGGCCGGCGCGCTGCTCGACGAGGTGGTCCGACAGGTGGCCGCGCCGTACGGCGTGCACGTGCAGCTCGAGCACGTGCGCGGCGTCCCGCCGGTGCACAACACCGAGGGCGAGACGGCGCTGATCGAGACCGCGGCGCGGCGGGAGCTCGGCTCGCGGGCGATCGTCCTGACCCCGCAGTCGATGGGCGGCGAGGACTTCGCCTGGATGACCCAGAAGGTGCCCGGCTCCATGCTGCGCCTCGGCACCCGGTCCCCGGGTGGCCCCATCTACGATCTGCACCGCGGGGACTACGCGCCGGACGAGCGGGCCATCGGCGTGGGCATGCGGGTCTTCACCGCCGCCGCGCTGCAGGTGCTGTCTCTTATACATTCCTGTCTCTGCCCCGGATGAGCGCGAGTCTACCGAACGGTGGGCCCGCCCCCGCCGGAGGGGACGGGCCCACCGTTCGGTAGACTCGCGCTCATCCGGACGGGGCCGCCCGCACGGGCCCCGTCTTTCCGCGGCCACCGGCCGCGGACCTCGCACCGTGCCTTCCGAAATGAGGACCCCATGGGCATCGCCACCCCGTCGGCCGCGCGCCGCCGTCGTCTCCTGCTCCCCGCCGCCGCGCTCGGCGTCTCCGGCCTGCTGCTGACCGCGTGCGGCGCCCCGCCGGAGCAGTCCGAGGCCTCGGACTCCGGCGCCGCCGAGAGCGAGGCCATCGCCACCGTGGACGGCGTCGGCTCGGACAACAAGGACTACAAGGCCTGCATCGTCTCGGACGAGGGCGGCTTCGACGACCGCTCCTTCAACCAGTCCTCCTACGAGGGCCTCAAGGCCGCCGAGAAGGCCTACGGCATCACCACCAGCGAGGCCGAGTCGAACGAGCCCAGCGAGTACACCCCGAACGTGACCGCCATGGTCAACGCCGACTGCGACGCCGTCATCGGCGTGGGCTTCCTCCTCGGCGACGCCATGAAGCCGATCGCCGCCCAGCACTCGGACACCCACTTCTTCGGCGTGGACGTCACCGACGGCGACTTCACCGACAACTTCCAGAAGCTCACCTACGACACGGCGCAGGCGGCGTTCCTGGCCGGGTACCTGGCGGCGGGCACCACCGAGACCGGCACCGTGGCCACCTACGGAGGGGCCGAGATCCCCACCGTCACCATCTTCATGGACGGCTTCGCCCGCGGCGTGGAGCACTACAACGAGGTCAAGGACAAGGACGTCAAGGTCCTGGGCTGGGACAAGGACGCGAAGACCGGCTCGTTCACGGGCGACTTCGAGAACGTGGCCAACGGCAAGACGAACACCGCCAACTTCATCAACGAGGGCGCCGACATCGTGATGCCGGTGGCGGGCCCCGTGGGCCTGGGCACCCTGGACGCCGTCCGCGAGGCGAACCAGGGCGGCAAGGACGTCAAGGTCATCTGGCCGGACTCGGACGGCTACGAGTCCACCAAGGACGGCAACCTGATCCTCACCTCGGTGAAGAAGAACATGGGCCAGTCCGTCACCGACGTGATCGCCGCGGACCTGAAGGACGAGTTCTCGGCCGAGCCCTACGTGGGCACGCTGGAGAACAAGGGCGTCGAGCTGGCCCCGTTCCACGACTTCGAGGACACGGTGCCGCAGGAGCTCAAGGACGAGCTCAAGGACCTCGAGGCGAAGATCATCTCGGGCGAGCTGAAGGTCGGTTCGGAGTACTCCCCGGAGGCCTGACCCGCCTCGCCACCGCCGCCGAGCGCGGCACCACGAGCATCGACCAGACGGAAGGCCCTCGATGAGGCTCGAACTGCGCGGGATCACCAAGCGCTTCGGCTCGTTCGCCGCGAACGAGGACGTGAACCTGACCGTGGAGTCGGGGCGGGTGCACACCCTCCTCGGCGAGAACGGCGCCGGCAAGTCCACCCTGATGAACGTCCTCTTCGGACTCTACGAGCCCACCGAGGGGGAGATCCTCCTCGACGGCGAGCCCGTCCGGTTCTCCGGTCCCGGTGAGGCCATGCGCGCGGGCATCGGCATGGTGCACCAGCACTTCATGCTCGTGCCCGTCTTCACGGTGGCCGAGAACGTGGCCCTCGGCGACGAGCACACCCGCGCCCTGGGCGTGCTCGACCTCGAGGCCACCCGCCGGCGGATCCGGGAGATCTCCGCCCAGTACGGCTTCGACGTGGACCCGGACGCCGTCGTCGAGGACCTGCCCGTGGGCGTGCAGCAGCGCGTCGAGATCATCAAGGCCCTCGTCCGCGACGCGCGCATCCTCATCCTGGACGAGCCGACCGCCGTGCTCACCCCCCAGGAGACCGACGAGCTGCTCGGCATCATCCGGCAGCTGCGGGCGGACGGCACGGCGATCGTGTTCATCTCCCACAAGCTGCGCGAGGTCAAGGCCGTCTCGGACGACATCACCGTGCTGCGCCGCGGCCGCGTGGTCGGCACGGCGGAGCCCTCCGCCGAGGCCGCCGAGCTGGCCGCCCTCATGGTGGGCCGGAACGTCGTCCTCGAGCGGCGCAAGACGGCCCCGACCCTGGGGGAGGAGACGTTCCGCGTCGAGGACCTCTCCGTCGTCTCGCCCACGGGCCAGGTGCTGCTGGACGCCGTGTCCTTCGCCGTCCGCCAGGGCGAGGTCCTCGCCGTGGCCGGTGTGCAGGGCAACGGGCAGACGGAGCTGACCGAGGCGATCATGGGCCTGGTCAAGGCCACCGGCTCCGTCACCCTGGACGGCCGGGAGCTGATCGGCCGGTCCACCCGCCAGATCATCCGCGCCGGCGTCGGCTTCGTGCCCGAGGACCGCTCCACGGACGGGCTCGTCGGCCCGTTCTCCGTGGCGGAGAACATGGTGCTCAACCGGTACGACGTCGCCCCGGCCGGCAACGCCGTGCAGATGCGCCCCGCCGCGGTGCGGGCGCTCGCCGAGCGCCGCGTGGCCGAGTTCGACGTCCGCACCCAGGGCGTGGACCTGCCGGTCTCCTCCCTCTCGGGAGGCAACCAGCAGAAGGTCGTCATGGCCCGCGAGCTCGTGGACGGGCTGCGCCTGTTCATCGCCTCGCAGCCCACGCGCGGCGTGGACGTCGGCTCGATCGAGTTCCTGCACGACCGGATCATCGCCGAGCGCGACGCCGGCACCCCCGTGCTGATCGTCTCCACCGAGCTGGACGAGGTCCTCGAGCTGGCCGACCGGATCGCCGTGATGTACCACGGGAGGATCGTCGGCATCGTGCCGGGGGACACCTCGCGCGAGACGCTCGGCCTCATGATGGCCGGCCAGACCCCCGACGACGCGGCCCTCGCCTCCGGCACGGACGTCGCCGCGGACACGCCCGGCACCGCCGGCGCGGCGCCCGCCGCCCACCCCACCACGGAAGGAGAGCGCCCGTGAGC
>NZ_JABFBA010000005.1:152774-161842 GCF_017168445.1 Micrococcus sp. KRD026 | reverse complement strand
CGTCCGGCCCGCCCCCGCCGACTCCGCCCTGCGCCGGATCCTCTCGGGCAACGGCACGGTCACCGTCCTGGCGATCCTGCTGTCCCTGCTGATCTCCGGCCTGCTGATCATCGCCGTGGACGAGGACGTCCGCGATGCCGCCGGCTACTTCTTCGCCCGCCCGGGCGACCTGCTCTCCGCCGCCTGGGCCGCGTTCGCCGGAGCCTTCGCGGCCCTGTTCCGCGGCGCCGTCTTCAACTACCGGGCCTCGGACGCGACGGGCATGCTCTACCCGCTCACCGAGACCCTCACCGTGGCGACCCCGCTGATCATCATCTCGCTGGGCATCGCCATCGCCTTCCGGGCGGGCCTGTTCAACATCGGCGGCCAGGGTCAGTTCATCTTCGGCGCCATGTTCGCCACGTGGTTCGGCGTGCACCTGCACCTGCCGGCCGGCGTGCACCTGCTGCTCGTCGTCGTGATGGGCGTGCTCGGCGGCGTGCTGTGGGGCTCCGTCGTCGGCGTGCTCAAGGCCTGGACGGGCGCGCACGAGGTGATCCTCACGATCATGCTCAACTACGTGGCGGTGAACCTGCTCGCCTACCTGTTGAACACCCCCGTCCTGCGGGCGCCCGGCACCACGAACCCGGTGTCCGCGCCGCTGGACCGCTCCGCCATGTTCCCGCGGCTGCTGGGGACCGACTTCCGGCTGCACTGGGGCTTCTTCGTCGCCCTGCTGGCCGTGCTCTTCACGTGGTGGCTGATGCAGCGCTCCACCCTCGGCTTCCGCCTGCGGGCCGTGGGCGCCAACCCGGACGCCGCCCGCACGGCCGGCATCTCCGTCAAGGGCTCCTACGTGGCCGCCATGGCGATCTCCGGCGGCCTCGCCGGCCTGGCCGGCGCCACCCACGTGGCCGGCACGGAGAGCACGCTGAACACCTCCGTGGCCGGGTCCTTCGGCTTCGACGCGATCACGGTGGCGCTGCTCGGCCGGTCCCACCCGGTGGGCGTGCTGTTCGCGGGCCTGCTCTTCGGCGCCCTGCGCGCCGGCGGCGTGACCATGCAGACCGAGACCGGGGTGCCGGTCGACATCGTCCTCGTGGTGCAGTCCGTGATCGTGCTGCTCATCGCGGCCCCGCCGCTGGTGCGCGCCATCTTCCGGCTGCCCGCCCCGGGCGCCGCGCGCGCCCGCCGCGCGGCCGACCCCGTGACCCAGCCCGCCGTGGCCGGCGCCGCGCTGACCGGCGCCGGCGGCCACGCCGCCGCCCCGTCCACGGGCGTCCAGGAGGCCGCGGCCGCCGCCGTCGCGGACCCGCAGGCCCCGACCACGCAGCCCACGGACACGGCCCCGACCCACCGCCCGCACGAGCAGAAGGGGGACGCCCGATGAGCGCGACCGCCGCCCGGCCCCACGCCGACGTCGTCCGCCCCGAGGCCGCCGAGCCCGCCCGGGTCGTGGTCCGGCACTGGACCACCCCGATCGCCCTGACGATCCTGACCCTGCTGGCCCTGGCCGTCTTCGCCCTCGGCGCCCCCGAGGCGACGGCGACCTTCCGACTCTCCCACGCGTCCGACGCCGTCGTGCTCCCGGACCTGACCGCCGACCCCGTGCTGGGGGGCTGGCTGCTCGTCGGGCTCATGGCGGTGCTGACCGCGGTGGCCTGGCTGGCGACCCTGCGCTCGGGGCGCACCCCCGGCTGGGCCGCGGCCCTGTTCGCCGTCGCGTTCGTGGCCGCGTTCCTCATCTGGGTGATCGGCTCGGCGGACAACACCACCGTGTTCCTCACCGGCCTGATCGCCGGCTCGTTCGCGCTGGCCGTCCCGCTGATCTTCGGCTCGATGGCCGGCATCCTGGCCGAGCGCTCGGGCGTGGTGAACATCGCGATCGAAGGTCAGCTGCTGGCGGGCGCGTTCACGGCCGCCGTCGTCGGCACCGCCACCGGCTCGCCCTGGGCGGGCCTGGCCGCCGCGATCGTGGCCGGCGTCCTCGTGTCCTGGCTGCTCGCCGTGTTCTCGATCAAGTACCTGGTCAACCAGGTGATCGTCGGCGTCGTGCTCAACGTGCTCGTGGCCGGCTTGACGAGCTTCCTGTACTCCACCGTCCTCACGGGCGGGGACACCGAGCTCAACGCGCCGCCGCACTTCCCGAACCTGCGGATCCCGGGCCTGGCGGACATCCCCGTGCTCGGGCCCATCCTGTTCGACCAGACGATCCTGGGCTACGCGATGTACCTGCTCGTGATCGCGCTGTGGTTCGCCCTGTTCCGCACCCGCTGGGGCCTGCGCGTGCGCGCCGTGGGCGAGCACCCCAAGGCCGCGGACACCGTGGGCATCGACGTGAACCGCACGCGGTACGCCGCCGTCCTGCTGGGCGGCGCGGTGGCCGGCATGGGCGGGGCGTTCTTCACGCTCGTCTCGGCGTCGTCCTTCACCAAGGAGATGACGGCGGGCCAGGGCTTCATCGCGCTCGCGGCCGTGATCTTCGGCCGCTGGAACCCGATCGGCGCGTTCTTCGCGGCGCTGCTGTTCGGCTTCGCCACCAACATGCAGTACGTCCTGGCGATCCTCGGCACCCCGGTGCCGAGCCAGTTCATGGCGATGCTCCCGTACCTCGTCACGGTGTTCGCCGTGGCCGGCCTCGTGGGCCGCTCGCGCGGCCCGGCCGCCTCGGGCGTGCCGTACGTGAAGGAGTAGCCGTGGCGGACGGGCAGCACACGACGACGGCGCCGCGTGTGGACTGGGACCGGCTGCGGGCCGCGGCCCTGGCCGCCACGGAGCACGCCTACGTGCCCTACTCGGGGTTCCGGGTGGGCGCCGCCGCGCTCACCGACGACGGCCGCCTCGTCTCGGGCTGCAATATCGAGAACGCGTCCTACGGGCTGACGCTGTGCGCCGAGTGCGCGCTGCTGGCCGACCTGCGCATGGGCGGGGGCGGCCGGCTGGCCGCGTTCGTGTGCGTGGACGGCGCGGGCGTGCTCACCATGCCCTGCGGGCGGTGCCGCCAGCTGCTGTACGAGTTCCGCGCCCCCGGGCTCGTGCTGCTCACCCCGGCGGGGGAGCGGGGGATCGAGGCGGTGCTGCCGGACGCCTTCGGCCCGGCCGACCTGGAGCGGGCGGACCGTCCCTGACCTGCGGCGCGCTCCCGGGCCCGCTCGCTAGAGTCGGAGGCTGACCGTCGCAGCCGTCCCCCCGAGGAGAACCCCATGACCGCGCAGCCGCAGGCCGAGCCCTTCGACGCCGTCGAGGTGATCCGCACCAAGCGGGACCGGGGGACGCTGTCGCCCGAGCAGATCGACTGGGTGGTGGACGCGTACACCCGCGGCGTGGTGGCGGACGAGCAGATGTCCGCCCTGGCCATGGCGATCCTGCTCAACGGCATGGACCGCGCCGAGATCGCCCGCTGGACGGACGCGATGATCGCCTCGGGCGAGCGCATGGACTTCGGCGGGCTCACCACCCCGGACGGCCGCCCCCTGGCCACCGCGGACAAGCACTCCACCGGCGGCGTGGGGGACAAGATCACCCTGCCGCTGGCCCCGCTCGTGGCCTCCTTCGGGGTGGCGGTGCCGCAGCTGTCCGGCCGCGGCCTCGGCCACACCGGCGGCACCCTGGACAAGCTCGAGGCGATCCCCGGGTGGCGGGCCGACCTCAGCAACGAGGCGATGCTGCGCCAGCTCTCCGAGGTGGGCGCCGTGATCTGCGCGGCCGGCTCGGGCCTGGCCCCGGCGGACAAGCGCCTGTACGCCCTGCGCGACGTCACCGGCACGGTGGAGGCCATCCCGCTGATCGCCTCCTCGATCATGTCCAAGAAGATCGCCGAGGGCACCGGCGCCCTCGTGCTGGACGTCAAGTGCGGCTCGGGCGCGTTCATGAAGGACGAGGCGTCCGCCCGCGAGCTGGCCCGGACCATGGTGGACCTCGGCCGGGACGCCGGGGTGGACACCTCGGCGCTGCTCACGGACATGTCCGTGCCCCTGGGCCGGACGGCCGGCAACGCCCTCGAGGTCCGCGAGTCGGTGGAGGTGCTCGCCGGCGGCGGCCCGGCCGACGTCGTGGAGCTCACCGTGGCGCTCGCCGCCGCGATGCTCGCAGGCGCCGGGGTCACGGACGTGGACCCGGCCGAGCACCTGGCCAACGGCCGGGCGATGGACGTGTGGAACCGGATGATCGAGGCCCAGGGCGGCGACCCGCGCGCGGCCCTCCCGACGGCGGCCCACACCGAGGACGTCGTCGCGGAGACGGACGGCGTCCTCACCGAGCTGGACGCGATGGCCGTGGGCCTGGCCGCGTGGCGCCTCGGCGCCGGGCGGGAGCGGCAGGGCCAGGCCGTCCAGGCCGCGGCCGGCGTCGAGGTGCACGTGCGCCCCGGCGAGCGCGTGGCCCGGGGCCAGAAGGTGCTGACCCTGCACACGGACACGCCGGAGCGCTTCGAGCGGGCGAAGGCCGCGCTCGCCGGCGGCTGGGCCGTCGGCGAGCTCGACGACGCCGCCGCCCGGACCCTGCGCGAGCGCTCCGTGATCCTGGACCGGATCGGCTGACCGGATGCTCGCGTGGCTCGAGGGGGCGATCCTCCACGCCTCCGCGCAGTGGTGGGTCCTGCCGCTGACGCTGCTGCTGTGCCTGCTCGACGGCATCGTGCCGATCTTCCCGTCGGAGTCGGTGCTGGTGGCCCTCGGTGCGATCGTCCGCGACGGGCATCCGTTCTCCCTGTGGGCGCTGTGGGGGGTCGGCTTCGCGGGCGCGTTCCTGGGGGACGTGGCCGCGTACGCGATCGGCCGTGCCGTGGGCGTGGAGCGGTTCCGGTGGATGCGGCTGCGGCGGGTGCGGGCCACGGTCGAGGTCGCCCGGCACCACCTGCACAGTCACGGCGCGCTGCTGCTGTTCACCGCCCGGTTCATCCCCGGCGGCCGCGTGGCCCTGAACTTCACCGCCGGCGCCACCCGCTATCCGCCGGTGCGGTTCGTGGCGCTGGACCTGCTCTCCACGGCCAGCTGGGCCGCGTACTCGATCATGATCGCGCGCCTGACCGCGGGCTGGCTGGAGAACCCGGTGCTGCAGATCGCCGCCTCCGTGACGGGCGCGGCGCTCGTGGGCCTGCTGCTGGACCGTCTGCTCAAGGCCCTGCTGCGCCGCCGGCTGGGCGCCGGGGTGAAGGGCCTCACCCTGGCCGAGCAGGAGGCCCTGCGCTGAGCGCCCTGCCGTAGAGTGACGCCCGTGACGACGACGCAGCTTCCGGACACCGCATCCCCCTCCCCGCTCGAGGTCGACCTGGCCGTCCTGCCCAAGGTCTCCCTCCACGACCACCTCGACGGCGGCCTGCGCGTGGGCACCGTCCTCGACCTGGCCCGCGAGGCCGGCGTCGAGGTCCCCGCGGACACCGTCGAGGGCCTGGCCGAGTGGATCGCCGAGCACGCCAACGGCGAGTCCCTCGAGAAGTACCTGCAGGTCTTCGCCCTGACCACCGCCGTGATGCAGACCCGCGAGCAGCTGCGCCGCGTGGCCCGCGAGTTCGTCGAGGACCTGGTCGCCGACGGCGTCGTCTACGGCGAGATCCGCTGGGCCCCCGAGCAGCACCTGGCCGGCGGGCTGAGCCTGGACGAGGCCGTCGAGGCCGTGCAGGCCGGCCTGGACGAGGCGGTCGAGGCCGCCGACGCCGCGGGCCACGTGATCCGCGTGGGCCAGCTGGTCACCGCGATGCGGCACGCCGACCGGGCCCAGGAGATCGCCGAGCTGGCCGTGCGCCACCGCGAGGCCGGCGTCGTGGGCTTCGACATCGCGGGCGCCGAGGCCGGGTTCCCGCCCTCCCGCTTCGCCGACACCTTCACGTGGCTGGCCGCCCACCACCTGCCCGTCACCGTGCACGCGGGCGAGGGCGACGGCCTGGACTCCGTCCGCTCGGCCCTCGTGGACGGCCGCGCCCTGCGTCTGGGCCACGGCGTGCGCCTGGCCGAGGACATCTCGGTGGAGTACGGCGGTGTGGACGAGGACGGCGAGCAGCTGGACGAGCTGACCGGCCTCGTGGACCTGGGCGAGACCGCCGCGTGGGTGCGGGACCGGCAGATCGCCCTGGAGGTCTGCCCGTCCTCGAACCTGCAGACCGGCGCGGTGGACGCCGCGGCGGGCATCGCGGGCCATCCCATCGACCTGCTCGTGCAGCTCGGCTTCCGCGTCACCGTGAACACGGACAACCGGCTCGTCTCGGACGTGTCCCTGACCGACGAGCTCTACCTGCTCGCCGAGACCTTCGGCTACTCGCTCTCCGAGCTGCTGGACCTGCAGCTCAACGCCGCCGAGGCCGCCTTCCTGTCCGTGGACGAGCGCGAGGACCTCGCCGAGATCCTCGTGGCCGGCTGGGGCGAGGTCATCTCCGGCGACGCCGTCGGCCCTGTCCTCGAGGAGCTGGACGACGAGGACGAGGACGACTGATCCGCCCGTGAGCGCGAGTGTGGACCGTCTGGTGGCGGTGGTCGAGGCCCTGCGCGACCACTGCCCCTGGACGGCCGCGCTCACGCATGCCGACCTCGCCGAGTACCTCGTGGAGGAGGCGTACGAGGCGGTGGCGGAGATCGAGTCCCGCGACGCCGCCGCGTGGGCCGACGTGCCCGCGCGTCGGGCCGACGGCGCGTACCCCGCCCTGGCCGCCGAGCTCGGGGACGTCCTGTTCCAGGTGGTCCTGCACGCCGCCGTCTCCCGGGCGCCGGGCGCCCCGGCGGAGACGGCCGGGTTCCGCGTGGACGACGCCGCCGACGCCCTCACGGCCAAGATGATCCGGCGCAACCCGCTCGTGCTCACCCCCGAGGGCGGCCTGCGCCCGGCCGGGGAGCTCGCCGCCGTCACGCCGGAGGCCGTCGAGCTGGCCTGGGAGCGGGTCAAGGCGCAGGAGCGGGCGGCCGCGGGGCTCTCGCCCGCCGCCCCGGCCCACGACGACGGCGGCACCGGCCCGGGCCTCGACGTCGGCGACATCCCGGCCCGGCTGCCGGCGCTGGCCGCCGCCGCGAAGGTGGTCGACCGCGCGGCCCGGCAGGAGCCGGACCCGCTCGCCGCGCACGTCCCGGCGCCGGCCGCCGAGGCGGGGGAGCGTCCGGTGGCGGTGTGGCCCGACGAGGCCGCGCTCGGGGCGGAGCTGTTCGCGCTGGTGCGCCGGGCCCGGGCGGCGGGGCTCGACCCCGAACGGGCCCTGCGCACCACGGTGGCGCGGGTGCGTGCGGGGGACTGGTCGGCCCTGCGCCCGTCCGGCTGACGCGACGCCGCTTCGGCCCGGCCGCAGTTCCGACCGCGCCCCAGCGACATCGCAGCCGGGGGGAACGGCGGTCTTGTCGCCGGCGCGCGGCCGACTGGAACCTGAGGTCCCCGCTAGGCTGAGGCCGTGTCCACGCCGCGGGCACGACTTCCGACTTCGATTGAAGGAGACCCGTCCATGGCCCTGATCGACGCCATCCACGCTCGCGAGATCCTCGACTCGCGCGGCAACCCCACCGTCGAGGTGGAGGTCCTGCTCACCGACGGCTCCCTGGGCCGCGCGGCCGTGCCCTCGGGCGCGTCCACCGGCGAGTTCGAGGCGGTCGAGCGCCGTGACGGGGACAAGAAGCGCTACGGCGGGAAGGGCGTGCTGGACGCCGTCGCCGCCGTCGGGGGCATCGCGGAGGAGCTCGAGGGCGAGTTCGCCGCGGACCAGCGCGCCGTGGACCGCGCGATGCTGGACCTGGACGGCACCCCCAACAAGGGCAAGCTGGGCGCGAACGCGATCCTGGGCGTGTCCATGGCCGTCGCGGCGGCCGCCGCGCAGGCCTCCGACCTCTTGCTCTACAAGTACCTGGGCGGCCCGAACGCCCACGTGCTGCCCGTGCCGATGATGAACATCCTCAACGGCGGCGCCCACGCGGACTCCAACGTGGACATCCAGGAGTTCATGATCGCCCCGATCGGCGCCCCGTCCTTCCGCGAGGCCCTGCGCTGGGGCACCGAGGTCTATCACGCCCTGAAGACCGTGCTGCAGGAGAAGGGCCTGTCCACCGGCCTGGGCGACGAGGGCGGGTTCGCCCCGTCCCTGGAGTCCAACCGCGCCGCCCTGGACCTCATCGCCGAGGCCGTGACGAAGGCCGGCTACCGCCTGGGTGAGGACATCGCGCTGGCGCTGGACGTCGCCTCCTCCGAGTTCTTCGCCAAGGGCTCCTACACCTTCGAGGGCCAGCAGCGCTCCGCCGAGGAGATGGCCGCCTACTACACCGAGCTGGTGGACAACTACCCGATCGTCTCCATCGAGGACCCGCTCGACGAGGACGACTGGGACGGCTGGCAGCACCTGACCGCGCAGCTGGGCGATCGCGTCCAGCTGGTGGGCGACGACCTGTTCGTCACCAACGTGGAGCGGCTGCAGCGCGGCATCGACGAGAAGGCCGGCAACGCCCTGCTCGTGAAGGTCAACCAGATCGGCTCCCTGACCGAGACCTTCGACGCGATCTCCCTGGCCCAGCGCCACATGTTCCACTGCATGATCTCGCACCGCTCGGGCGAGACCGAGGACACGTTCATCGCGGACCTCGCGGTGGCCACCAACGCCGGCCAGATCAAGACCGGCGCCCCGGCCCGCTCGGACCGCGTGGCCAAGTACAACCAGCTGCTGCGCATCGAGGAGGACCTGGCCGACGCCGCCGTCTACGCGGGCCGCTCCGCCTTCCCGCGCTTCCGCGGCTGACCGTCCCCGACGACGACGCGCGGGCCCGCCCGGATCCCTCCGGGCGGGCCCGCGTCCGTCCCGGGTGTGGCCAGGAGCCTGCCAGGGGCGGGCAGTAGGCTGTGGGGGTCCCCGCCACGCGTCCGAAGGAGTCCGCGATGAGTCCGCGCCGCCCCCGCGTGCCCCGTGTCGACCCGACGACGGGCGCCCCGCGCCGGACCGCCGTCGCCGCCCCGGCGGCCCCGACGACGGCCTCCCCGAAGGCGGACGCGCCCACGCCGACCCCTGAGGCCACCACGCCGACGCCCGCGGCCACGGGCGCCGAGGTCATCGACCTGCACAGCGTCCAGGAGCGCCGCCAGGCCGGTCACCACGGACACCTGGACGGGCACCCGGACGCGGACCGGGCTGACAC
>NZ_JABFBA010000005.1:136645-152674 GCF_017168445.1 Micrococcus sp. KRD026 | reverse complement strand
GCGGGGGGCGGGCCCGGCGTCGGACCCGGCCCGCCCCCCGCCGCGCCGCGTCCGCCGCCGCCACGGCCGCCCGCCGTCGGGCCCCGCTGCCGGAGCCGGTGCCGGCCCGGCAGATCACGGGCCGCTCGCTCATCGTCGTCGCCGTGCTGCTGCTGGCCGCCGTCCTGGTGGCCCCCACGCTGCGCGCGTTCCTGAACCAGCAGCTGGAGATCTCGGCCGCGCGCGAGGAGATCGCCGCCATGCAGGCCCAGCGCGAGGACTACGAGCGGCGGATCCAGCTGTGGGACGACCCCGCCTACGTGACCCAACAGGCGCGCGAGCGTCTCGAGCTGGTCATGCCGGGGGAGACCCTGTACTCCGTGACGGGGCGGCCCTCCGAGACCGACACCGATACCGAGACCGAGGACACGCCCGCCGCCGACGCGGACGAGGTCGTCAACACCCGCCTGCCGTGGGCCGAGGGCCTGTGGCCCGAGGACACCATGACCGTCAGCCCCCGCCCCGCCCAGGACCGCACCGTCACCGAGCAGGACCTGGACACCCTGTCCCGCCAGCTCGGCCGCCCGGTCCGGGACGTCGTGGAGATCGGTGCCCGCTGCCTGTGCGGCAACCCCCTCGTGGCCACCACCGCGCCGCGGCTCTCCAACGGCATCCCGTTCCCCACGACCTTCTACCTGACGCACCCCGTGCTGACGGCGGCGGTCTCGCGCGTGGAGGCGGACGGGGAGATGGCACGCATGAACGACCGCCTCGCCCAGGATCCCGCGCTCGCGGCCGCGCACCGCGCGGCGCACGAGGCCTACATCGCCGAGCGGGACCGGGTCGGGGCCGAGGCCGGCACGGGGCCCGTCCCGGAGATCGCCGGGGTCTCGGCCGGCGGCATGCCCGAGCGCGTGAAGTGCCTGCACGCCCTCGTGGGCCACGCGCTCGCGGCCGGGCCGGGGGTGAACCCGCTCGGTGACGAGGCGATCGCCCTGGTGGCCCCGTGGTGGACGCCCGAGGTCTGCGCGTGCGAGGGCGCGTGGGACGAGGCCGCGGCGGTGCCCACGAAGGACCTGTCCCGGCACGTGAGGCACCTCGAACGCGTCGCCGCGCTCAAGGAGGTCACGGTGGCCGGCGTGGACTGCGGCACGAACTCCATCCGCCTGCTGATCTCCCGGCCGGCCGGGACGGATGAGACCACCGGCGCCGTGGCCGACCCGACGGCGCCGCTGGCCGACGTCGTGCGCGAGATGCGCGTGGTGCGCCTGGGCGAGGGCGTGGACGCCACCGGCGCGTTCTCCGACGCCGCGCTGGAGCGCACCTTCGCGGCGGTGGACGAGTACGCCCGCCTGGTCCAGCGCCACCACGCCGGCCGGGTCCGGTTCGTGGCCACCTCCGCCAGCCGGGACGTCTCCAACCGGGCCGCGTTCGTCGACGGCGTCCGGGAGCGGCTCGGCGTCGAGCCGGAGGTCGTCTCGGGCGCCGAGGAGGCCGCCCTGTCCTTCGCGGGCGCCGTCTCCGCCGTCGAGACCGCGGACCTGGGCCCGGAGGACCTCGTGCTCGTCGTGGACCTCGGCGGCGGCTCCACCGAGCTGGTCGTCGGCACGCCTGCGGGCGAGGTCGTGGGCGCGGTCAGCCTGGACATGGGCTGCGTGCGGTTCACCGAGCGTCATCTGCGCTCCGACCCCCCGACGTCGGACGAGGTCGCCGCGGCCCGCGCGGACGCCCGCCGCCTCCTCGACGACGCCGCCGCCCGCCTGCCGCTGGAACGCGTGGCCCGCGTAGTCGGCGTGGCCGGCTCGGTGACCACCGTGACCGCCGAGGCCCTCGGGCTCAGCACGTACGAGCCCGAGGCCATCCACGGCGCGCGCCTGCCGATCGCGGAGTTCCGCGCGGCGGCGGAGGGCCTCGTGGCCGCGACCCGGGCCGAGCGCTCCGAGCGGGGGTTCATGCACCCGGGACGGGTGGACGTGATCGGCGCGGGCGCGCTGCTGTGGAGCACCGTCCTGGAGCGGGTGGCCGAGACCGCGGGCGTCACCGAGGCCTGGGCGAGCGAGCACGACATCCTGGACGGGATCGTGCTCTCGCTGCGGTCCTGATCACGGCGGCGGAAGATGGAGGGGCGGGGCCGGTGCGTGCGTAGACTGGCGGTATGTCTCTCACTCCTGAACTGTCTCCCAAGCCGCGCCTGCTGATCGTCGGCGGCGGCTACGCCGGTTTCCAGCTCGCGAAGGAGCTGCAGACCAAGGTCAAGGACCGCGGCGGCGTCGTGACCGTCGTGGACCCGCTGCCGTACATGACGTACCAGCCGTTCCTGCCCGAGGTCGTCGGCGGCCACATCGTGGGGCGCAACGTCGTCGTGGACCTCGCCACCCATCTCAAGGACGCTGAGGTGCTGCGCGGCACCGTCGTGAAGGTGGAGCACGCCCGCCGCTTGGCCACCGTGCGCGGCGAGGACGGCCACGAGTTCGAGCTGCCCTACCAGGACATCGCCATGACCGCCGGCGCCACCACCCGCGTCTTCCCGATCAAGGGCCTGGGCGAGCACGGCATCGGTCTGAAGACCGTGGAGGAGGCCGTGACGCTGCGGAACCAGATCCTGGAGCGCCTGGACGCCGCCTCCCTCATGGTGGACGCCGAGGCCCGTCGCCGCGCCCTGACCTTCGTGGTGGTCGGCGGCGGCTTCGCCGGCATCGAGACCGTGGGCGAGATGGAGCACCTCATCCGCACCGCCGTCGCCCGCAACCCGCGCCTGTCCCAGTCCGAGGTCCGCATCGTGCTCGTCGAGGCGATGGGCCGCATCATGCCCGAGGTCGGCGAGGACCAGGCCGTCGGCGTGGTGGAGCACCTGAAGGACCGCGGCATCGAGGTCCTGCTCAACACCTCGCTGGGCGACGCCACGGACGGGATCATGACCCTCGTGGACATGAAGGACAAGTCCGAGAAGGAGAAGTTCGGGGCCGACACCCTCGTGTGGACCGCGGGCGTGGCCGCCAACGCCGTCGCCAAGCAGACCGACTTCCCGGTCGAGGCGCGTGGCCGCATCGAGGTCACCCCCACCCTCCAGGTCAAGGACGGGGAGGACGGCGTGCTCGAGGGCGCCTGGGGCTGCGGCGACGTCTGCGCCGTCCCGGACCTGACCGGCGCGGGCCCCGGCGGGTTCTGCGTCCCGAACGCCCAGCACGCCGGCCGTCAGGCCAAGCAGCTGGCCGCCAACTACATGGCCGTCCGCCACGGCGAGGGCGAGGTGCAGGAGTACGTGCACAAGTCGCTCGGCGCCGTCGCCGGCCTGGGCTTCTTCAAGGGCGTTGGCAACCCGCTCGGCGTGAAGATCTCCGGCCCGGCCGCCTTCCTGGCGCACCGCGGCTACCACGCCTACGCGATGCCCACCCTGGACCGCCGCTTCCGGATCCTCTCCGGCTGGGTCGCCGAGACCCTGTTCGGCCGCGACTCCACCTCGGTGGCGGGCCTGGACACCCCGTTCAACCCGTTCCGCCGCGCCGCCGGCGTCGAGCTCGAGCCCGGCCGCTTCGAGCGGCAGCGGGCCCTCGAGTCCTCGAAGGGCTGATCCCGCAGCCAGCGGGCCGCCGGCCCCGTCCGAGTGCATCGGACGGGGCCGGCGTCGTCCGCACCCGGGCCCGCGTCCACGGGCCCGCCACGCCCCCGTGGCCCAACTGGCAGAGGCGGCCGACTTAAAATCGGCGTGTTGCGGGTTCGAGTCCCGCCGGGGGCACCACGCGTCTCCCCGCGCGCCTCGCTTCTGCGCCCACCGTGAACAGCCGGTGAACCGGCGCGGATCCACGCTCCGCCCCGCGCGCGGACGCAGACATCCCGATAGGATCGTGCTGAACCCCGGGGCACGAGCGCTGCTCACTGCGGCGGCGTGCGACCGGGCCGACTCGACCCGAAGGAGCGAGCCGTGGCGAATCCGGTCATGAACTCTCAGAACTTCCAGCAGCAGATGCAGGGCGGCGGACAGGCGCAGCCCGGTTGGTACCAGGGCGGGCAGCAGTCCGCGCAGTCCCCGTACGGCCAGCAGCAGAGCCCGTACGGCCAGGCCCAGGCGTTCGGCGCCGGCCAGGCGGCCCAGCAGTACGCGCACCAGCAGTCCATGGAGGACGCCTTCCGCGCGCCCTCCGCCGGCCCGGAGCAGACCGGCCGGATGACCTTCAACGACGTCGTCGGCAAGACCGGCCTGATGCTCGTGCTCGTCGTGGTGGCGGGCGCCGTGGGCTGGTTCTCGCCGGGCCTGATGATCATCGGCGCGATCGCCGGCCTCGTGCTGGGCCTGGTCAACGCGTTCAAGCGCGAGCCCTCGCCCGTGCTGATCATGCTCTACGCCCTGGCCGAGGGCCTGTTCCTCGGCGGCATCTCGGCGTTCTTCGAGGGCGCCTACCCGGGCATCGTGGTGCAGGCCGTGCTCGGCACCTTCTCCGTGTTCGCGGTGATGCTGGCCCTGTACACCTCGGGCAAGTTCCGCCCGACCCCGCGCATGACGAAGATCGTCATGGCGGCCATGCTGGGCTACCTCGTCTTCATGCTCGTCAACCTGGTCCTCACCTGGACGGGCATCGCGAACCTGCGCACCGGCGGCCTGGGCCTGATCATCGGCGCGATCGCCGTGCTGCTGGCCGCGTACTCGCTGACGATGGACTTCGAGATGGCCGCCGTGGGCGTGAAGAACGGCGCCCCGCAGAAGTACTCCTGGTCCGTGGCCTTCGGCCTGACCGTGACCCTGATCTGGCTGTACGTCGAGATCCTGCGCATCCTCTCCATCCTGCGCGGCAACGACTGACCGGCGCCCCGTCCCCGCACGGAGACCCGCACCGCCGCCCCGGTCCTGCACAGGGCCGGGGCGGTCTGCGTCCGCGAGGGCGTAGATTGAGGGGGTCCCTCGCCGCCACCCAGGAGGTCCCGTGACCGAGACCAGCGACCTGCCCGCCTTCGGGGCCCCGGACGCCACCGGCACCCAGCACCGCCTGCACCGCGGGTCCGCGGAGGCCGTCGTCGTCGGCCTGGCCGGTGCCCTGCGCAGGTACCGCGTGGCCGGCGTGGACCTGACCGAGCCGTACGGCCAGGACGTGGTCCCGCCCGCCGCCAACGGCATCCAGATGAGCCCGTGGCCGAACCGCGTCGCCGGCGCCCGCTGGATCCTGGACGGCGTCGAGCAGCGCCTGGACGTCACCGAACCCGCGCGCGGCCACGCCAGCCACGGCCTGCTGCGCAACACCCACTTCGTCACAGAGACGTTCTCCGCCCACGCGGTGACCCTGCGCGGTGAGATCCACCCCCAGCACGGCTGGCCGTTCCGGCTCACTCACCGCGTCACCTACGAGCTCGAGGCGGACGGCGGCCTCACCGTCACCGCCGAGGTGCAGAACCACACGGACGCCACCGTGCCCGTGGCGGTCGGCGCCCACCCGTTCCTGCGGATCGGGGACGTCCCGACGGCGGAGCTGAGCCTGCGTGTGCCCGCGGACGCCTGGATCCGCACGGGGGAGGACCTCATCCCCGTGGAGACCCTGCCGGTGGACGGCACGGACCTGGACTTCCGCCGCGGCCGGGCCGTGGGCGAGGACGCCCTGGACGTGTGCCTCACCGGCCTGACGCCGGACGCCGACGGCCGGCACCGCCAGACTCTGCTCGCCGGGGACGGCCGGGCCGTGACCCTGTGGTCCGACCACGCGTTCGCCTACACCCACGTCTTCGTCACGGACCGGCTGCCCGGCCGTGACACGGCGCTCGCGGTGGAGCCGCTCACCGCTCCCGCGGACGCCCTGAACTCGGGGGAGGGCCTGCACCGGCTCGCCCCGCACGCCCGCTGGAGCGTCCAGTGGGGTCTGACCCCCCATGTCCCCGACCACCCACACGAGGAGGATCGCGCGTGAGCTCGACCCTGGCGGCCCAGACCAAGATCAACAAGGACGTGCCCTATGGGCTGACGGTGGCCGCGGCCTGGTCCTGGCGGCTGGTGGCCGTCGTCATCGGCATCGGCGTCGTGGTGTACCTGCTGGGCTTCGTGAGCCTCGTGGTGATCCCGATCCTCGTGGCCGCGCTGCTGGCCACCCTGCTGGCCCCGGTGTTCCAGGCGATGCGGCGCATCAAGGTGCCGGGCGTCGCGGCCGCCCTGCTGTGCGTGCTGCTGCTGGTCGTCGTCGTGGTGGGCCTCATGGGGCTCGCCGGTCAGCAGATCGTCCAGGGCTTCGCCCAACTGGGCGACCAGCTGGGCCAGGCCGTCGACGACGCGATCGCCTGGCTGGCCGGCGTGGGCGTGGAGATCCCCCGTTCCGGTGCCGGGCTGGAGGGCCTGTGGCAGACGCTGCGGGACAACTCCGCCACGGTCATCAACAGCGCCGTCTCGTTCGGCTCCACGGCCGTCAACATCGGTGCGGGCCTGTTCATCGCCCTGTTCTCCCTGATCTTCTTCCTCTACGACGGCGACCGCATCTGGCGCTTCCTGCTGATCTTCGTGCCGAAGGCGCACCGGGCCACCGTGGGCCGCGCGGGCCGCTCGGGCTGGCAGTCGCTCGGCTCCTACGTGCGGGTCCAGATCTTCGTGGCGTTCATCGACGCCGTCGGCATCGGCATCGGTGCCCTGATCCTGGGCGTGCCGCTGGCCATCCCGCTGGCCGTGCTCGTGTTCCTGGCCTCGTTCATCCCGATGATCGGCGCCACCCTGACCGGCGCGATGGCGGTGCTCCTGGCCTTGATGTCCAACGGCCTGGTCAACGCGCTGCTCATGCTGGGCGTGGTGCTGCTCGTGCAGCAGATCGAGTCGAACGTCCTGCAGCCGCTCGTGATGGGCAAGGCCGTCGCGCTGCACCCGCTGGCCGTGTTCCTGGCCGTCGCCGCCGGGTCCACCGTCTTCGGGCTGGCGGGCGCCGTGTTCGCCGTGCCGGTGCTGGCCTTCGTGAACAGCTTCGTCCGCGCCCTCACCGCGGACGTGCCGGAGGAGCTCACGGAGCGGACGGACCACGCCCTCGAACCGGGCGGCGCGGAGGACGAGGCGGCCGGCTCCCACCGGTACCGCCCCTCGACGCACGAGGACGCCGCCCTCGCCTCCGAGGCCGACGCGGGCACCCGGCACGGGGACGACGCCTGATGGGCGCGGCGCAGGCCACGAACACCCCGGACCGGACCGGACCGACGCCGTCGCCCCGGTGGGTGCGGCCCGCCGACGGTCCGCCGGCCCCGGCAGAGCTGCCCGTCACCCTCGAGGAGATCGAGCGGGCGCGCGAGACGCTGCGCGGGATCGCCGAGCGCTCCCCGCTGCAGCACTCCCGGGCGCTCTCACGGGCCGTGGGCACGGACGTGCACCTGAAGTGCGAGAACCTGCAGCGGGCCGGCTCGTTCAAGGTCCGCGGCGCCTACGTGCGGATGGCGCAGCTGAGCGAGGAGGAGCGCGGCCGCGGCGTCGTGGCCGCATCGGCCGGCAACCACGCCCAGGGCGTCGCCCTCGCGGCCGCCAAGCTCGGCATCCGCGCCCGCATCTTCATGCCGCACGGCGTGGCCCTGCCCAAGCTGCAGGCCACCCGGGACCACGGTGCCGAGGTCGTCCTGCACGGCTCCACCGTGGATGAGTCCCTCGCCGAGGCGCAGCGGTGGGCCACGGAGACCGGTGCCGTGTTCATCCCGCCGTTCGACGACCCGGCCGTCATCGCGGGCCAGGGCACCGTCGGCCTCGAGATCCTCGACGTGCTGCCGGACGTGGACACCGTGATCATGGGCATCGGCGGCGGGGGACTCATCGCCGGCACGGCCGTGGCCCTCAAGGAGGCCGCCCGGCGTCGTGGGCGCACGGTGCGGGTCATCGGGGTGCAGGCGGCCACCGCCGCCGCGTTCCCCGGCTCCCTCGAGGAGGGCCGCGTCCAGGTGCTGGAGAGCGTGTCCACCATCGCGGACGGCATCGCCGTTGGCAAGCCCGGGGCCCTGCCGCTGCGGATCGCCGCCGAGCTGGTGGACGCCGTCGTGACCGTCACGGACGACGAGATCGCCGCGGCCCTCGTCCACCTCCTCGAGCGCTCCAAGCTCGTGGTGGAGCCGGCGGGCGCCGTCGGGGTGGCCGCCCTGCTGGCGGGCCGCACGGCGGACCTGGGCTTCGAGCTCGGCACCACCGCCGTGATCCTCTCCGGCGGGAACATCGATCCGATGCTCATGCTGAAGTCCATCCAGGCCGGACTGTCGGCCGCGGGGCGCTACATGACCGTGCGCATCCCGCTGCGGGACCGCCCGGGCGAGCTGGCCACGATCTCACGGATCATCGCGGACACGGACGCCAACGTGGTGCGCGTGGACCACACCCGCGTCGGCCCGGAGCTGTCCATGGGCGGCGTGCACATCACGATCGACATGGAGACCCGCGGCGCCGAGCACTCCGCCCAGGTCCTGGAGGCGCTGCGCGGGGCCGGCTACAGCCCGGCCCCGCTGCCCTGACCGGGCCGGCTCAGGCCACGGAGCCGGCGGCGGCCGCGGTGATGGTGCCGCAGGTCCCGCCCACCGCGCGGCGCACGGCCTGGACCAGGAGGTCCTCGCGCGTCAGCGTCTCGATGCGACGGACCATCTCGCGACGGTCATAGCGCTCGTGGGCGCCCGGCAGCAGGCGCCGGGCCAGGTTGAGGTGCTGCAGCACGCCGAGCAGGAGCACGTCCTCGTCGGAGGGCTCTGCCTCGTCCAGGACGACGGCGGTCAGGTGCGCGAGCAGCTCGGCGCGCTCGGTGCCGCGGGGGACGTGCCGGGTGGCCAGGAAGGCCTTGCGCTCGGTGAGGCGGCCGGTCTCGGTCAGATGGGCGACGACGGCCTTGCGCAGGTCCGGCTTGCCGGCCGCCACGGTGGCCACGAGCGGTCGGCCGGCCAGGGCGTCGACCTGTCCGAGGGAGGAGTCCAGGACGGGGTCGCCGGTGGTGCCGGCCGCGGTCACGAGCACGCGGGCCCGGTCCACGGGGACGTCCTCGAGGGTCACGATCCCGGCGGACCGGTGGTCGGCCAGCGCGGCGGCCGCGAGGGCAACGCGGTGGTGGGAGGGGCTCTCGGAGCACCCGTCCTCGCGGGTGAGCAGCAGGTGTGCCTTCTCGACGGTCAGCATGGGGCCAGAGTAGCAACGGGGGCGCGGTGGGGTCCGGGACGGACGGCGGCCGCGGTCCCCTCGGGGGGACCGCGGCCGCCGTCGGAGCCGGGCAGGGTCAGCCGGAGTAGGGCTGGACGTCCTTGACCTCGACCTTGATGTCCTTGCCGTTCGGGGCGGTGTAGGAGACCTTGTCGCCCTTCTTGGCGCCGTTGATGGCCTCACCGAGCGGGGAGCGCTCGGAGTAGACCTCGAGCGACTCGTCGTCCGCGGCGATCTCGCGGTTGCCGAAGAGGAAGGTCATCTCGTCGCCTGCGACGACGGCGGTCACCACGGTGCCCGGGTGCACGGCGCCGTCGTTCTCGGCGGCCTCGCCCACGCGGGCGGTCTCGAGCAGGTGCTTCAGCTCGGCGATGCGGCCCTCGTTCTTCGACTGCTCCTCGCGGGCGGCGTGGTAGCCGCCGTTCTCCTTGAGGTCGCCCTCATCGCGGGCGGCCTCGATGCGCTCGATGATCTCCTGACGGCCGGGACCGGAGATGTACTCGAGCTCCTTGGAGAGGCGATCGTACGCCTCCTGGGTCAGCCACGGGGCGTCGGACTGGCTGGTGGTCATGCTCTGTTCCGCCTTTCTGTCTCGGGTGATGCGGAGTCCGGGGCGCGGCGCACCGGGTCTGGCGCGCGATCCGCGTCCGGCGGACGCGCCCGCATGCGAAAGACCCCGCCGATCAGGAGGACGCGCGTGACCCGAGGGCTCCGTGCGACGCCTGCCTGACTCACCGGCGGGGCGGGAATGCTCCGACGAGTCTATCCGGGCGGCGTGCGTCACACCAACGGCGGCCGCTTCGCCGAGGGCGGAGCACTCCGGGAGGGGTCAGACCTTGCGGCAGGTCTCGACGACGCCGGAGTCGCCCCGCACCACGGTGCGCACGTCCACGGTGTAGCGCTGCTGCGCGTCCGAGGGGGAGTCCCGCCGGTCGGCCGGCAGGGTCTCCAGGCGGACGGTGCGGAAGCCGACGGGGGCGGCGTGGGAGTCGGTGACGAGCACATCGCATTCGGCCTGGACGCCCTCCGGGACGGAGGCCTGGAAGGTGACGGTCGCGTGGCCGTCGTCCTCGATGGTGAAGCCGACGTCCTTGTACTCGATGGCGCCCACGGACATGTTCAGGCCGATCCACACGGACAGCAGCACGGCCACGACCAGCCCGAGCCCGCCGAGGCCCGCCCACAGCCGACGACGGTCCGGACGCGTGTGGTCCGTGCCGTACCGGTTGGCTAGTGTGGGGTCCTGCGCGCGGACCGCGGGGGCGTGGTGGGACATCCCCTCCACCCTAGCCGCTGCCCGCCGCCGGAGGCCGATAAGGACGTCGGCCTGGACCCCTCACGCCGTCGCCCCCGCGGCGGCCCCGCCATCCGGACAGGAGTGTGCGATCCCCGTGGCCGATCAGACCCCCCAGGCCCAGCCCGCCGCAGGCACCGCCCTGCCGCCCTCCACCGGGCTGCGCCTCATGGCGGTGCACGCCCACCCGGACGACGAGTCCTCGAAGGGGGCCGGCACCATGGCCGCCTACGCGGCGGCCGGGGCCGAGGTCATGGTCGTCACGTGCACCGGCGGCGAGGCCGGCACCCTGCTCAACCCGTCGTTCGGGGACACCACCCGGGCCGACCGGGACATCGCGGCCGTGCGCCGCGAGGAGATGGCGGAGGCCGCGCGCATCCTCGGCATCCGGCACGCCTGGCTCGGCTTCCTCGACTCGGGCCTGCCCGAGGGGGATCCGCTGCCGGCCCTCCCGGCGAACTGCTTCGCCGAGATCCCGCTCCGGGATGCGGCGGCCCCGCTGATCTCGCTCGTGCGCCGGTTCCGCCCGCACGTGCTCATCTCCTACGACGAGGTCGGCGGCTACCCCCACCCGGACCACCTGCAGGCCCACGCCGTGACGATGGAGGCGTACCGGGCCGCGGGCCTCGCCGACGAGTACCCCGAGGCCGGGCCCGCCTGGGAGGTCTCGAAGGTCTACTACGACTGCGGCTTCAACCCGCGGAAGTTCCGCACGATGGCCGCGGTGGCCGAGGCCGACGGCGAGGACGTGCCGTTCGCCCGACGCCTGATGATGTTCGACGCGATGGACGCGATGCGCGAGGTGCTGCGCCGCCGCGAAGCCGGGGAGGACGTGCCCGACCCGGAGGTCATCCCGCCGTGGGTCACCGCGGACCACGACGTCACCACGCAGGTGGACGTCACCGGCTTCCTCGACGAGCGCGACGCCGCCCTGCGGGCGCATCGCACCCAGATCGACCCCGACGGCATGTTCTTCGACGCCCCCCATGATCTGCAGCGGCGCGCCTGGCCGTGGGAGGACTTCGCGCTGATCGACTCGCGCGTGCCCTCCGAGCTGCCGGAGCACGACCTCTTTGCCGGCCTGCGCTGAGCCGACCCGGCTCGGGCCGTGCGGCCGGGGCCGGTAGAGTGGGGCGGCGTGACACCCCTGTCTGGCCTTCCCCTCGTCCTCACCGCGCTCGCGGCCGCGAGCCCCGCGCCGGTGCCCGCCGTCCCGGAGCCGACGCTGCGCCCCGGGCTCGAGGAGGCGGAGGTCACCCCCGGCATCGAAGGGTTCCTGTTCACCGCGCTCATGGTGGTCATGGCGATCATCGTCTTCCGCGTCATGGTCCGCTCCGTGCGCCGCGTCCAGCAGCGCTCCCCGCAGGCCGAGGCCATGCTCGTGGAGCGCCATCAGCAGCACCTGCCGGACGAGGCGCGCGCGGGCGGCGAGCACCTGGACGCGGACTCCGAGGACCGGCTGCGCCGCCTGCAGGAGAAGTACCCCGGCTACCTCCAGGAGCCGGCCCCGGAGCCCCAGGCCCCGGACACCGGACGCGACTGACCGCCGTCGGGCCCGCGCACGCTCAGGAGCCGCCCGTGAGTCGACGCCCGATCCCTTGAGGCCCGCAGACGCGCCGCCACCTCCATGCCGTAGCGGCGCGTCTGCGGGCCTCGGCGCTGCCCGGCGGGGCGCAGACCCCCTTCCTCGACACGCTCAGGCGACGACGAGCACCGCCCGGTAGATGGCGACGGCGTGGCACACGAAGCCGGCCACCGTGAAGGCGTGGAACAGCTCGTGGAAGCCGAACCACTCGCGGTGGATCGTGGGGGCCTGCAGCGCGTAGAAGACCGCGCCCGTGATGTACGCGATCCCACCGGCCACGATCAGCCACCCCGCCGCCGCATCCGCGGCGAAGAAGTCGCCCAGGTAGAGCAGCGCCGCCAGCCCGAGCACCACGTACACCGGCGTGTAGAGCCAGCGCGGCGCGTCCGTCCACAGCACCCGGAACGCGACGCCGGCCACGGCCCCCACCCACACCAGGGTGAGCAGCACACGCGCCCGGTCCGGAGGCAGCAGGGCCAGGGAGAGCGGCGTGTAGGTGCCGGCGATGACCAGCATGATGTTCGTGTGGTCCAGCCGCTTGAGGACACGGGAGACCACCTCGTTCCACTGCACCAGGTGGTACGTCGCCGAGACCGCGAACAGCAGCAGGCCCGTCACGGCGTAGACCGCGCTGGCCCACCGCAGCGTTGCGGTCGGCGCGAGCACGATGAGCACGATGCCGGCCGCGAGCGTCAGCGGCGCCATGACCGCGTGGATCCAGCCGCGCAGTCGGGGCTTGTACAGCGGATGGTCGGGGTCGCGGACGCGCTCGACGCGCCAGCGCAGGCGGCGGGTGGCGTCGGCGTCGCGGAGGGGTGTCACAGGGTCCATGCGTCCATTGTCGCCGGTCGGGTCGGGGCCCGTGCGGGATGGTCGCTGTGTGCCGCGCGCGTATCCTGGAGGCTCGCAGGACCGTCCGAGAGGGGAGCGCGCCGTGGGTCGACCCGAGGCCTTCTACCGCCTGTACGAGCGGCGGCTGACGCGCGGCCTGGACCCGGAGCGGCTGCCCCGGCACATCGGCGTGCTGGTGGACGGCAACCGTCGCTGGGCCCGCGCGTTCGGGGCGTCCACGCAGCAGGGCCACCAGGCCGGCGCCGAGCGCATCCTCGACTTCATCGGCTGGTGCGACGAGGCCGGCATCCCCGTGGTCACGCTCTACATGCTCTCCACCGAGAACCTGCGGCGCCCGGCGGAGGAGCTCGCCCCGCTCCTGGAGATCATCCAGACGACGGCGGAGCGCCTCGCCCAGCCGGCCGAGGGCCGCGCCCCCGTCTGCGTGCAGCCGGTCGGCGCGGTGGACCTGCTCCCCGAGCCCATGGCGCGACGGCTCGCCGAGGTCGCCGAGCAGACCAAGGGCCACGACGGCGTGCACGTGAACGTGGCCGTGGGCTACGGGGGCCGCCAGGAGATCCTCGACGCCGTGCGCGAGCTGCTGCGGGACGAGCACGCCCTGGGCCACAGCGCGGCGGAGGTGGCCGAGTCCGTCACCGTCGAGCAGATCGCGGACCGGCTCTACACGCGCGGCCAGCCGGACCCGGACCTGGTCATCCGCACGTCCGGGGAGCAGCGGCTCTCCGGGTTCCTGCTCTGGCAGTCCGCGTACTCGGAGTTCTACTTCTGCGAGGCCATGTGGCCCGCGTTCCGCAAGGTCGACTTCCTGCGTGCCCTGCGCGACTACGGCAGCCGTCAGCGCCGGTTCGGCACCTGACGGTCGGCGCGGCCCCACCACAGGCCCAGCAGCACCCCGACGACGGCCCCGGCCAGGTGGCCGGTCCACGAGATGCCGGGTGCCGGCAGCAGGCCGATCAGGCTCGAGCCCAGGTGCGTGAGCGCGACGAGCACGGAGACGACGACCGCCCCGATCCGCCGCACCGCGATCCCGTAGACGATCAGGAACGCGATCAGCACGTACACGATCCCGGAGGCGCCGATGTGCACGCCCGGGGTGCCGATCACCCAGGTCAGCAGGCCCGAGCCCAGCCAGGCGCAGACGAGCAGGGCCACCGGCCGACGCGAGACCAGGGCGGCCAGCGGACCGAGGACGAGCAGCGCCGTCGTGTTGCCGATCAGGTGGGCCCAGCCGGCGTGCAGCACGGGGGAGAACAGGACCCCGTCGAGGCCGTCGAGGCGTCGGGGGATCAGGCCCACGCCGGGGATGATCACCCGGCCGAGGAAGATCAGCACGACCTGCGCGACCCACATGGCCGCGATCAGCACGGCGGTGGGCGCGACGGCGCCCAGCAGGCGGCCGCCGGCGCGCTCGGCCAGGGTCGGGGCGGGGGCTGGGCCGCCCGGCAGATCGGGCAGGCCGGGACGGGCGGTGCATGCTCAAGGGCCCTCCTGGGGACGGGGAGCGGGCGGCCGTCGGGACGTCGGCGGCGCGTCTCCAGTGTAGGGAGCGCGGGACGCCGGGGCCGTGGCGGGGCCCGGACGGACCGTCACCGCGACTTCATCCCGGGTTCACCGTGCCGGGCCCCGGCGGACGACGCCGCTTCCTAGCGTGGCCCGTGGGCGGACCCCCGCCCGCACGGTTCACCGGCACAGGAGGCAGACATGGTGGCAGAGCTCGTGGAGCACGCGCAGACCCGGCAGGAGCCGTCGAGCCGGCCGGGCCAGGCGCGTGCCGAGGCGGGGGCGGCGGAGGCGACCGGCCTGCGGACCTACGTGGTGGACACGTCCGTGCTGCTCTCGGACCCGCGCGCCCTGCTGCACTTCGCCGAGCACGAGGTGGTCCTGCCGCTCGTGGTGGTCTCGGAGCTCGAGGCCAAGCGCGCCGACCCCGACCTCGGCTACTACGCGCGCACGGCCCTGCGCCTGCTCGACGACCTGCGCGGCGGCCACGGCGCGCTGGACCAGCCCGTGCCGATCACCCCCGAGGGCGGCACGCTGCGGATCGAACTGAACCACGTGTCCGTGGACGTGCTGCCCCTGGGCATCCGCGGCACGGACAACGACTCCCGCATCCTCGCCGTCGCGAAGGCGCTCGCGGACGAGGGCGCCACGGTCACGGTCGTGTCCAAGGACCTGCCGATGCGCGTGAAGGCGGCGGCCATGGGCCTCGCCGCGGACGAGTACCGCCACGAGCTCGTGCGTGACTCGGGCTGGCGCGGCACCGTCTCCCTCAGCGTGGCGCAGGAGCGGCTGGACGCCCTCTACGACGACGGCGCGGTCGACCTGGCCGGCGTCCCGCTGGGGACCCTGACCGGCACGGGCGTCGAGACCGGGCCGGAGGAGGCCCCGGCCGAGGCGGACCGCCTGCCGGTCAACACGGGGCTGGTGCTCACCGCGCCCCGGGGCTCCGCCCTGGCCCGGGTCGGCGAGGGCGGCCGAGCCTGCCTGGTGCGCGGGGACCGCGACGTGTTCGGCCTGCACGGCCGTTCCGCAGAGCAGCGGCTGGCCATCGAGCTGCTGACGGATCCGAGCGTGGGCATCGTCTCCCTCGGCGGCCGCGCGGGCACCGGCAAGTCCGCGCTGGCGCTGTGCGCGGGCCTCGACGCCGTGATGGAGCGCCGCGAGCACCGCAGGGTGGTCGTGTTCCGCCCGCTGTACGCCGTCGGCGGCCAGGACCTCGGCTACCTGCCCGGCTCCGAGGGCGACAAGATGGGCCCGTGGGCGCAGGCCGTGTTCGACACCCTGGGTGCGCTGGTCTCCCCGTCCGTGGTGGACGAGGTGGTGGACCGCGGGATGCTGGAGATCCTGCCGCTGACGCACATCCGCGGCCGCTCGCTGCACGATGCGTGGGTGATCGTGGACGAGGCGCAGTCGCTCGAGCGGAACGTGCTGCTCACGGTTCTGAGCCGGATGGGCCGCAACTCGAAGGTGGTGCTGACCCACGACGTCGCCCAGCGGGACAACCTGCGCGTGGGCCGGCACGACGGCATCGCGGCCGTGGTGGAGCGCCTCAAGGGCCACCCGCTGTTCGGACACGTGACGCTGACCCGTTCCGAGCGCTCGCCGATCGCCGCGCTGGTCACGGACCTGCTGGAGGAGGGCCGGGCCTGAGCCGGGCGGCGGGGTCGGTCATGAAAAAGGGGCCGCTGCCGAAGCAGCGGCCCCCGGCGGGGG
>NZ_JABFBA010000005.1:128331-136545 GCF_017168445.1 Micrococcus sp. KRD026 | reverse complement strand
GTGCTCGGCCCCGCGGAGGGGGGATGGGGGGCCGAGGAAGCCCGCCACCATGGCCCCTTTGAAACGGGATTGAGGCCATGGGGTCTGTGTGAGCCCCGTACGTCCATCAGACGGCCGGAGGCTCGTGACTTCAGGGTAGACCCGTGCCCGGGGTCGTCGCAATGGGCGGCTCCGGTTGCGCTGTGGGCAGAACACGGGGTGGCCGGACCGTGAACGCGAGGTGGCCTGATCGCCTGTGGACGACGGCCCGGCGGGTGCGCCGCCCGACCTAGGCTGGGCGCATGAGCGGGGTGGGATGGGCGTGGACGCACGGCGCGCCGGCGACGGCGGTGCTGTGGTCCCTGGGACTGGTGTGGTTCGCGGTGTGCACGGGCGTGCTCGTGCGCACGGACCTGCGCGAACATCGGCTGCCGAACCGATGGACGCTGCGGCTGGCGCTGGGCGGGTTGACGATGATGACCGGGGGAGCGCTGCTGGCGGGCCGGGGTGACCTGACCCTCTGCAGCCTGCTGGGCGGTCTCGGTTACACCGTGGCGATGCTCGCGCTGCACGTGCTCAGCCGCGGCGGCCTCGGGATGGGCGACGTGAAGCTGGCCGGCGGGCTGGGCGTGTACACGGGGGTGCTCGGTCCGACGGCGGTGCTCGCCGCCGGGGTGGGCGCGATCCTGCTCGGCGGCGTCGTGGCGGGGCTGCTGGTCCTCGCGGGCCGGGCGACGGGGCGAACGGCGCTGCCGTTCGGGCCGGCGATGGTGGCGGCGGCCGCCGGAGTGCTGGTGCTGGCGTGAACGACGAGCGGCCGCCCTCCGCACGGGAGGACGGCCGCTCGGCGTCGTGGCCCGGGAGGCGGCGTCGCGCCGCTCACCGAATCCGCCGGATCACTCCGGGTGGGTCATGGACATGGTGTCCAGGGCCTTGTCCAGCTGCTCCTCGGTGATCTCGCCGCGCTCGACGTAGCCGAGGTCCACGACGGCCTCGCGCACGGTCATCTTGTTCGCGACGGCGTGCTTGGCGATCTTGGCGGCGGCCTCGTAGCCGATCACCTTGTTCAGCGGGGTCACGATGGACGGCGAGGCGCCGGCGAGGAAGGCGCAGCGCTCCTCGTTGGCCTCGATGCCGTCGATCATCTTGTCCGCCATGACGCGCGTCGTGTTGGCCAGCAGGCGGATGGACTCGAGCAGGTTGGCGGCCATCACGGGGATGCCCACGTTGAGCTCGAACGCGCCGTTGGTGGAGGACAGGGCGACGGTGGTGTCGTTGCCGATCACCTGGGCGCACACCATGATCGCGGCCTCGCAGATCACGGGGTTGACCTTGCCCGGCATGATCGAGGAGCCCGGCTGCAGGTCCGGGATGGCGATCTCGCCGAGGCCGGTGTTCGGGCCGGAGCCCATCCAGCGCAGGTCGTTGTTGATCTTCATGAGCGAGAACGCGATGTTCCGCAGCTGGCCGGAGGCCTCCACGAGGCCGTCACGGTTGGCCTGGGCCTCGAAGTGGTTGCGGGCCTCGGTCAGCGGCAGACCGGTCTCCTCGGCGAGCAGCTCGATCACGCGGGCGGAGAAGCCCTTCGGGGTGTTGATGCCGGTGCCCACGGCGGTGCCGCCGAGCGGGACCTCGGCCACGCGCGGCAGCGCGGACTGGATGCGCTCGATGCCGTAGCGGACCTGCGCGGCGTAGCCGCCGAACTCCTGGCCCAGGGTCACCGGAGTGGCGTCCATGAGGTGGGTGCGGCCGGACTTCACGACGCCGGCGAAGGCCTCCGCCTTCTTCTCGAGGGAGACGGCCAGGTGGTCCAGCGCCGGGACGAGGTCGTTCACGAGGGCGGCGGTGACGGCCACGTGCACGGAGGTCGGGAACACGTCGTTCGAGGACTGGGAGGCGTTGACGTGGTCGTTGGGGTGCACCTCGTCCTCGGAGCCGGCCTCCTTCAGTGCGCGGGTGGCGAGGGTGGCGAGCACCTCGTTGGTGTTCATGTTGGAGGAGGTGCCGGAGCCGGTCTGGAACACGTCGATCGGGTACTGGTCGTCGTGGTCGCCGGCGATGACCTGGTCCGCGGCGGCGACGATGGCGTCCGCGCGCTCCTGCGAGATGATGCCCAGCTCGGCGTTCGCCTTGGCCGCGGCCTTCTTGACCTGCGCGAGGGCGTGGATGTGGGCGGGCTCGAGGCCCTTGCCGGAGATCGGGAAGTTCTCCACGGCGCGCTGGGTCTGTGCACGGTAGAGCGCGTTCACCGGCACCTTCACCTCGCCCATGGTGTCGTGCTCGATGCGGAACTGCTGATCGGTGTTCTCTGCGGTCATGGTCACATCCTAGGACGGCGTGGGCGCCCGGTGCCGCACCGGACGCCCGACGTCGTCAGACCGCCAGGTCGCCGTGCACGCGGCCCGGTCGCGCGGTGCCCTCGGACAGCGAGTAGGTGAGCCCGACGACGGCGGTGCGCCCGGACTCGACGGCCGCGCGGACGGACTGCGAGGTCTCCAGGAGGTGGTCGCAGGTCTGGTCCACGTGCTCGGCCACGAACTCGTCGACCTCCTCCAGCCCGCGGCGACGCCCGGCCAGCACGGACGGGATGATGCGCTCCACGAGGGGGCGCACGAAGCCGCGCGGCATGGTGCCGGAGATGTAGGACTCGACCGTCGCCGTGACGGCGCCGCACGAGTTGTGGCCCAGGACGATGACGAGCGGGATCTCCAGCACGTCCACGCCGTACTCGATGGAGCCCAGCACGGCGTCGTCGATCACGTGGCCGGCCGTGCGCACCACGAACACGTCGCCGAGGCCGAGGTCGAAGATGATCTCGGCCGCCAGGCGCGAGTCGGCGCAGCCGAAGATCACGGCGACCGGGGCCTGACCGGCGGTCAGGTCGCTGCGCCGCTCGGCGTTCTGGTTCGGGTGGCTCGGCTCGCCCGCCACGAAGCGGCGGTTGCCCTCGGCGAGGACCTCCCACGCCTCGGCGGGGGTCAGGTCGGAGGTGGGGACGACGACGTCGGGGGCCGGCGTCGTCTCGGGGCGGGTGTGGGGGGTCATCGGGTCTCCTTCGCGACGCCGTGCGCCAGGTCTTCGAGGACGGCCTGGTCGCCGGTGGTGGTCAGCACCACGGTGCTGCCGTCCACCTCCGCCACGAGCCGTCGCTCCGGCTTCTTCGGATCGGCGTGGAGGTCCCACGCGATCCCGTCGATCTCGATCGTCTCCGACGTCGGGACCTGGTCCACCCGCAGGCTCACCCAGGTGGGGTCGACGTCCTCGGCCTGCTGCAGGCCCGCGAACACCGTGTCCGTGACCACCCAGCCGACGTCCCACGTGGAGACGCCGTCCAGCTTCTGCAGGCGGGCGTAGTTGGCGTACCAGGACTCCGGTACCTCGGGCGCCAGGGCCGGCAGGTCGCCGTCGTCGTGGGGGATCGTGGCGGCCTCGGCGGCGACGTCGACGCGGTCCTCACGGGGCCGCTGCGGCGGCTCCGGGTTGAGCAGGAGGACCACGGCCACGATCGCCAGCAGAGCCGCCAGGGAGAGCACCATGGCCATCCACGGCTGCCGGGCCCGCTGCGCCTGCTGGGCGGTCAGGACGGGGCACCGAGATCTACACCCTAGAGTTCGTCGGCAGCGTCAGATGTGTATAAGAGACAGGCATTGTGCCACCCACGGGAGGCCGCCCCCGTAGGATGAGGACCGGGGCAGAGCCGCCCTCACGCCCCGTCCCGTGCGGACGGAGCGCCGCGAGCAAGGATCGGAGCAGCGATGACCAGCGCGTCCTCGGAGAAGACCGGCTACGAGAATCACGTCCCGGACCGCAACCTGGCCATGGAGTTGGTGCGGGTGACCGAGGCGGCGGCCATCGCCGCGAGCCCCTGGGTGGGTTACGGGGACAAGAACAAGGCGGACGGCGCCGCGGTGGACGCGATGCGCGCGTTCATGGACACCGTGGCCATGGACGGCACCGTGGTGATCGGCGAGGGCGAGAAGGACGAGGCCCCCATGCTGTTCAACGGCGAGCAGGTCGGCGACGGCTCCGGCGCCGCCGTGGACGTGGCCGTGGACCCGATCGACGGCACCCGCCTGACCGCCATGGGCTACAACAACGCGCTCTCCGTCTTCGCGGTGGCCGAGCGCGGCACCATGTTCGACCCGTCGGCCGTGTTCTACATGGACAAGCTCGTGGTGGGCCCCGAGGCCGCCGACTTCGTGGACATGCGCCTGCCGGTGAAGCAGAACGTGAACCTCGTGGCCAAGGCCCTGGACAAGCCCGTCTCGCAGGTGACCGTGTGCGTGCTGGACCGCCCCCGCCACGAGGGCCTGGTCAAGGAGATCCGCCAGGCCGGCGCCCGCGTGAAGTTCATCCTGGACGGCGACGTCGCCGGCGCCATCGCCGCCGCCCGCCCGGACACCGGCGTGGACATGATGATGGGCATCGGCGGCACCCCCGAGGGCATCGTCACCGCGTGCGCGATCAAGGCCACCGGCGGCATCATCCAGGGTCGCCTGGCCCCCACCGACGACGCCGAGAAGCAGAAGGCCCTCGACGCCGGCCTCGACCTCGACGCGGTGCTGACCACGAACGAGCTGGTCACCTCCGACCACTGCTACTTCGCGGCCACCGGCATCACCGACGGCGACCTGCTGCGCGGTGTGCGCTTCGCCGACGGCCGCGTGCACACGCAGTCCATCGTGATGCGCTCGTCGTCCGGCACGGTCCGCACCGTGGACGCCGAGCACGACGTGAAGAAGTGGTCCAAGTGGCTGGGGGACCGCGACGCCCGCTGAGCCCGCGGGCCGGTCTGCCGGGCTCAGCCCCGCGGCAGGCCGGCCACGTGCACCGTCGCCGGGGCGCCGGCCGCGGCGCGGACGGCCAGCGGGCCGGACGCCGTCTCCGCGGCGGGCAGGAACACGGCCTCGCCCGGGCCCAGCTCGATCTCCTGGCCTGCCAGGGCCAGGCTTGCCGTGCCGCGGGTGACCACCGCGATCCCGGGCCCGTGCACGTCGAGCCCGTGGACGGCGTCGTCCTCGAGCGTGGCCTGGAGCAGCTCGAACTCCTCGAACGGCGGGCGGAAGGCCACCACGGAGTCGGCCACGCGCTCGGGCTCGGTGGAGGGCACCGGCAGCGCCTCGAAGGTGACCACGCGGCGCAGCTCGGGCACGTCCATGTGCTTCGGGGTGAGCCCGCCGCGCAGCACGTTGTCCGAGGCCGCCATGACCTCCACGCCCAGCCCGTGCAGGTACGCGTGCACGTTGCCGGCGGGCAGATGGATGGCCTGACCCGGGGCCAGGTCCACGCGGTTGAGCAGGATGGCCACCACCACGCCGGGGTCGTCCGGGTGGTGCTGGGCGGCCTCGAGGGCCGTGGCCAGCGAGGGGTCGCGCTCGGCCAGGTCCGGCGCAGCCCGCAGCACGTCCACGACCTGCGCGACGGCGCCGGGGGCGCCCCACACGGAGTCGGGGTCGAGGATCGAGGTGAACGCGTCCTCGAGGTCCCCGGCGGCGAGGGCCTGGCTGATCCGGGCGGCGGCGACGGCGACGGCGGACGTGTCCCCGTCCGCCCGCTCCGTGAGGGCGCGGGCCAGGGCTTCGAAGCTGTCCGAGGAGACCTCGGGGGAGCGGAAGCCGCACATCGCCGCGAAGGGGGTCAGCGCGAGCAGCATCTCCGGCTTGTGGTTCGCGTCCTTGTAGTTGCGCTGCGGGGCGTCGACCGGCACGCCGGCGGCCTCCTCCGCGGCGAAGCCCGCGCGGGCCTGCTCCAGGGTGGGGTGCGCCTGGATGGACAGCGGGGCGCCCGCGGCGAGCAGCTTCATGAGGAAGGGCAGCCGGCCCTCCGGCGCGACGGGCCCGAGGCAGCGCTCCGGGTCCGCGGCCACCACCTCGTCCAGGCCGATGTGGGCGCCGTCCGCCACGACGGCGACGCACGGGGCGCCCGGATGGTCGCCCAGCCACAGCTCGGCCTCGGGGCGGCCGGTGGGCTCGCGTCCCTGCAGGTCGGCGAGGAGCGTGGGGGAGCCCCAGGCGTAGTCACGGATCACGGGCTTCAGGACGTGCATGCGCCCAGCCTAGGTCAGCCCGTCGGCCCGCGCGTCGCGCCTCACGGGGCGGGGATGCACAGCCCGTTGGTCGAGGACGCGTGGTTCAGCACGTCCTCCTGGCCCAGGTCCTCGGCCGTCATCAGGTCCTCGGCGGTGAAGGGCTCGCCGTCGGTGCGGGTCGGCGGGGCCGGCCACGTGGCCGGGTCGTCCTCGTCGACGTCGGGGGTCTGCGTCTCCTGCGCGACGACGGCCAGCACGGTGAGCAGCGGCGTCGCCGAGACCCCGGTCGGCTCCGATCCGGCGGTTGCGGACTCATCGGCCAGCATCTCGTCCACGCGGCGGTGGACGAGGTCGTAGTCGGGGTAGGTGGTGAAGTGGGTGCCCGTGTCGCCGAAGTCGGGCGGGCCGATGGTCAGCCGCCGCATCTTCTGGCCGCGCGAGCGCTCGGCGAGGTCCGCGAACGTGCCGAGCTGGGACTGCGGCAGGTCGGTGGTCACGATCTGCTGGCCCGCCGCGAGGATCCCCTCGAAGCGGGTGAGCACGGTGGCGGGGCTGAACTGCTCCAGCATCGCCGCCTGCATGCACTGCTGCCGGCGGATGCGGGCGTAGTCGGTGGACCAGTGCCGGGAGCGGGCGAAGGCGAGCGCGTCGTCGCCGTTGAAGTGGTGGGTGCCCGGCTCCCACCAGATGTTGCCCCAGGCGCCGTCGGGCCGGACGCCGCGGTGCACCACGTAGCCGCCGCTGACGACGTCCACCCCGCCCATGGCGTCGATCAGCTGGGCGAAGCCGCCCATGTCCATGAGGGCGTAGCCGGAGACGTCCAGGCCGAGGATGCCGCCGGCGGCGTCCTTCATGGCCTCGGCACCGGGGTGTTCGGCGTCCGGGTAGAGGTCTGCGTGGTGCTCCTCCACGTCCGTGTAGAGGGCGTTGAGGATGCACTCGTCGCCGCAGTCGAAGCCGTTCGGGTACACGTCCCACAGCGGGGAGCCCTCGACGAACGGCGCGTTCTGGAGATTGCGGGGCAGGGAGAACATCACGATGGCGCCGGTGCGGGCGTCCACGGAGACCACGTGCATGGAGTCCGGGCGCAGCCCCTGGCGGCCCTCGCCGGCGTCCGCGCCCAGGACCAGGATGTTGTAGCGGCCCTCGGCCTCCGGGACGGCCGGCCCCTCCCGGAAGACCTCGCCGAGCGCCCCGCGGCTCGTGTTCGCCGCCCAGCCGCCGTAGAGCAGGGCGCCGCTGGTGAGCACGAGCGCGAGCGCGGTGACCGCCGCCGTGATCTTCCGCGCGCCGGGGGCGAGCAGGTGCGGCCGGATCAGCCGGAACGTGTCCACCCACAGCACTGCCCAGCCCACCGCCAGCGCCGCCAGGACCACCGCCAGCCCGAGCAGCACGCCGTCCCGGGCCATGAGCGAGATCAGGCTCGCGCGGGAGACCAGCCACCACAGCAGCCCGAGGATCAGCACGGCCCACACGGTGACGGTGACCCGCAGCGCCACGCGGCCGAGCCGGCGGCTGCCGGCGACGAGCTGGGCGCCGCCGGGGACCAGCAGGGTCAGGGCGGTGAGGATCAGCGCCCGGCGGGTGCGCTCGGTGGGGGAGGCGACGCGTGGATCTCGGAGCGGGTCGGGCTGCGCGTGACCGGCGGGCACGGATCCGGTGGCGGACGACATCAGCGGTCGGCGGCCATCCGCTCGCGCAGGCGGGCCCCCTTGGCCCGGGCCTGGGCGTTGAGCTCGTCGGCGTGCTCGGCGAGGGCGGCGCGCAGGCGGTCGCCCTCCGCGGTGTCGGCCGAGGCGAGGATGCGGGCGGCCAGCAGGCCGGCGTTGCGGGCGCCGTCGATGGAGACGGTGGCCACCGGCACACCGGCGGGCATCTGGACGATCGAGAGCAGGGAGTCCATCCCGTCCAGGCTCTTGAGCTTCACGGGCACACCGATCACGGGCAGGGGGGTGACGGCGGCGAGCATCCCGGGCAGGTGGGCCGCGCCGCCCGCGCCGGCCACGATCACGCGGATGCCGCGCTCGTGCGCGCGGGCGCCGAACTCCACCATCTCGTGGGGCATGCGGTGCGCGGAGACCACGCCGACCTCGACGGGCACGTCGAGCTCGCGCAGGGCCTCGGCGGCCGCGCTCATCACGGGCCAGTCGGAGTCGGAGCCCATCACGACGGAGACGACCGGGGCGTCGTCCTGCAGGGGCTGGGCG
>NZ_JABFBA010000005.1:84325-128231 GCF_017168445.1 Micrococcus sp. KRD026 | reverse complement strand
GCCTCCGTCTCGGTGCCGGTGGTGGGGGCGTCGTCGCGCAGGAGTGCGGCGGCGGACTCGGCGGTCCGCACGGCCTCCTCGAGGCTGAGGCCGTGGTCCGCGACGACGTTGACGTGACCGACCTTGCGGCCCGGGCGCACGTCCTTGCCGTAGAGGTGGACCTTGGCCTGCGGGTGGGCGGCGAGGGCCGCGACGCTGCCGGCGTGCAGGTCCTCGCGGGCGCCGCCGAGGACGTTCTTCATCACGACGCCGGCCCCGCGGGGGGCCGTCTCGCCCAGCGGCAGGTCGAGCACGGCGCGGACGTGCTGCTCGAACTGGCCGGTGACGGCGCCGTCCATGGACCAGTGTCCGGAGTTGTGGGGGCGCATGGCCAGCTCGTTCACCTGGAAGCCCGGGCCGACCCCCGGCGTCTCGAACAGCTCGACCGCGAGCATGCCGGTGACGTCCAGCTCCTCGGCGAGGCGGACGGCCGCGGCGGTCGCGGCCGCGGCGACGGCCGGGTCGAGGTCCTGGGCCGGGGCGACCACGAGGTCGCACACGCCGGCCACCTGGACCGAGTCGACGACGGGGTAGACGGCCACCTCACCGGAGGGGGTGCGCGCCACCTGCGCGGAGAGCTCACGGGAGAAGGGGACGAGGGCCTCGGCCAGCAGCGGGGTGATGCCGGCGCCGAGCCACGCGGCCAGGGTGCCGTCCGCGGCGGAGGCGCGGGCGTCGTCGGCGTCGTCGAGCGTGAGCACGCCCTTGCCGTCGTAGCCGCCGCGGGCGGTCTTGAGGATCATGGGCCAGCCGTGCTCGTCGCCGAAGGCGAGGACGGCCTCGAGGTCGTCGACCGGCGCCCACGCCGGGTTCGGCAGGCCCAGCCGCTCGACGGCGGCGCGCATGACCAGCTTGTCCTGGGCGTGCTGCAGCGCCTCGGGGTCGGGGCGCACGGCGACGCCGGCCTCCTGCAGGGCCCGCAGGTGCTCGGTGGGCACGTGCTCGTGGTCGAAGGTGACCACGTCCACCGTGGCCGCGAACGCGCGCAGGTCCGCCAGGTCCGCGTGGTCGCCGACCACGTGGGGGGCGACCTGGGCCGCTGACGCGTCCGGGGCCTCCGCGAGCACGCGGAAGGGCACGCCGAGCTCCGCGGCGGCGCCCGCCATCATGCGGGCCAGCTGCCCGCCACCGATCACACCGAGTCGAGGGGAAGTCACCCGGACAGGGTAGTCGGACCGGCTGAGAACTCCGTCACGGAGGGGTGGCCGATGCCGGATCCGGGGAGGTCGCGCGCCGGGGGCGCGGCTACAGTGTTCCCCAGCCCTGCGCGGGTCCGCCCCGCGTGCACACCCCCGTCCCGAACCGAGGAGTCCACGCCCATGCTGTCCGATCTCTGGGGCCGCCTGACCGGGATGGTCTCCCTGCTGTGGCGGGAGGTGGCCAAGTTCGGCACCGTCGGTGCGGCCGCGTTCGTGGTGGACTCGCTCGTCTTCTGGTGGATGATGACCGGCCCGCTCGAGGGGTCCAACGTCAAGGCCAAGATCGTGGGCGGCGTCGTCGCCACCCTGTTCAGCTGGGTGGCCAACCGCTACTGGACGTTCCGGGACAAGCGCTCCTCGAACAAGACGCGCGAGCTCGTGATGTTCCTGATCATGAACGCGATCGGGCTGGGCATCCAGGCCGGCTGCGTGGCGATCGCGCAGTACCTGATGGGCGTGACCGACCCGACCGGCCTGTTCATCGCCGGCAACGTGATCGGCCTGTTCTTCGGCACCGTGTTCCGCTACTTCGCCTACCGGTTCTGGGTGTTCAAGGAGAAGCTGGACGTGGAGCCCGGCTTCGCCAACGACCTCGCGATCATCACCGGCCAGATGCCCGTGCTGCGCGAGGAGCAGCTGCCTCCGCACGGCCGGCACCGCGCCCCCGACGCCGGGGTCTGAGCGTCCCCGCCTGACCCCGCCGCCCCGTCAGGGGCGCACGGTCACCGCCCGGCCCGCGTCCCACGCCTCCAGCGCGGCCCGCACTCCCGCCCACGTCAGGCGGGGGCGCGGGCCGTCGTCGTCCGGGGCGACGTCGGCCCCGGCCGGGATCGACGCGGGCCGCACGTGGTCCACGGGGCCGGGCAGGGCGTCCGGCTGGGCGCGGATCTCGGCGGCCACGTCCACGACGGCCGGGTCGACGGCTGGGCCGTCGAACTCGGGCTCGAGGCCGCGCGGCAGGGCGACGGCGAACACGGCCACGGACGGGTCCGGCCACGCCTCGGGCCGGTCCGTGAGGACGGCGGCGGGGGAGTCGCCCTCGAGGGCGGGCTCGGCCTCGGCGCAGAGCACGCCGAGGGCGAGGGCGTGGGAGAGCCAGTGGACGGGCAGGTCCAGGGCGACGGCGTCGCCCGCGCCGATGCCCTCGGCGCCGAGCAGGCCCGCGAACTTGGCGGCCCAGTTCACGGTCACGCGGCCCGAGAGCTCGATGCGCTGGTCCACCGCGCCGGGCTCGTCCGGGGCCCCCGGCTCCTGGACGAGCGCGGGCCGCGGGGAGGAGGCGAGGCGGAGCACGAGGGGGCCGGTGGACCGGGGTGCGGAGAGGGAGACCATGGGCCCAGTGTGGCACCCGCTCGGTTTGACTCGGCACGAATCACACCGATGTAATGAACCCGGGCCAACGGTCCCGCCAGGAGGGGCCCGCCGGCTTGCCCGGCACCCGCGCGGACCGCATGGTCACCCGGCCCACAGCCGCCACGTCGATCCCGGGAAGAGGCGTCACACATGGAGCAGCCCCAGCGAGTCGAGGACGCGCACCACGCCGATCCCGCGCCGGCGCCTCGTCCGCGGAGCGTCCCCAGCGACTGGTTCCTCGACCCCGCCGACCCGCAGGCAGGCGTGTCCGGCGCGAGCCTCGAGGATCAGGCGACCGCCTTCCTCACCGCCCACGACCTCGACGGCGAGACCGGCACCCCGGCCGCCACCGTCACCGCCCTCTTCCCCGGTGACGCGCGTCCGGTCGAGGCCGCGCCCGTCTCCGCCGACTGGGCCGCCATCCCGGGCGTGACCACCGAGCCCGTCGAGGGCGAGCTGGCCTGGCAGGCGGACGCCCTGTGCGCGCAGACGGACCCCGAGGCGTTCTTCCCGGAGAAGGGCGGCTCCACGCGGGACGCCAAGCGCGTGTGCGAGGCCTGCACCGTCAAGGACGCGTGCCTGGAGTACGCCATGGCCAACGACGAGCGCTTCGGCATCTGGGGCGGGCTCTCCGAGCGCGAGCGTCGCCGCCTGCGCCGCGCCCGCGCCTGACGCACGGCGCCCGTCCGTCGGGCGCGGTGCCCGGCGCGGACCGCCCGGTCCGGGCTCAGCCGCGGCCCCAGCTGGGGTCGAGCACCTGCGGGTCCACGCCCAGCGCGTCGGCGCAACGGCTCAGCGCCACCCCGTAGACGGCCCCCTCGAGGTCGGCCGGGTCGGCCGCGTCCCGCAGCGGCCGCTCGAACAGGGTGATCAGCACCCCGTCCCGGCCCTGCCGCTCGGCCCGCGCGAACAGCGCCTCCTCATCCCGTTCCCGGCCGGCGTGCAGCTCGCGCAGCCGCTCGTCGAGCCGGTCCGGGATGCGCTCCACCCGCGCGGTCACGTGCCGCAGCCCGGGCGCGTCCAGGGAGCCCAGCCGGTCCACCGCCTTCTCGACGGCGGTCAGCAGCGCCTCGCCCCGGCCCCGCTCCGAGCGTGCACCGAACGGGCGCGGATGCCGCAGCCCTCGGCCACGGCGGTCCCGGCCGCCGCGCCCCGTGGGGGAGGAGACGCCGGCCTCGGCCGGGCCGCCCTCGACGCCCGGCTCGGCCCCCGCGGCGTCGCCCGCCCGGAACGGCAGGGGGTCGAGGGGATCGGAGGAGGCGGACGCGGTCATGCGCGCCATGGTAGGCCACCGCCCCGGGCCGTCCGCCGAGTAGGGTGGCGGGCGTGGGACCCATGCGACGCTGCAGCAAGACCGGATGCCAGAGCCCTGCCCTGGCCACGCTGACGTACAACTACGCGGACTCGCAGGTGGTCATCGGGCCCCTGTCGCGCCGGGCGGAGCCGCACACGTACGACCTCTGCGGCGAGCACGCTCGACGCACCACGGCCCCGCGCGGTTGGGAGGTGCTGCGGCTGGAGCTGCCCGAGCACTACGAGGCCGTCGACGCGGACGGCGGCGTGCGCACGGTCCCCACCCGGCCCATGGCCGTCCCGCCGGCCCGCCCCGGGCTGCGCGTGGTGCGTGACGGGGACTGAGGCGGCACGTGTCGTGCCGTCCGGGGCCTCGCTAGGCTGGAGGGCATGACTGAGACCTCCGCAGAGTTCCGCACCCCCGACGTCGACCCGGCCTTCGCCAACCGCACCACCGTGCCCGGTGCCTCGTTCGACTTCACGGTCCGGGACCTGTCCCTGGCCGAGGCGGGCCGCCACCAGATCCGCCTGGCCGAGCACGAGATGCCGGGGCTGATGTCCCTGCGCGAGGAGTACGGGGAGGCCCAGCCGCTCAAGGGCGCCCGCATCGCCGGCTCCCTGCACATGACCGTGCAGACCGCCGTGCTCATCGAGACCCTCATCGCCCTCGGCGCCGAGGTCCGGTGGGCCTCCTGCAACATCTTCTCCACGCAGGACGAGGCCGCGGCCGCCGTCGTCGTGGGCTCGGGCACCCCCGAGGACCCGCAGGGCGTGCCGGTGTTCGCCTGGAAGAACGAGTCCCTCGAGGACTACTGGTGGACCGCCTCGCAGATCCTCACCTGGCCGGGCGCGGACGAGGATCCGGAGCGCGGCCCCAACATGATCCTGGACGACGGCGGCGACGCCACCCTGCTGGTGCACAAGGGCGTCGAGTTCGAGGCCGCGGGCGCCGTGCCCAGCGCCACCGAGGACGACCCCGAGGAGTACCGGATCATCCTCGAGACGCTGCGCCGCTCGCTGGCCCGCGACCCGCAGCACTGGACCCGCACCGCCGGCACCCTGCGCGGCGTCTCCGAGGAGACCACCACGGGCGTGCTGCGCCTCTACCAGCTGGCGCAGGAGGGCCGCCTGCTCTTCCCGGCGATCAACGTGAACGACGCCGTGACCAAGTCCAAGTTCGACAACAAGTACGGCATCCGCCACTCCCTGCCGGACGGCATCATGCGCGCCACGGACGTGCTGATCGGCGGCAAGGTCGCCGTGGTCTGCGGCTACGGCGACGTCGGCAAGGGCGCCGCCGAGGCCCTGCGCGGCCAGGGTGCCCGCGTGATCGTCACGGAGATCGACCCGATCTGCGCGCTGCAGGCCGCGATGGACGGCTACCAGGTGGCCCGCCTCGAGGACGTGGTGGGCGAGGGCGACATCTTCGTCACCACCACCGGCGGCAAGGACATCATCATGGCCGAGCACATGGCCGCCATGAAGGACAAGGCCATCGTGGGCAACGTCGGCCACTTCGACAACGAGATCGACATGGCCGGCCTGGCCCGCATCCCCGGCGTCGTGAAGACGGAGATCAAGCCGCAGGTCCACGAGTGGACCCTGGGCGGCGGCACGGAGGCCGAGCGCAGCATCATCGTGCTCTCCGAGGGCCGCCTGCTGAACCTCGGCAACGCCACCGGCCACCCCTCGTTCGTGATGAGCGCGTCCTTCACCAACCAGGTGATGGCGCAGATCGAGCTCTTCGGCGGCTCCACGGGCACCGGCGCCCTGACCGGCGAGCACTACGAGAAGCGCGTCTACACGCTGCCCAAGGTGCTGGACGAGAAGGTCGCCCGCCTGCACCTGGACGCCCTCGGCGTCGGGCTGACCGAGCTGACCAAGGCCCAGGCCGAGTACCTCGGCGTGGACGTGGCCGGCCCCTACAAGGCCGACCACTACCGCTACTGATCCCCGGCGCCCGCGGGCGGACGGACCCACTCGAGAGAGGCACGAGCATGGCTTCCCATCAGGCCGGCCGCGGGCGCGACGAGCGCGCCGGGGCGGAGGACTTCGATTCCGGGCTGGACTACGGCGCGTTCGTCGAGGACGACGCCGCAGACGACCCGAACCGCACCCAGGCGCTGCCCGCCATGGGCCGGGACGACGACGGCGGCGCCCAGCACACCTCGGCGCTCAGCCCCGAGGACCTCGCCGCGCTGCGCGGCGGGGACGCGGCGGCCGCGGACCGGCGCGACGCCGGCCGCCCGGCCGCGGACGCCGACCGCGACATCGTCGCCTCCCGGGCCGTGCCCGAGGGCGGCCGGCGGCCGCTGCCCGGCGCCGACGAGCTCGGCCCGCTGAGCGCCGCCGTCGGGGCCCGCGCGGCGGGGTCGAGCGCCGCCGCCCCGGTCGACCGCTACCCCGAGGACGGCACGGCCGCCCCCGTGGCCCAGGCGGCGGCCCTGCAGGGCCCCACGCCGGAGGAGCGCGCGCGCCTGCCCAAGGCGGGTCCGCGCCTGGCACAGGTGCTGCTGGCGATCCTCGCCCCGCTCGCCCTGGTGCTGGCCGCCGTCCGCCTCGTGGCGAGCCCGGTGTTCCTGTGGCTGGAGTACCACCGGCCCGGGTTCCCCGCGGACCGGTTCGGCTTCACCCTCGCCGACCGCATGCACTACGGCTCCGCCGGGCTGGACTACGTGACCAACCTGGCCGGGCCGCGATACCTCAGCAGCCTCACGCACCAGGGCGCGCCCCTGTTCACCGAGGTCGAGGTCGACCACATGACGGATGTGAAGACCGTGCTGTGGATCGCCACTGCGGTGCTCGTGGCGCTCGTGGTGGTGTGCGCCCTGCTCATCGCGTCCCTGCTGCGCACCAGCCCCGGCGGGGTGCGCCGCGGCCTGTTCGCCGGCGCCGTGTGGCTGCCGCTCGCGGTGATCGCGCTTGCGGTCATGGCGGTGCTGGGCTGGGAGACGTTCTTCGCCGGGTTCCACTCGCTGTTCTTCGCGGACGGCACGTGGACGTTCTCCGTGCGGGACGCCCTCATCCGCCTCTACCCCGAGCAGTTCTGGGTGGACGCGGCCGTGGTGGTCGGGCTGGTGACCCTGCTGGCGTCCCTCGTGACGCTCGTGCTCACGTGGCCCACGCGCCGCCGTCGTGAGCTGAGCGCGGACCGCCGCGAGCAGCTGCTGCGCACCCGCCTGCGGTGGGCCCGGGAGGACGACGCCGTGGTGCGCTGACCGCCGCCGGACGGGAACGGGCCGGGAGGACGAGGCGTCCTCCCGGCCCGTCGTCGTCCGGGGGCGCGGGGTCAGCGACGGTAGAGGGCCTCGACGTCCTCGGCGTGGTCCTCGATCACCTGGGCCCGCTTGAGCTTCTGGGACTGGGTGACGTGCCCGGAGTCCTCGGTGAACGGGTGGTCCAGGATGCGGAAGCGGCGGATGGACTCGGCGCGGGAGACGCCCGCGTTGACCTGGTCCACCGCCTCCTGGATCGAGGCCAGCACGGTGGGGTCCGTCGCGGCCTCGGCCGGCGTGAGGCTGAGCTCGCGGTCCAGGGCCCACTGGGTGAAGGCCTCGGTGTCCAGGGTGATGAGGGCGCCCACGAACGGGCGGTTCTCGCCGACCACCACGACGTGCTCGATGAGCCGGTGCTGGCGCAGCGCCTCCTCCATGGGCGTGGGGTACACGTTCTTGCCGCCGGCGGTGATGATCACGTCCTTCTTGCGGCCGGTGATCCGCAGGAAGCCGTGCTCGTCCAGCGCGCCGATGTCCCCGGTGCGGAAGAAGTCGTCCTCCATGGCCTCCGCCGACGCCTTGGGCATGCCGTGGTAGCCGTCGAACACCACGGGGCCGCGGATGAGGATCTCGCCGTCCTCGGCGATCTTCACCGTCACCCCGGCCACGGGCAGGCCCACGGTGCCCACCCGGTGCGCGCCGGGGATGTTCACGGTGGCCGGCGCGGTGGTCTCCGTGAGGCCGTAGCCCTCCACGATCGGGATGCCGGCGCCGCGGAAGAAGTGCACCAGCTCCGGGGAGAGGGCGGACGCGCCGGACACGCACGAGATCACCTCGCCGCCGAGGGCCTCCCGGATCTTGCGGTAGACCAGCCGGTCGAACAGCGCGCGCCGGGCGCGCAGCAGGGCCGAAGGCCCGGGGCCGTCCCCGAACTCGGCCTCGTCCACGGCCGTGGACCACTCGATGGCGGTGCGCTTGGCGGCCGCGTAGATCCGCCCGGTGCCGCTCTTCTGGGCCTTGGCCTCGATGCCGGCCTCGACCTTCTCGAACACGCGCGGCACGGCCAGCAGCCACGTGGGGTGGAAGGAGGCGAGGTCGCCGAGCAGCGTGGCCGGGGAACCGGAGTGGGCCACCTGGATGCGGGCGTACAGGCAGATGACCTGGACGGCGTGGGCGAGCACGTGGGCCAGCGGGAGGAAGAGCAGGGTGCGCGACGTTGTCGTCTCCGGGGACCACTGGACCACCTCGCGCGCGAAGTGCAGCACGTTGATGGCCGCGCCCACGAAGTTGCCGTGCGTGATCACGGCGCCCTTCGGGCGGCCGGTGGTGCCGGAGGTGTAGACGATCGAGGCGGGGCTGGCGAGGGTCGCCAGGGAGCGGGCGTGCTCGACGGCGTCGTCCGACACGAACGCGCCGGCCTCGGCCAGCTCCGCCAGCCCCGCGTCCGTCAGCGGGAACGTCGCCACGTCCACGCCCGCGTGCCCGGCGGCCTCGGCGACACGCTCGTCGAGCTCCTCGCTGCCGACGGCGACCACCCGCAGCCCCGAGTCCGTGACGATGTGCTCCACCTGGTGGGCCGAGGAGGTCTCGTAGATCGGCACGGAGACGGCGCCGGCGAACCACACGGCCTGGTCGAGGACGGCCCACGCGTAGGAGGTGGGGGAGAACAGGCCCACCCGGTCCCCGGGCTGGACGCCGCGGGCGATGAGGCCGGCCGCCACGGCGCGCACCTGGGTGAGGAACGCGGTGAAGTGGACGTCCACCCAGCCGCCCGCGCCGTTGCGCACGGCGTACACGGGCGCGTCCGGCCGGTCGGCACAGGAGGCGACGATCAGGTCCGTGATGTTGGAGTCCGCCGGCGGCATGCCGACGAGCTCGGTGGCGGACTCATGGACGGGGCTCTGGTTCTGCACGGTCCGAGCGTATCCATTTCCGGACGTGCGGCGCGCGGTCGGGCACACCCGCGCCCGGGACGCGGCCGTCAGATCCAGCTGCTGAACCACATCCGCCAGCGCCACTGGTCGTACGAGATGACGTCGCCGATCCAGACGGGCAGGAAGAACAGGGACACGGCGACGGCGATCGTCACGTACGCCAGCACCAGGGCCGAGCCCCAGCGGGGCCCGGGCCGGCGACCCGGCCGCAGCAGCAGCGAGAGCGCCAGGGCGATCATCATCACGAGGAAGGGCTCATAGGCGATCGTGTAGAAGAAGAACATGGTCCGCTCGGGCCACAGGAACCACACCAGCTGCCCGGCCACGTAGGCGCTGAGCAGGGCGCCGGCCCGCCAGTCCCGGTGGCGCACCAGCAGCCACACGCACACGAGGACGGCGGCCAGGCCCGTCCACCACACGAACGGGTTGGCGATGTCCGTGATGGCCGCCGAGCACGCGCCCGCGGCGTCCGCCGGGCAGATCCCCTCGCCGGGCTCTGCGCCCTCGTAGTAGTAGCTCACGGGCCGGCCCATGAACGGCCAGGTCCACGGGTTGGCGGCGTAGTCGTGGGGGCTGGTGAGGCCCTGGTGGAAGGTCGTGGACTCCACGTGGTAGTGCCACAGGGAGCGCAGCGGGCCGGGGACCAGCCCGGCGAGCAGGCCCTCCGGCGGGTTGTCCCGGTGCCAGTCCCGGTAGTAGCCGCCCTCCGTGACGAACCAGCCGGTCCACGAGGCCAGGTAGGCGACCAGGCCGCCGCCCACCACGGCCACGAACGCGTACAGGCCGTCCTTCTCGACGCCGGCCCACGCCCAGTGCCGCACCCCGGCGGTCCGGCGCGCGGACATGTCCCACAGGACCGTGGTCCTCGGCGGCGGGGCGGGAGGCGAGGGCGGTGGCGGGCACGGGCTCCATGCTAGGGGGACGGGTGGACCGCGAGACGTGCACGGTGGCCGGGGCCGTAGGCTCGGGGCAGCCGTCCGTCCGTCGAAAGGTCGTCCCATGCCCGAGGGCCGCATCGTCCTGGCCGCCACCCCCATCGGCAACCTCGGGGACGCGTCCGCGCGCCTGCGTGAGCTGCTGGCGGAGGCGGATGTGATCGCCGCCGAGGACACCCGGACCGCGCGGCGCCTGTGCGCCGGTCTGGGCGTCACCCCGACGGGCAGGGTGGTGGCCCATCACGAGCACAACGAGGCGGCCTCCACCCAGGGGCTGCTGGACCAGGTGCGCGGCGGTGCCACGGTGGCGGTGGTCTCGGACGCGGGCATGCCCACGGTCTCGGACCCGGGCTATCGGCTCGTGGCGGCCGCGGTGTCCGCAGGGCTGCCCGTGACCTGCGCGCCCGGCCCCTCCGCCGTGACCACCGCGCTCGCCCTCTCCGGCCTGCCGACGGACCGGTTCGCCTTCGACGGCTTCGTCCCCCGCAAGGACGGGGAACGACGGCGATGGCTCACCTCCCTGCTGACCGAGGCCCGCACCGTGGTCGCCTTCGAGTCGCCGCAGCGTCTGGCGGACGCGCTGGCCGTCGTCGTGGAGGTCCTCGGTGCGGAGCGGCCGGTGTGCGTGGCCCGCGAGCTCACCAAGCTGCACGAGGAGGTGGTGCGCGGCACCGCGGCCGAGGTGCATGCCTGGGCTGCGGAGCGGCACGCGGGGGAGGGGATCCGCGGGGAGATCGTGCTGGTGATCGGGCCGCCCGCGCCCGGCGCCGAGGGCGAGGCGTCCGAGGCGGACGCCGTCGCCGAGGTGGCGGTGTTGGTGGAGTCCGGCACCCGGCTGAAGGAGGCCGTGGCCGCGGTGGCCGGAGCCCATGGGATGCGGAGCCGGGAGCTCTACCAGGCGGTGCTCGCGGCCCGGGGCTGACACGTCCCCGGCTACACAGATGCTCATGCGCGGGGGCGCTGCCCCGGGGCCTGGCTAGGATCAGCCGTGGAGCCGCTGCCGACCGCCGCCGGACGGCGTCGGAATACCCGTGGCCGTCCACCCGTTCCCCTGAGGGACGCGGGGCGTGCCGCCTCCGACCACCGACCCCGAAAGAGGTGCATCATGACCGTGACCGCTGAGCGCGAGAAGGCGCTGCTGGAGTCCGTCCCCACCGGCCTGCTGATCGACGGCGAGTGGCGCGATGCCTCCTCCGGCAAGACCTTCGACGTGAAGGACCCGGCCACCGGCAAGGTCATCGCGAGCCTGCAGGACGCGAACTCCGACGACGCCCTGGCCGCCTTCGACGCCGCCTGCGCCGCGCAGGCCGACTGGGCCCGCACCCCGGCCAAGGAGCGCGCCGACATCCTGCGCCGCGCCTACGACCTGATCAACGAGCGCGCCGAGGACTTCGCGCTGCTGATGACCCTCGAGATGGGCAAGCCGCTCGCCGAGGCCCGCGGCGAGGTCACGTACGGCAACGGCTTCCTGCGCTGGTTCTCCGAGGAGGCCGGCCGCCACTACGGCCGCACCCTCACCGTGCCGGAGGGCACCCTGCGCATGCAGGTGCACCATCGCCCGGTGGGCCCGTGCCTGCTGATCACCCCGTGGAACTTCCCGCTGGCCATGGCCACCCGCAAGGTGGGCCCCGCCGTCGCCGCCGGCTGCACCATGGTCCTCAAGGCCGCCAAGCTGACCCCGCTGACCACCCAGCTGTTCGCGCAGGTGATGCAGGAGGCCGGCCTGCCCAAGGGCGTGCTCAACGTCGTCGCGGGCTCCTCCGCCTCGTCGATCTCCAGCCCGATCCTGCAGGACCGGCGGCTGCGCAAGGTGTCCTTCACCGGTTCCACGCCGGTCGGTGTGCGCCTCATGAAGGACGCGGCGGACAACGTGCTGCGCACCTCCATGGAGCTCGGCGGCAACGCCCCGCTCATCGTCTTCGAGGACGCGGACCTGGACGCCGCCGTCGAGGGCGCCTTCGCCGCGAAGATGCGCAACATGGGCGAGGCCTGCACCGCCGCCAACCGCTTCCTCGTGCACGAGGACGTGGCCGAGGAGTTCACGCAGAAGTTCGTGGCCAAGCTCGAGGCGCTCAAGCCCCTGCGCGGCACCGACCCGGAGTCCACCCTCGGCCCGATCGTGGACGAGGGCGCGCGCGACGACATCGACCAGCTCGTCCAGGACGCCGTGGCGGCCGGCGGCGAGGTGCTCACCGGCGGCCACAAGATCGAGGGCGACGGCTACTTCTACGCGCCGACCGCGATCAAGGTGGAGAAGGGCAACCCGATCCTCCAGCAGGAGATCTTCGGCCCGGTGGCCCCGATCGTGACCTTCTCCTCCGAGGAGGAGGCCATCGAGATGGCCAACGACACCGACTACGGCCTCGCCTCCTACGTGTTCACGAAGGATCAGGCCCGGATGTACCGCGTGGCCGAGAGCATCGAGTTCGGCCTCATGGGCTACAACGTGGGCGTCATCTCCAACCCGGCCGCGCCGTTCGGCGGCGTGAAGCAGTCGGGCCTGGGCCGCGAGGGTGGCGCCGAGGGCATCGAGGAGTACTCCTCGGTGCAGTACATCGGCATCGCCGACCCGTGGGCGGCCACGAAGGCCTGACCCTCGCGCCGAGCCGTGTCCTCCGGGGGCGGTATCGGGTGGTATCCGACGTGGATACCACCCGATACCGCCCCCGAGGCGTGTCGGGAGCCCGGGTTCGGCTCCCTAGAGTGGGGTGCATGGCCCACGCATCCGAGACCCCCCTCGCCTACCGTGCCCCCGCCCCGCAGCCGGACGACGACGGCGGCCCGCGCCGGGACGCCCACGAGGAGAAGTCGGGCCGCAAGCGTCGTCTCGAGTACCCGCCCGCGCCGGAGCCGCTGCCGGTGCCCGTCGTGGACAACCACACGCACCTCGACTTCCGCGACGGCTTGGTCCGCGTGGACGTCCACCAGGCGATGGACGCGGCGGAGGCCGTGGGCGTGGTCGGTGCGGTCCAGGTGGGCTGCGACGTCGCCTCGGCCCGGTTCACGATCGCGGCGATCGAGGCCGAGCCCCGCCTGCTCGGCGCCGTGGCGCTGCACCCCAACGACGCGGCCCGCCTGGCCGAGCGCGGCGAGTTCGAGGAGGCGTTCGCGCAGATCGCGGAGCTCGCCCGCCACCCCCGCGTGCGCGCCGTCGGCGAGACGGGCCTCGACTACTTCCGGACGCAGGACGAGGCCGGCCACGCCGCGCAGCAGGAGTCCTTCCGCCGGCACATCCGACTCGCCCGCGAACTCGGCACGGCCCTGCAGATCCACGATCGGGACGCGCACGACGACGTCGTCCGGATCCTGCTCGAGGAGGCGGCCGACGGCGGGCTGCCCCCGCACGTGGTGTTCCACTGCTTCTCCGGCGGGCCCGATCTGGCCCGCACGTGCGCCGAGCACGGCTGGCACATGTCCTTCGCCGGTCCCGTCACCTTCAAGGCCAACGACGAGCTGCGCGAGGCGCTGCGGATCGCCCCGGCCGAGCTGCTGCTCGTGGAGACGGACGCGCCCTTCCTCACACCGCATCCGCATCGGGGCCGCCCCAACGCGCCCTACCTGATCCCGCTGACGCTGCGGGGCATGGCGGAGACGCGCGGAGACGACGTGGCGGCCCTCGCCCGCGCGGTGAGCGAGAACACCGCCCGGGTGTACGGCTCGTTCTGAGCCGATCCAGACCCGGCCCCTAGGATGGGCGACGTGCTGACCCGACTCCTCAAAGCCCGGCTGCCCGAGGGAACGCAGTACCTGGTGGACCGCCCCATGCGGATCCGCCTCGTGTTCGTGGTCCTCGGGTCCGTCCTCGTGGCCGGCCTCGAGATGGTGGCGCTCGCCTCGATCCTCCCGCTGGTCAGCCTGCTGACCTCGGGTGAGCTGGGCTCCCCGGCGCTCGAAGGGCTGCTGGCCCGGTTCGGGGCCGTGACGGTGCCGGAGCAGACGGTGGCCTTCGCTGTCGTGATCGTGCTGGCCTTCCTGCTCAAGGCGATCCTGGTGCTCGCGTTCCGCTGGTGGACCATGGGGTTCACCAACCAGAACCTCATCCGCACGTCTGCCACGCTGCTGCGCTACTACCTGCGGGCCGACTACGGCCTGCACCTGACGCGCACGGTCGGCACCCTGGTCAACAACGTCACCGGCACCTCCAGCATGGCCTACACGGGCGTGGTGAACGCGTCCGTCACGTTCCTCACGGAGGCGGTGACGCTCGTCGCGGTGGCGGTCGTGGTGGGCGTCGCCATGCCGCTGACGGGGCTCGGGATGGCCCTGTACTTCCTCGCCGTCGCCTGGGTGATCAAGACCGTGATCCGCCGCCCGGCCTCCCGCCTGGGCTGGACCCTGGTGACCGCGGGGGAGCGGGCCAACACGGCGGCGCTGCAGGGCCTGGAGAACTACAAGGACGTGAAGATCCGCGGCAACGACTCGGCCTTCATGGAGGAGTACCGCGCGGCCCGCATGGAGAGCGCCGAAGCCACGCGGCTCAAGATGATCCTCACGATGATGCCGCGTTACGTGCTCGAGGTCGCCTTCGTGGCCGCCATCGCGGCGCTCGTGGCCGTGGCCTTCATCCAGGGCCGCGGCGGGGAGGCGTTCGGCTCGCTCGCCCTGCTCGCGATGGCCGGCTTCCGCGTGCTGCCGTCCATGGCCGCGCTCATGGCCACCACCAATGAGATCCGCACCTCCTGGCCGGCCTTCGAGCGCACGACGGCGGAGCTCGCCGCCGCGCAGCCGGTCCTGCACGCGGCGGACCGGCCCTACGAGCGCATCACGTTCGAGGAGTCCATCGAGGTGCGGGACGCGTCCTTCACCTACCCCGGCAAGGCCGAACCGGTCCTGCGCGACATCGACCTGCGCATCCCCTTCGGCTCCTCGTACGCCTTCGTGGGCGGCAGCGGTGCCGGCAAGACCACCCTGGTGGACCTGGTCATCGGCTTCCACCACGCCCAGCGCGGTGGGGTCTACGTGGACGGGGTGGAGCTCGAGGCCAACCCGCGCGGCTGGTGGGACAACGTGGCGTTCGTCCCGCAGTCCGTCACCGTGGTCAACGGAACGGTGCTGCACAACGTGCTCCTGGACGTCGAGGCCACCCAGACGGCGGACCGGGCCGAGGTGGAGCGCGTGCTGCGCGAAGCCCAGCTGGGCCAGTGGCTGGACGAGCTCCCCGACGGCCTGGACACCGTGATCGGCGAAGGGGCCGTGGGCGTCTCCGGCGGCCAGCGCCAGCGCCTGGGCATCGCGCGCGCGCTCTTCCGGCGCCCCCGCCTCCTCGTGCTCGACGAGGCGACGTCGGCCCTCGACAACCTCACGGAACGCCGGGTCACCGAGGTGATCGAGTCGCTGCGCGGACGGATCACGGTCATCGTGGTCGCCCACCGTCTCTCCACGGTCAAGCGCTGCGATCAGATCGTGCTGATGGACCAGGGGCGGATCATCGGCCAGGGCACGTTCGCCGGGCTGCAGGAGACGAGCCCCGAGTTCCGCGAGCTCGTCCGGCTCGGTGACCTCTCCACCTGAGCGGAGCCCGCGCCGCTGCGTCCCGGCTACCCTGTCCGGCGCCCCGATAGACTCGCGGGCATGGTCCAGCCCTCCCCGCACCCCGTTCCCGCCCCGCTGCTGAGCGCCGCGGACGTGCGGCGCATCGCCGCCGAGCTGGACCTGCGTCCCACCAAGCAGTGGGGCCAGAACTTCGTGATCGACCCGAACACGATCCGACGCATCGTGCAGGCCGCGGACGTGACCGTGGACGAGCACGTGCTGGAGATCGGCCCCGGTCTGGGCTCGCTCACCCTCGGCCTGCTGGACGCGGCCGCCGCCGTCACCGCCGTCGAGATCGACCCGGTCACCGCCGCCCGCCTGCCGCGCACCGCCGCCGAGTTCCGCCCCGGGGCCGAGGACGCCCTGGCCGTGCTGCACGCGGACGCCATGACGCTGAACGAGCAGTCCCTGGCTGAGGTCCGGCCCGCTGCCGCGGCCGGCGGCCCCACCGCGCTCGTGGCGAACCTGCCCTACAACGTGGCCGTGCCCGTGCTGCTGCACGCGCTCGCGGTCCTGCCGGGGCTGCGGCACGGCCTGGTGATGGTGCAGGAGGAGGTCGCGGACCGTCTCGCGGCCGGGCCCGGCTCCAAGGTCTACGGCGTGCCGTCCGCCAAGGCGGCGTGGTACGCGGACGTGCGCAAGGCGGGCACCATCGGCACCCAGGTGTTCTGGCCGGCTCCGCGCATCCACTCCGGGCTGGTCGCCTTCACCCGGCGCGAGCCGCCGGCGGGCAGCGCGTCCCGCCGGGAGGTCTTCGCCGTGGTGGACGCCGCCTTCGCCCAGCGCCGCAAGACCCTGCGCGCCGCGCTCGCCTCCTGGGCGGGGTCGCCGCAGGCGGCGGAGGACGCCCTGGTGGCCGCCGGCGTGGACCCGCGCGCCCGCGGCGAGGCCCTGGACATCGCGGCCTTCGCGCGGATCGCCGAGCACGGCCCGCGGCGTGCGGCGGAGGTGAGCGCATGACGACGGAGGACCTCGGCCTCGACCCCGCGGCCCGGCACGTCACGGTCAGCGCCCCCGGCAAGGTGAACCTGTCCCTGCGGGTGGGGCCGCCCGGCGCGGACGGCTACCACCCCGTGGCCACCGTGTACCTGGCCGTCAGCCTGCGGGAGACCGTCACGGCGATCGCGCGCACGGACGGGAGGATCACCGTCGGCCCGTCGGGCCGCCACATCAGTCTGGTGGACACCCAGGACGTGCCCTGGGACGAGCGCAACCTCGCGCACCGCGCCGCCGCACACCTGAGGCACACCCTCGGACTCGATCCTGACAGCCACGGCGTGCACCTCGAGGTCGCCAAGCAGGTCCCGGTCGCGGGCGGCATGGGCGGCGGCTCCGCCGACGCAGCCGCCGCGCTGCTCGCGTGCAGCGTCCTGTGGGAGACCGGGCACACCCGCGCCGAGCTCGCCGAGCTGGCCGCCCCGCTGGGCGCGGACGTGCCCTTCAGCGTGCTGGGCGGCGCCGCCGTCGGGCTCGGGACCGGGGCCGAGCTGACCCCCGTCGCGGCCCGCACCCCGGTGCACCTCGTCCTCGTCCCGGCGGACGCCGGGCTGTCCACCCCCGTGGTGTTCCAGACCCTGGACGAGCTGCGCCGGGAGGGCCACCTGCCCGACGGGCCGGCGCGCCCGGAGGTGAACGAGGCCGTCCTGCGGGCCCTCGCCGCGGCCGACCCGCTCGAACTCGCCACCGCCATGGACAACGACCTGCAGACCCCGGCCGTCGTCCTGTTCCCCGAGCTCTCGGACGTCCTCGACCTCGGCCTGGACGAGGGCGCGCTGCGCGGTATGGTCTCCGGCTCCGGCCCCACCCTGCTCTTCGTGGCCCAGGACGAGGCTTCCGCGCTGCGGCTGGCCTCGGCCATCGAGGAGCGCACGGGAGTGCGCGCCCTCCCCGTCCACGGCCCCGTGCCCGGCGCCCACGTGCTGTGACACCCGGCGGCGCACCCCGCCGCACCCTGACCACCCCTCCTCCGTCCGGAAAGGACCACCCCCTCCATGGCCCACCTGCTCGGCGCCGAGAACATCGGCATCGCCTTCGGAACCCGCACCGTCCTCGAGGGCCTCTCCCTCGGCGTGGATGAGGGGGACCGGATCGGACTCGTGGGCCGCAACGGCGACGGCAAGTCCACGCTCATGCGCATCCTCGCCGGCCTCCAGGAACCCGACACGGGCCGCGTCACCCGCCGCGGCGGCGTCCGCGTGGGCGTGCTGGACCAGCAGGACCGGCTCGACCCGGAGCACACCGTGCGTCAGGCCGTGGTCGGGGACGTGGACGACCACGTGTGGGCCTCGGACCCCAAGGCCCGGGACGTCCTGGGCGGTCTCCTCGACGGCTTCGACCTCGGCCAGCCCGTGCGGGGCCTCTCCGGCGGCCAGCGCCGTCGCGTGGCCCTGGCCCGTCTGCTCGCCGGGGACGACGACGTCCTCTTCCTCGACGAGCCCACCAACCACCTGGACGTCGAGGGCGTCGCGTGGCTCGCCCGCCACCTGAAGCAGCGCTGGCGCCCCACCGACGGCGGCCTCGTGGTGGTCACCCACGACCGGTGGTTCCTCGACGAGGTCTGCACGCGCACGTGGGAGGTGCACGACGCCACGGTGGACCCGTTCGACGGCGGCTACGCGGCGTGGGTGCTCGCGCGCGCGGAGCGCTCCCGGCAGGCGGCGGTGACGGAGCAGAAGCGTCAGCAGCTGGTGAAGAAGGAGCTCGCCTGGCTGCGCCGTGGCGCCCCGGCGCGTACGTCCAAGCCGAAGTTCCGCATCGAGGCGGCCAACGCCATCATCGAGGACGTCCCCGCCCCGCGCGACTCGGTGTCCCTGGCGAAGATGGCCACGGCCCGGCTCGGCAAGGACGTCCTCGACCTCGAGCACGTGAGCCTGACGCTGGGGGAGAAGCCGATCCTCGACGACGTCACCCTGCGCCTGGCACCCGGCGAGCGGCTCGGCGTGGTCGGCGTCAACGGTGCGGGCAAGTCGACCCTGCTGCGCCTGCTCGACGGCCGCATCGCCCCGGACTCGGGGCGGGTGAAGCGCGGCAAGACGGTGGTCTCGGCCACCCTCACCCAGGACGTGAAGGAGCTCGACGACGTCGCCCACCTGCGCGTCGCCGAAGTCATGGCCCGCGAAGGCTCGTCCTTCCAGGTCGGTAGCCGCGAGATGTCCTCCGGCCAGCTGCTCGAGATGCTCGGCTTCGGCACCTCCCGGCAGTGGACTCAGGTCTCGGAGCTCTCGGGTGGCGAGCGCCGGCGCCTGCAGCTGCTGCGCCTGCTCGTGGGTGAGCCCAACGTCCTCATGCTCGACGAGCCGACCAACGACCTGGACACGGACACCCTGGCCGCCGTCGAGGACGTGCTGGACGGGTGGCCGGGGACCCTGGTGGTGGTCTCCCATGACCGTTACCTGCTCGAGCGCGTCACCGACCACCAGGTCGCCCTGCTCGGGGACGGCAAGGTCCGCGGCCTGCCGGGCGGGGTGGATCAGTACCTCGAGCTGCGCGCCGCGATGGCCGAGGCCGGCGGCCCGGCCCGGGGAGCCGGCGCGGTACGGGGCCGCAACGACGTCGTCGGGACGTGCGCGGGCATGGGCGGGCCGGAGGAGGACACCGGGCCCACCGAGGCGGAGCGTCGGCTGGCCCGCAAGGAGATGGCCCGGCTCGAGAAGCAGATGACCCGGCTGCGGGACCGCAGGTCCGGCCTCGAGGCGCGGATGGCCGAGCTGGGGCAGGCGCAGGACTTCGATGCCCTCACCGCGGCCTCCGCCGACTTGAAGGACCTCGACGCACAGCTGGACGTCCTGGAAGAGGAGTGGCTGCAGGCTGCCGAACTCGCCGAAGGGGACTGACCGGCGGGCGCGCACAGGAGGGTGCGGCGGCCGTCACAGCCATTCACAATTTCCGCCCTATAATCGGGGGCCGGGGCACAGCACCATGCCTGACCCCACATGACGTGGACCATCCCCCCGCGTCAGGACGGAGGAGCAGAGCGTGATCGGGAGTCCCGGTGATGAGTCGACCGCGCTCCGCATGGGCTCGACCGCCCGCGGCCGTGTCCTGGGCCGGCCTTGGGAGCGGGGCCTCCCGCTGCTCGTCCTCATCGTGGACGTGGTCGCGGTCCTGCTCGCCACCTTCGTCTCGGCCCAGCTCCGCTTCGGCGGACCGCGGCGCACCACCCTCCCCGGCGCCGAAGTCATCGACTACAGCGTCATCAGCCTCGCGCTGAGCGCGGCGTGGGTGCTCGCGCTGAGCATCCAGGGCTCGCGGGACATCCGGATCCTGGGGGTGGGCAGCGAGGAGTACAAGCGGGTCCTGCAGGGCACCCTGTACCTCTTCGGCACCGTCGCGATCCTCGCCTATGCGGCAGGTCTCGAAGTGGCGCGCGGCTACGTGGGTCTGGCTCTGCCGTTGGGCGTGCTCCTGCTCCTGCTGGGCCGGTTCCTCGTGCGCGGGTGGGTGGCGCGGCAGCGCCACCACGGCAGGTTCCGGCGGCGGCTCCTGCTCGTCGGCGGCCCGAAGGCGGTCCGACACATCTTCCAGACCCTCGACTCCGAGGCCGGCGCCGGCTATGCCCCCGTGGCGGCGGCTCTCCCCGGATACAAGGCCCGGCGGGAGGACTACCTCCCGATACCGGTCTCCACGGACCTGGACACCGTGGAGGACGTGGTCGCCCTCGTGGAGGTGCGCGACGTCGAAGCCGTGGTGATCACCTCAGGCCACTCGTTCGTCCCCGGGGACGTCCGCCGACTGGGGTGGGAGCTGCAGGAGCGCGGCGTCTCCCTGATCATGGCGCCCGCGCTCGTGGACGTCGCCGGACCCCGCCTCCACACGCAGCCCCTCGCGGGTCTGCCGCTCATCCACCTCTCCACCCCGCGCCTCTCCGAGGGCAAGGCGTTCGCCAAGCGGGCGTTCGACGTCGTCGCGTCGGGTCTGGGCCTGATCGCCATCTCGCCGCTGTTGATCGCCGTCGCGATCGCGGTCAAGGCCACGGACGGCGGGCCGGTGCTGTTCCGGCAGGAGCGGATCGGTCTCGGCGGCAGGCCGTTCACCATGCTCAAGTTCCGTTCCATGGTGGTGGACGCCGAGGAGATCCGGGAGCGGCTCGTCTCGGACGGCGGGGATGCGGACGTGCTGTTCAAGATGAAGGACGACCCGCGCATCACCCGGGTCGGCAAGCTCATCCGCCGCACCAGCATCGACGAGCTGCCCCAGCTCGTGAACGTGTTGCGGGGGGACATGTCCCTCGTGGGTCCGCGGCCCCACCTGCCGCACGAGGTCGAGGCCTATGAGCAGTATGTGCACCGCCGCTTCCTGGTGCAGCCCGGCATCACGGGCCTCTGGCAGGTCTCCGGCCGCTCCGACCTCCCGTGGGAGGAGGCGGTCCGCCTGGACCTCTACTACGTGGAGAACTGGTCCATCCTGGGCGACCTCGTGATCCTGGGCCGGACCGTCAAGGCCGTGGTCGCCGCCGACGGCGCCTATTGACCCCGGATCCGCGCGACCTGTGTGGAAGAATGGGCCGTCGTCGCCGCCCCCTGGGGTCCGGCGCTCCGCCCTGGTGTAATGGCAGCACGCCGGCCTTTGGAGCCGTGCGGTCTAGGTTCGAATCCTAGGGGCGGAACCCCCGTCCTCTGACCCCCACCGGTGCAGGAGCCCCCATGTCCCAGCCGTCCGCCCGTCCCTCCGCCGTGATCGTCCTGGCCGCGGGCCAGGGCACCCGCATGAAGTCGACGACGCCGAAGATCATGCACGCGATCGGGGGGCGCTCCCTCGTGGGCCACGCGCTCGCGGCGGCCTGGTCGCTCGCGCCGGAGCACCTCGTGGCCGTGGTCCGGCACGAGCGGGCCCGCGTGGCCGAGCACATCGAGACGGTTGCGGCCCAGCTGGGTATCGACGCGCTGGCGATCGCCGACCAGGACGACGTGCCGGGCACCGGCCGCGCCGTCGAGCTGGGCCTGGCCGCCCTGCCCGCGGACCTCGAGGGCACCGTCGTGGTGACCTACGGTGACGTCCCGCTGCTGACCCCGGAGACCCTCGCCCGGCTCGTCGCGGACCACGAGGCGGACGGCAACGCCGTCACCGTGCTCACCGCCACCCTCGAGGACGCCACGGGCTACGGCCGCATCGTCCGCGACGCCGAGGGCCTCGTGGAGCGGATCATGGAGCACAAGGACGCCCTCGCCCATGCCGAGTCCACGGGGGACGACTCCTTCGTGGCGATCCGCGAGGTCAACTCCGGCATCTACGCCTTCGACTCTGCCCTGCTGCGCCGCACCCTGCCGGAGATCTCCACGGACAACGTGCAGGGCGAGAAGTACCTCACGGACGTGCTCGGCATGGCCCGCGCCGAGGGCGGCCGCGTCGCCTCGGTGGGCACGGACGACGTGTGGGAGGTCGAGGGCGCCAATGACCGCCGTCAGCTCTCCGACCTGGGCCGCCAGCTCAACGACCGCGTGTTGCGCGGCTGGATGAAGGAGGGTGTCACGGTCGTCGACCCGTCCTCCACGTGGGTGGACGTCACCGTCTCCCTCGCCTCGGACGTCACGCTCAAGCCCGGCACCCAGCTGCATGGGGCGACGTCGGTGGCCACGGGCGCCGTCGTCGGCCCGGACTCCACCCTCACGGACACGCAGGTGGGGGAGGGCGCCGTGGTGAAGCGCACCGACGCCACGGAGGCCGTGATCGGCGCGGGCGCGACCGTCGGCCCGTTCACCTACCTGCGCCCGGGCACGGTGCTGGGGGAGGACGGCAAGATCGGCGCGTTCTACGAGACCAAGAACGTGACCGTGGGCCGCGGCGCCAAGCTCTCCCACCTGGGCTACGCCGGGGACGCCGAGATCGGCGAGTACACCAACATCGGCTGCGGCAACATCACCGCCAACTACGACGGCGTCGCCAAGCACCGCACCGTGATCGGGGCCCACGTGCGCACCGGCTCGAACACGGTGTTCACGGCCCCGGTCTCGGTGGGCGACGGCGCCTACACCGGTGCCGGCGCGGTGGTCCGCGACGACGTCCCGGCCGGCGCCCTGGCGCTGAACGCCGTGGCGCAGCGCACCATCGAGGGCTGGGTGCCCGCCAAGCGCCCGGGCACCTCCTCGGCCGAGGCCGCGCGGGCCGCCGGCGCGGAGGGCTCCGGCGCTCAGGGGTGACCCCGCGCGCCCGACAAGAGGTCGGCGTGTCACAACCGTACCGATTCCGGTACGGTTGTGACACCAGAGATGAGGTGGTGATCCCGTGACGTATCGTGACGATCTGTGGGACGTGGCTGCGGGGAACCACGGGGTCATCGCCACTACGGAAGCGGAGGAGGCGGGCGTGCCCGCCGTCGAGGTCCGCAAGCTCGCCCAGCGCGGCGTTCTGCGGAGGCTGGCCCACGGGGTGTACCTCCATCGCCAGGTTCCCCGCGACCGGTTCACGGACGCGGCGGAGGCCGTGGCCACGGTCGGTGAAGATGCATTCCTGGACTGGGACGCAGTGCTGTCACTGTACGACCTCGCCCTGGTCGATCCCTCCGTCGTACGGGTGGGCGTGACGAGGCGGTACCGCGGCTCGCCGCGCGCGCATGTACGAGTGACACGACGCCGTCCCCCGCCGGGCGACGAGGACCTCACCTTTCACGGCGGCGTGCGAGGCCTCACGATCAACCAAGCCCTTCGTGAGGCACTCGACCGCATCCCTCTCGAGCGCGTCGCCGCTGCGATCGAGGAGGCCCGCGCGCGCGGGCTGCTCACGGTGGGCGAGGCGAGGAGCTTGAAGAAGGACCTGGAGGCGCGGCAGAACGGTGGACATCGTGGCGGTCGATGACGTGGTCGTGGGCCTGGGCGATCTGGGAGCTCGAGGTGCGCCCAGGAGCGAAGGCCAACTCAACCGTCGACTGGAGGCGATCGCTGACGCGATGGGCGTTCCGGTGGACCGGGCGCGCCGGTTGCTGGGAGCAGTGATCGTGGCGCAGATGTTGCCGGAAGGCGTCGTAGTCAAGGGTGGAAATGGCGTTCGACTCCGACATGGAGCCACCGGGACGCGGGCGACCCGGGATCTCGATCTACTGGCTCGCGATCCCCAGCAGGCGCTGAAGGACTTGACCGGGTTCGTCGACCGGGGATGGGGGGCCGCGCCCGGGAGCAAGAGAGAACTCAAGGCCGACCCGGCTGCGACCCGGGTGGCCTTCTTCGGCACGGTGCATGAGGACGATCCTGCGGAGCCTCTCGGAGTGCCCGATCCCTACGTCCTGTCACGAGCGAAGGTGACCCTGCATTTTCTCTCCCCGAGGACAAGTTGGGTGTCGGTCCCGATCGAGATCGGGCGCGACGAATTCGAGGGCAGCACGCTGGCGCAGCCAGTCGAGGTCGTGGCACCCCAGGTCGCGGAGGCGGTCACCGCGTTGGGATGTGGAACACCGCGGTCTGTGGCCGTGATGGCTGTCGAGCAGCAGCTCGCACAGAAGATCCATGCCGTCACGGATCCACATCAGACGCGAGGCCACGATCTCGTGGACATCCAGTTGCTCTGGCATGGGGCGGAGGCCGAGGGTGGTGTCGACATCCCGTTGCTCGCAGATCTCGTCAGCCGTACTTTCATGTTTCGGTCACCCGGCCGGACTGCGGCAGGACACACACCGCATGAGTGGCCGCCTCCGGTCGCTCACGTCCGGACTCTCGAGCAGGGGTACCTGGATGCGCTGGAGGAGACACGAGTGGGTGCGGAGGGACAGGCCAGGCTCCTGCAGCCGCGCGTGTCCGACGCGGCGGATTGGCTGGAGTCGTTGATCACAAGGATCGCGCGGGCCGCCGGCGCGGAGGGCTCCGGCGCTCAGGGCTGACCCCGCGCGCCCTAGGATGGGTGCGAGGACCGGGCCCTTCAGGCGGCCCGCTGGACGTCGGCCGCGCGCCGCCGCCGGGCATGGAACGTGCAACCACGAAGGATGTTGAGGACGTCATGACGGAGCTGAGCCGCAGCGAGGACAAGCGACTGGTGCTGGCCACGGGCCGCGCCCACCCCGAGCTCGCGCAGGAGATCGCCGAGGAGCTGGGCACCGAGTTGCTCCCCATGAGCGCCTACGACTTCGCCAACGGCGAGATCTACGTGCGCTCGGGCGAGTCGGTGCGTGGCAAGGACGTGTTCATCATCCAGTCGCACCCGGCGCCGCTGAACAACCACCTCATGGAGCAGCTGATCATGGTGGACTCCATGAAGCGCGCCTCCGCCCGCCGCATCACGGTGGTCTCGCCGTTCTACCCGTACGCTCGCCAGGACAAGAAGGGCCGCGGCCGCGAGCCGATCTCGGCCCGTCTCGTCGCGGACCTGTACAGGACCGCCGGCGCCTCCCGTGTGATGAGCGTGGACCTGCACACCGCCCAGATCCAGGGCTTCTTCGACGGCCCGGTGGACCACCTGTTCGCCATCCCGCTGCTGGCGGACCACATCCGCTCCAGCGTGGAGGGCGAGGAGGTCACGGTGGTCTCCCCGGACACCGGTCGCGTGCGCGTGGCCGAGCAGTGGGCGGACCGCCTGGGCGGCGTGCCGCTGGGCTTCGTGCACAAGAGCCGGGACCTCACCGTTCCGAACAAGGCCGAGTCCAAGACCGTGGTCGGGGACGTCGAGGGCCGCGTCTGCGTGCTGATCGACGACATGATCGACACCGGCGGCACCATCGCCGGCGCCGTGCAGATCCTCAAGGACGCCGGCGCGAAGGACGTCATCATCGCCGCCACGCACGCGGTGTTCTCGGACCCGGCCGCCCAGCGTCTCGGCGAGTGCGGCGCCCGTGAGGTCGTGGTGACCAACACCCTGCCCATCCCGGAGGAGAAGCGCTTCGAGACCCTCACCGTGCTCTCGATCGCCCCGCTGATCGCCCGCGCGATCCGCGAGGTCTTCGAGGACGGCTCGGTCACCAGCCTCTTCGACGGCGTCGCCTGACCATGGCCGAGCGCGTCGAGCCGGCCCACGGGGACCACGGCGGCGCGGTCGCCGCGCCGCAGCCTCACCGTCCGCGCCTGCCGTTCTGGGCCTCCCTGCTGCTGAACGTGGTGGTGGCCATCGCGGTCGTCGCCGTGGTGCAGGCCCTGTGGGTGAAGGTGTACTCGGTGCCGTCCGGCTCGATGGAGAACACCCTCGAGGTGGGGGACCGCATGCTGGTCAACCGCACCGCCTACCCGGACGGGATGGCCGACTCCCAGGACGTGGTGGTCTTCACGGCCAACGAGGACTGGGCGCACCCCATGCCACCGGAGGGGGCCGTGGAGAACGCCGTCCGCACGTTCGGCGACCTCACCGGCATCGGCCGCTCGCACGAGCAGGCGTTGGTCAAGCGCGTGGTCGGCACCGCGGGGCAGACCGTGGAGTGCTGCACCGCCGAGGGCGCGGTGACGGTGGACGGGGAGCCCGTGGACGAGCCATACATCCACAACGACCTGCCGTTCATCCGGGACGAGCTGGACTGCGAGTCCGAGGTGATGTCCGCGCGCTGCTTCGGCCCGGTCACCGTGCCGGACGACTCGATGCTCGTGCTCGGCGACCACCGTTCGAACTCGGCCGACTCCGTGATCGCGTGCCGCGGCATCCCCGCCGACCAGGCCGGGGACTGCGCCCGCTTCGTCACCCGCGAGGACATCGTGGGCGAGGTCTTCGTGACCGTCTGGCCGCCCACGCACTGGGGCGGACACTGATCTCCTGAGGGGGCGGGGCGTCCTGGGCGCCGGCCGCCTCCGGGCCGGGCCGGTTCAGCCGGTCCTGGCCAGTTCCGCGGTGACCAGGGCGTCCATCGCCTCGTGCACCCGGGCCTCGGCGTCCTCGGGCACGGGTCCTTCGGTGCGGAGGCGGGCCACCACGTCGGCGGCCGTCCGCGGCTCGTCCAGCAGGAGCCAGACGGACGGGCCCAGACCTTCGAGCACGACCAGGCGGTCCGAGGCGAGCAGGACCAGGCGGCCGTGGTCGGTCAGGATGCCGTCGTCGACGGCGCAGCGGGACACCGCGCCCGGGGTTGCCACTCCGACGGAGGCCGAGAGCTCTTCCTCGGTGAGTGCCTCCCAGGCGGGGGTGACGGGCGTGGGCGGGGCCGCCAGGAGGCCGTCGACGACGCCCCGCAGGTCCTCGGCTTCGGCGTAGACCAGGCGTTGGGCGCCGCCGACCGCGTCGAGGACGCGGCAGAGCGTCACGAGGCCGCGGGGGAGCAGGGAGAGGGAGGAGGTCTGGGGGACGAGCGCCGCGAGCGCGGCCACGAGTTCCATGGCCTCCGCTCGCGGCGTCACCGGGCCTGCCGGATCCCGCACGCGGTCCAGCATGGCGATCCGGGCCAGTCGGGCGTCAGGAAGGGTCGGGCCGAGACCGAGGTCGTCCGGGCCGCGCTGGGTCTTCGGCCGCACTCCGCGTGCCTCCAGCACGGACAGCGGCTTGGGGTACGGGGTGACGGCCAGGCCGTCCGGGGCGATGATCGCCGTCTCGTCGGTGAGGTAGGCGAAATGGGGTCCCAGCCGGCGCGTGGCCGTCGTCTTGCCCGTCCCGGACGCCGCCACCAGGACCATCGCCGCCCCGGTGTCCGGTGCGGCGAGGCACGCGGCATGGAACAGCAGGTGGGTGCCGCGGGCGGACTCGATCGCCCGTGAGGTCGCCAGGAACACCAGGTCCTCGTGCCACTGGAGCCACGGACGCGCGGCGCCGGCGCCCCGGTGCGCATCCGCGTCGGCGGGCGGCTGCACGACCTCCACACCGCACCGGGCCCAGGACGCGATGACCTCCGCGCGCTCGTCTCCTGTGAGGCCGCTCACCGTCACGGCATCGAGACCGGTGCCGATGCGCAACGCGGTGGTCTCGCTCATGGCTTCGTCCTCCCCCTGGGCGCCGGGCATGGTTCACCCCTTCCATCCCGTGGCTGTCCGGTCAGTGTACTGAGAGCCGTGCGGGCGGCCATGGCGCCGCCCCACTGGCTGGCACGGGTCTTCGCCAGAGCCTCCCTATACTCGACACAGGTTCTCGGGCGCTGAGTGCGCCGTCCATCCGAGCTGAGGGAGGAGCCCGCATGGCAGCCCAGTCGCCCACGGCGGCGGTGACCGTGGTGATCCCGCACTACGGCGATCCGGCCCCCACCCTCGCCCTCGTCGACCGCCTGCTGACCGATCCCGGAGACGCGCTGGTCGCCGTCGTGGTCTCGGACGACGCCTCGCCCACCCGGTACCCCGAGGCGCACGATCCGCGTCTGACCGTGGTGCGCCGCGAGCGCAACGGCGGCTTCGGGGCGAACGTGAACACCGGCCTGGCCGCGGTCACCACCGAGCTGGCCCTGGTCCTCAACTCGGACGCCGAGATCACGGGGGCGCAGATCGACGCGCTGGTGGTGGCAGCCGCCCCGTATCAGCCGGCCGTGGTCAGCCCGCAGGTCGTCAACGAGGACGGCACGCCGCAGTGGTCCGGGCGGCACTTCCCGACGGTCCTGCACCAGACCGTCGAGTGGCTGACGCCGCTGGCCCGCTTCCGTCACCTGGACGTGCTTCACGAGGCCGTGGGGCACGACGTCGCGGCGGCCCGGTCCGCCTCGCCCGTGGCGGTCGACTGGGTGATGGGCGCCGTGCTGCTCCTGCCGATGGCGCAGGTCCGCGCCGTCGGCGGGTTCGACGAGGAGTACTTCATGAATTCCGAGGAGGTCGACCTGCAGCGCCGCCTGCGCGAGCGCGGCGTGCCGTCGATCGTGGTCCCGGCCGTCCGTGTGCCGCACGGGCTGCACGGCTCCTCGGACCCGCTGCGCCGGCGCGGCTGGCTGGTGGACTCCCGGTACCGCTACGCCCGGAAGTTCGGTCACCCCCGGGTCCTCAAGGCCGCGCTCACCGCGGCGACGGGGGCGAACTTCGCCGTGAACGCGCTCCGGCAGGCCCGGGGTGTGGACGTGGACGCCCGCGCCGTGCTCCGGGACGAGCACGCGCTGGTCTGGAAGGGGCAGCGCCGATGAGCGCCACCGGCTACACCGTGCCCGCGCCGCCCGACGCGCGGGGCGGCCGCTCACCGGAACGGCTGTTCCTCGTCTCGCCGGCGTTCCACGGCTACCACCGCTCCATCGCGGCGGCGTGGGCGGCCCAGGGCTTCGACGTCACGGTGCACTGCTACGACGCCTACGCCACGCTCGGCATGAAGCTGCGGAACAAGGGGCTGCTCGAGCTGCCGCAGAAGGCGGGCGTGGACCGCACGGCCGCGCGGGTCGTCTGGGACACCGGGCGGGCCGTGGCCGCGCTGCGGGAGGCCCGGCCGGACCGTGTGCTCGTCATCAAGGGGGACTCGCTGGGCGAGGCCTTCTGGTCCGAGATCCTCGAAGCGGGCCTGCCCCGCATGCTCTGGCTGTACGACGACCTCGCGCGGCACGACTACTCGATGGAGTTCCTGCGCTCCGTCGGGCCGGTGCTCAGCTACGCCCGCTCCGAGGCCGAGCTGCTGGCCGGCGGGGGCGTGGACGCCCACTACATGCCCAACGGTTTCGACCCGGCCATGGCGCTGCCCCAGGTGCCGCGGCGCGACGAGCTGGTCTTCGTGGGCTCGCGCTACCCGAACCGCGTGGAGCTGCTCTCGCGCCTGGCCGCGGCCGGGGTGCCGGTGCGCGCCTACGGGCGTCAGTGGAGCCACCACCCGGTGGACCGCCTGCGCACGTGGGAGCTGACCCGGCCGGACCTGCCGGCCGAACGGGACATCCCCCTCGAGGAGGCGTACGCCGTGCAGGCGGCCGCCGCGGGCGCCATCAACATCCACGGCCTGCAGGCCGGCCACGCGATGCGGACCTTCGAGGTGCCCGGCATGGGCGGTCTCCAGCTCGTCGATCGGGCCGACGTGGCCGAGTTCTACGTCCCGGACGAGGAGGTGCTCGTCTTCGAGGACGCGGACCACCTCATCGAGCTGGGCCGCCGGGTCGTCGCGGATCCCGCCTGGGGAGCGCGCATCCGGGAGGCCGGCCGCCGCCGGTCGCACGCGGAGCACACGTTCGCGCACCGGGCGGCCATGGCCCAGGGGTGGTGGGCATGACCGACGCGCCCCTCTTCTGGCGCTCCGAGGACCTGCCGCGCTGGCACGCGTGGCAGCGCGCCCAGTGGCCACTGACCCGGCGGGCCGCGGACACCGCGCGCTCGACCGTGCGCGGCGTGGCCGGCGCCCTGACACGCCGCCGGTTCACCGGCGACGACGTCCCGCGCCTGCTCCTGCCGGCGGGGGACGTGCACACCCTCGTCGCCCTGGAGTCCTTCGGCCCCACGCAGCTGGCCGCGCTGGCCTCGCCCGTGGCCGCCCTGGCCACGGTGCGGCCGGAGGCCGCCGCCGGGGTCGGCTGGGTGCTGCCCGCCGGTGACGCACCCGCCCTGCCCGGGGCCGCAGGCCACCGGGAGCACGCCGCCACCGCCGACGTCGTGAGGGATCGCCTGTCCGGGCTCCGCCGCGTCCTGGTGGCGGGGGAGTACCTGCCCTCGGGTCGCGCCGCCGTGCGCTGGGCCCGGCAGCGGGGGGCGCAGATCGGCGTCGTCCAGCACGGGCTGCTGGCCGTGTCCACGCCGCCCGTCCCGCAGGACGCCACCCTGTACGCCTTCACGAGCGCGGACGCGGACTGGTGGACCCAGGGCCGCGCCGATGTGGAGGCCGTCCCGGTGGGATCGGCGCTGCTGGAGCAGGCCCGCCGGACCGCGCCCGCGCTCTCGGGCGCCGGGGACGACGGCCCCGGGGTGTTCCTCGGCCAGCTGCACGGCGCCGAGCTGCCCCGCCGGGACTTCGCCGCGGCCGCCGAACAGTACGTGCGGGCCACCGGCGCCGCCTACCGCCCCCACCCGGCCGAGCGGGACCGTCTCTCCCGCGGCCAGCACGCGGCCTGGCGCAGAGCCGGTGTGCGGATCGACGACGCCGGGGCGCCCCTCGTCGCCACGCGCGGGCCCGTGGCCGCCGTCTTCTCCACCGGGATCCTCGAGGCCGCGCAGGCCGGCAGACCCGCGTGGGCCGTCCACCCGGACCCGCCCGCCTGGCTCGAGGGGTTCTGGCGGCGCTACGGCATGACCCGGTGGCGGCCCGGCCGCACCCCGGAGCCCACCCCGCCCCTGGCCTCGCCGACCGCGGACCCCGCGGCCGCGATCGCCGAGCACGTCTGGAAGGAGTCCGCGTGAGCATCCTGTGCGTCATCCCCGTGCGCGGCGGGTCCCGGGGGCTGCCCGGCAAGAACATCCGCCTCCTCGGCGGCCACCCGCTCGTGGCCTGGACCATCCAGGCCGCCCTCGAGGCGGAGGAGGACCTGCACGTGGTGGTCTCCACGGACTCGGCCGAGATCGCCGAGGTCGCCCTCCGCTACGGCGCGGACGTGCCGGGCCTGCGTCCGGCCCACCTGGCCCAGGACTCGACCCCCACCGAGCCCGTGATCGAGCACGTGCTCGCGGCCGAGCGCGCGGCCGGCGTCGAACCCGAGGGCGTGATGCTGCTCCAGGCCACCAGCCCGCTGCGCCTGCCCGGCACCCTGGACCGCGCCGTGCGGCAGTTCCGACAGACGGGGGTGGACTCGCTGGTCGGCGTCGTCCCGGTGTCCCCGTTCCTGTGGCGCCACGCCGAGGACCCCGAGGGGGAGCCGATCCCGGACTTCGACGTCACGGCGCGCAAGCGCCGGCAGGACATGTCGCGCGCCGACCTGCGGTTCCGCGAGAACGGGTCCCTCTACGTGACGCGCCCCTGGGTCTACGACCGGCTGCACAACCGGCTCGGCGGCCGGATCGGCCTGCTGGAGCTCGACGACCTCGAGGGCGTGGACATCGACACCGAGCTGGACTTCGCCCTCGCCGAGCAGCAGATGGACCAGTACCTGGCGGTCCAGAAGGTGCTCCAGCACCGCCCCGGCCTCGGTGCCCCGCACACCGCTGAGACCCCCACCACCGGCCCGAACCGCACCCCCGGAGGCGCGCAGTGATCATCGAACGCAGGCTCACCCCCTACCTCGTCTTCCCCGAGGACTCGCTCCTGGTCGCCCTGCACAAGATGACCGACAACCGCGAGCGCACCGTGTTCGTCGTGGACTCCCACGGCTTCCTCGTCGGCTCCCTGACGGACGGGGACGTGCGCCGCTGGCTCGTGGAGCATCCGGAGGCGTCGCTGGACGTGGCCGCGGCCGACGTCGCCCATCGCGACCCGGCGACGGCGCCCCTGGGCGCCTCCCCGGCCGAGATGCGCGAAGCCCTGCCCACCGGGGCGCTGCACCTGCCGCTGCTGGACGAGCGCGGCCGCCTGACGGCCCTGGCGATCAACCGGGAGGCGGAGCTGCGGATCGGCGGGCACCGGATCGGGGAGGGCCACCCGGCGTTCCTGATCGCGGAGATCGGCAACAACCACCAGGGCGACGTGGACCTGGCCCGCCGTCTCGTGGACCTGGCCGTCGAGGCGGGCGCGGACGCCGTGAAGTTCCAGCTGCGGGACATGGACGCCCTGTACCGGCAGTCCGGTGCGGCCACCGCCGGCGAGGACCTGGGGGCCCAGCGCACCCTGGACGAGCTGGCCAAGTTCTCGCTCTCCGCCGAGGACATGGTGCGGGTGTTCGACCACGTCCGGGACACCGGCGTCGCCCTGATGTGCACCCCGTGGGACGCCCCGTCCATGCGGGTGCTGCGGGAGTACCCGGTGGACGGCGTGAAGATCGCCTCGGCGGATCTGACGAACCACGGTCTGCTGCGGGACGCGGCCGCCTCCGGCCTGCCGATGGTGCTCTCCACCGGCATGTCCCGGGAGGAGGAGATCCGCGAGTCGGTGGCCCTGGTGCGCTCCTTCGGCGTCCCCTTCGCGATGCTGCACGCCCAGTCGACGTACCCCGCCCCCTACAAGGACGTGAATCTGGCCTACCTGGACCGGCTCGCGGAGATCGCGCAGACGCCGGTGGGCTACTCGGGCCACGAGCGCGGCTTCCACGTGGCGCTGGCCGCGGTGGCCCGGGGTGCCGCGATCATCGAGAAGCACTTCACCGTGGACCGGGGGCTCGAGGGCAACGACCACAAGGTCTCCCTCCTGCCGGAGGAGTTCGCGCAGATGGTCCGGCAGACCCGGGACATCGAGGAGTCGATCGGCGTCGGGACCGAGCGCGTGGTCTCCACGGGCGAGGCGATGAACCGCATCAACCTGGCCAAGTCCCTGGTGGCGGCCCGTCCGCTGCGGGTCGGCGTCACGATCACCGCCGATGACGTGATCGTGAAGTCCCCGGGCCGCGGCCTGCAGCCCAACGAGCTGCCGCGTCTGGTCGGCCGCACGCTGCACCGCGAGATGGCCGAGGGTGACTTCTTCTTCGCCGGCGACCTCACGGACTCGGTGCCCACCGGGCGCCAGTTCCAGTTCCGGCGCCCCTGGGGCCTGCCGGTGCGCTACCACGACGTCGAGGCGCTGACGAAGGACTGCACCCCGGACTTCCTGGAGTTCCACTTCTCCTACAAGGACCTCGAGATCGACATCGACTCGGTGTTCACCGAGCCCATGCCGATGGGCTTCACCACCCACCTGCCGGACATCTTCTCCGGCGACTTCCTCGTGGACCTGGCCAGCGACGACGACGCCGTGTGGGAGCGCTCGATCGCCGAGGTGCAGCGCACGATCGACATCACCCGGGACCTGAAGCGCTGGTTCCCGAACGAGGATGAGCCCATCATGGTCATCACCATGGGCGGGTTCACCCTGGACCGGCACATCCGCCCGGAGGAGCGGCTGCCCAAGTACGAGCGCATCGCCGAGGCCGTGCAGCGCCTGGACACCTCCGGCATCCGGATCGCCGCGCAGACGCTGCCGCCGTTCCCGTGGCTGATGGGCGGTCAGCAGTACCACAACCTCTTCATGGACCCGGACGACACCGTGGCGTTCGTGGAGGCCACGGGGGTGCCGCTGTGCCTGGACATCTCCCACTCCAAGCTCTCGGCCACGTTCCTGGGGATCCCCTTCTCGGAGATGGTGGAGAAGCTGGCCCCGCACACCATCCACCTGCACCTCGTGGACGCCACCGGTGTGGACGGGGAGGGACCGCAGATCGGCGAGGGCGACGTGGACTGGCCCGTGCTGTGCGAGCAGCTGGACCGCCTGGCCCCCGGGGTGAGCTTCATCCCGGAGATCTGGCAGGGCCACATCAACAACGGCGAGGGCTTCTGGACGGCCCTGGACCGCCTGGAGCAGTGGCTGTGATCCCCGAGGCCGCGAGGACCACTCCGGCCCCGCTGACGCTCTGGGTGGTGCCCGTCGCCGACCTCGGCGGCGTGGCCCGGCACGTCCTCGACGTCGCGCGCGTGGGCCTGCCCGGCCTGCGTCTGGCGGTGCTCTGCCCCGAGGGCCCGCTCGCCGAGCGCCTGCGCGGGCAGGGCGCGGCGGTGTTCACCGGGGACGTCGGGCCCGACGCCGGCCTGGCCGCCTCGGTGCGGACGCTCCGGACGGCGGTGCGCACCCTGCGCCCGGCCGCGGTCCACACGCACCTGGCCTACGCCGACCTCGCGGCCTTCACGGCGCTGGGCGCGGAGCGGGCCGTGCGGCGGCCCGGTGCACCGGCGCTGCTCAGCACCGAGCACGGGATCGCCCCGGACGACGGGTTGTACAACCGGGCCGCCGCGGCCCGGGTGAAGAACGCCGCGCACCGCGCCCGGCTGCGCGGCACGGACCTCGTGATCGCGGTGGCGCAGTCCACCGCGGACGTGCTCCGGCGTAAGTGGGGTGCGGGGGCGCCCCTCACCGTGGTGCGCAACGGGGTGGACGTGCCCCCGGTGCGCGCCGCGGCCGCGGGGCAGCGGCGCGCACCGGGGGAGGGGCTGCGGATCCTCTCCCTCTCCCGGCTGGCGCCCGAGAAGAACCTCGACCAGCTGGTGGCGGCGCTGCCCGCCCTGCTGGAGCGCGACCCCGGGACGCGGTTGACGCTGGCCGGCGCGGGTCCCCTGGAGGGGGCGCTGCGCGCCCAGGCCGAGGCGCTCGGTGTGGCGCACGCCGTCGACCTGCCCGGCTTCGTGGAGCCGTGGGGGAGCATGGCCGAGCACGACGTGCTGGTGCAGCTCTCCGCGTGGGAGAACCTCAGCTACACCCTGCTCGACGCCGCGGCCGCGGGCCTGCCCGCCGTCGCCACGGACGTGGGCGGCAACGGGGAGATCCTGCCGCCCGAGCGCCTGGTCCACGAGACCACGCCGGCGGCCATCGCCGACGCCGTCGTGCGTGCCGCCGCCGAAGGCCCGGGCGAGGTGCGCGTGGGTGACGTGGAGACCATGGCCCGGGCGGTCGCCGAGGCGACCCTCGAGGTGCTCGGGCGCCGGGTGGGGAAGGGCGGGCACCGATGACCGCGGCGAGCCCGAACGAGCCGGGGGCGGCCTCGGTGGCCCCGGCCGAGAAGCGAGTGCCGGGACCTCGGTTCCGGGAGCTGGACGGTCTTCGGGGGATCGCGGCGCTGGCCGTGGTGTTCTCGCACTTCGGCGGTACGCACAATTTCCACTACCGCGACGATCCCCCCGCTTTTCATGACTTCGTCTGGGGTGGCACGGGGGTCCAGCTGTTCTTCATGATCAGCGGTTTCGTGATCCTCATGACCGCGCGCCGGGCCTCGCGTCCCAGCGATTTCGTCATCTCCCGAGCCGCCCGGCTGTACCCGCCGTACTGGCTCTCGCTTGCATTCGCCGTGGTGATCCTCGCCCTCGTTCAGGTGCCGGGGTACTCGCTGAGTCCGGGGCAGATCATCGTCAACCTCACGATGGTCCAACGATGGTTGCTGGTCGACGATGTGGTCGACGTCTACTGGACCCTGGCGGTCGAGATGCAGTTCTACGCACTTGTCTTGACCCTCCTCATCCTCAGCCGGTGTCGCCTGTCGGACCGTCTGGTCCTGTGGGCATGCCTGGGTTGGTCTGTGTTGTCCTGGACGGTGGTGGCTGTGACGTCACAGGCCGCGGCGCCACGCCCAGCGGGGGACCCCACGTGGGTCAAACTCGTCAACAACATCACTGTTGCCGAGTATGCGCCCATGTTCGTCCTGGGCATGGTGGTGTTCCTGGCACGGGAGACGGGTCGCCACCGACGAGCGGTGGCCGCAGCCTATCTATCGGCTGTCGTGAGCCCCTTCGTCTTGCGCGACATGACCCTTGGGCTCTGGGTGCTGGCAGCAGCGACCCTGTTCACTGCTGTGGCCCTCCGACGAAGGACGTGGCTCCTCACAACGCCGCCCTTCCAGTTCTACGGCCGGATCAGCTACTCCTTGTACATCATCCACGTCATTCCCGGTTATCTGGTCATCCATGCTCTATGGCCGTACGTAGGCCGGAACATGGCCATGCTCGTGGCCTTGGCCGTGGTCTCCGTGCTCGCCTGGGCCCTGCAGAAGTACGGCGAGGAGCACCTCGGCCGCGCGGCCAAGCGGGGGCTGACCCGCGTCCGCTCCGTCGTGGAAGCGCGGACCGGACATCCCCGATCCCTGGAGCCGGCCCGATGAACGGACGCATCTGGATCCTGGCGAACCAGGGTGAGGTGGGCGGCGGCGAGGTGATGCTGCACCACCTCGCCACGGCCCTGCGCGAGATCGGGCGGGACGTGGGCGTCGTGGCCCCGGCACACCCGGCCGAGACCGCCGATCGCCTGGCCGCGGACGGCTTCGACGTGGTCCGACTGGGTGGGCCCGGACGCCTGGGGTACCTGCGCGCCCTCCGGGCCTGGGACCGTGGTCGTGGCGAGGACGACATCGCGTGGTGCAACGGGCTGCTGCCGGCCACGGCGCTGGCCGGCCGGCCGCGCCGGATCGTGCACCTGCATCAGGTGCCCGAGAAGCCGCTTCTGCGCGTGTTCTCCGCCCTGGCACGTCCCGGCGCGCTCGCGGTCCTCGTGCCGTCCCGATTCGCGGCGGACCGCATCCGCGGGGCCCGCGTGCTCCACAACTGGGTTCCGGCCCCGACGGCGCCGCAGGCAGTGCGGGCCCGCGATCCCGGTGAGCCGGTGACCGTGGGCTTCCTTGGCCGACTGTCCGAGGACAAGGGCATCGTCACCCTGCTGGAGGCCGCCGCGCTGCTGCGGAGGACCGACCCGGGTGCTTTCGTGTTCCGCATCGCGGGGGAGAGTCGATTCGTGGCGGAGGATGAGGCCGACCGGCTCGCCACCGCCCTGAAGGCAGCCGGTGAGGACGTCCAGGTGCTCGGCTGGCAGGACACCGGCGAGTTCCTGGCCTCCGTGGACGTGCTGGCCGTGCCGTCGCATGTGGCGGAGTCCTTCGGCTTGGTGGCGGCGGAGGCAATGGCCTCTGGGGTACCCGTGGCGGTGTCGGAGGCCGGCGCACTACCCGAGGTGGTCGGCAGCGCGCACCCCTTCGTTGTTCCGCAGCGGGACGCTGCCGCGCTTGCGGGCTGCCTGCGGGCCGTGCGCGCGGTCGATCTGGGCGCGGTAACCCACTCCCAGCGGCACCGCTGGGAGTCGCTGTTCTCACCCGAGGCCGGCCGCGCCGCCGTCGCCGAGCTCCTGGATGACCTGTCCCTATGACCCCCGCGGAGGACTCATGACCGAGACGCCCCTGACCCCCGAGGCCAGCGTGATCGTCCCCAGCCGGGGCGGCGCCCAGCGGCTGCCGCGCCTGATCGGCGCCCTCGCCGCGCAGGAGGACGCCCCGCCGTTCGAGGTCCACGTGGTCGTGGACGGGGATGTGGACGGGTCGAAAGCGGTGCTCGCGCAGTTGGCCGCAGAGCATCCGGGGCTGGACCTGAGCTGGACCGTTTTCGGCGAGAACCGCGGACGGGTCGCCGCGCTCAACGGCGGCGCCGACGCGACGTCCGGACGCATCCTCATCCGCGCGGACGACGATCTCGAGCCCGGACCCTACTACATCCGGGACCACGTGGCCGCGCACTCGGGCGGGCCGCGCGGCGTGATCGGATTGACGGCCAACGTCCTCCCGGACTCCGCCTATCAGCGCGTCTACGGTGATGCCCAGGACGTCCTGCACCGCGAGCACGCGTATGCGCTGCCGGCGGATCAGCAGTGGCGGCACTGGGCGGGCAACGTGTCCGTCCCCCGTGCCCTGCACGAGCAGATCGGCGGTTACGACCCCGACTACCGCCGCTATGGCTGGGAGGACGTGGACTTCGGCTACCGCCTTCACGTCGCCGGGTATCCGGTGGAGATCCGGCCGGAGCTGGAGACCCGTCACCACGCGGCGGCGGTCACCACCTACACCAAGGCGCGCCGGGCTCTGCATTCCGGGTCCGCCCGGCAGATCTTCATCGCCAAGCACGGGGCGGACGCACTCGGCGGGGACCGCGCCCCGGGCGGGCCGTGGGGCGCCGCCGTGCGGGCGGTGGCTGCTCTGAGCACGGAGCGCACGATCCAGTACGGCTCCGCCGTCGTCGAGCGTGCCGCTGTCGTGTTGCCAGCCCCGGTCGCACGAAAACTGATCGCCTTGCAGGTCGAAGCCGCCGCGGAGACCGGACGCACCCGGCCGGGACGTGCCCGCCGACAGTTCTGAGGGGAGCACCATGATCGACATGACACGCGGCCGGATCGCCATCGCCCACGACTACCTCACCCAGAAGGGCGGGGCGGAACGGGTGGTGCTCGCCCTGCATCGGCTGTGGCCGGACGCGCCCATCTACACGACGTTCTACGACGCCGAAGGCACGTTCCCAGAATTCAAGGACGCGCACATCATCACCTCACCCCTCAACCGGGTGGGGCTGCTGCGAAAGGACCCGCGGCGGGCACTGCCGCTGCTGCCCCTGGCCTCCTCACTGATGCACGTGAAGGAGCCGATCGCCGTCGTCTCGACGTCCGGCTGGGCGCACGGATTCCGCTACGACGGCGCCACGCTCGTCTACTGCCACACCCCCGCGCGCTGGGTGTACCTGCTGGACGACTACCTGGGCGAGGGCGGCCGGGACAGCATCAAGGGCCGGATCGCCCGCGTGCTGCGCCCGGGTCTGCGCAGGTGGGACCGCGCGGCCGTTCGGCGTCGATCACGCTATGTAGCCAACTCCACGGTGGTGAAGGAGCGGATCGAAGTCGTCTACGGGCTCGACGGCGTGGACCTCGTGTTCCCGCCGCACTCCGTGAGCACGGAGGGCCCGCAGGAGCCGATCCCGGGCGCCGAACGGCTGGCGGAGGACGGTTTCCTGCTGTCGGTCGCGCGGCTCATGCCGTACAAACACGTGGACGTGGCGATCGAGGCCGCGGCCCGTGCTGGACGGCCGCTCGTGGTGATTGGTAAGGGCCCCGAGGAGGCCCGGCTGCGGGCAATGGCAGGGGAGGACGTGGTGTTCGGCCAGGACCTCACCGACGCGCAGCTGCGGTGGGCGTACGCGCACGCGACGGCACTGATCGCCGCGAGCCACGAGGACTTCGGGATCACGCCGCTCGAGGCGAGTGCGTGGGGCGTGCCCACCGTGGCGCTGCGGGCCGGCGGCTACCTGGACACCATCGTGGAAGGCGTCAACGGCTTGTTCGTGCAGGAGCCGACGGTGGAGGCGGTGGCCGAGGGGGTGGAACGTCTGCTGGCGCATGACTGGGACCGGGCAGCGATGCAGGCGCACGCCGAACGGTTCTCCGAGGGCGCGTTCGCTCGGTGTATGCGTGATTTAGCCGGGGGCTGCTGAACACGGCCCTACTGGTGGTGAGCCGCGAATGGCGCCCTACCGACGGATCCAACGTTTGAACGTCCTCTTCGCGCGGTCGACATGGCGGTAGGAATGGCGGTAGTACGCCAACTGCGTCTCGGCCGCGTTCAACTGCTCGATGAGAGATACCTCTTCCCCCGTGTAGAGGTCAGAGTTCTCCGATCGGACTAGTGCTTTCGCCCGCGTACTTTGCCGGACGTCGATGCGCCCCGCTGTGACTTGATGGTCGCCCAAATGCCGTCGCACGGTCGGTTCATCCAGGATTTTGACGACGCCTCCGAGTCGAAGGATGCGCATCCAGAAGACCCAGTCCTCCCCCATGCTCAACCCCTCCGGGAACCCTCTGGCCATCTCCCAGGCTGACCGACGAAACAGTGATGCCGTGGCCAACAAGGAGTAATCACGCATGGATTCTCGAGTGACAGTCTCTTCAGGGGCTGGCTGGAGGGTCTCCACACCGCCGCATTCTTCATACGCGGCCCCCGTGACGATGGCGACGGTGTCATCCGTATCCATAACATCGGCCATCCTCCGCGGTGCCCACGGCAAAACCTCGTCGTCGCTATCCAGGGCGATGACGTAGGGGGTTGACAAGAGCGCAATCCCGGAGTTCCTCGCGGCGCTTACCCCTCCATTCGGCTGGCGGTGGACTGTGAACCCTTCGCGCCGGAGCTCGTCCAGTGCGGTGCGTGTGGCACTGTTCGTGCTGCCATCGTCCACGACGATGATCGAACCGCGGGATCCAAGGGCGACGTACGCGCTACGGGCCGCCTTCAACACCAGTCCACCTGTGTTAAAGACTGGAATCACGATGCCGACTCGCTGCTCTATCGTGCCGCTGTCACAGGGGGACGTCACCATGACCACGAGTCTAGTGACTCGACACGACCCGTGGCGCGTGCGAGGCGTATCCAGGTGCAGTCGATTCAGATGTGAATCTGAGGGGCAGTGCCAATTACAACGTAGACTCATGACAGCGGTAGAAAAGCCCCGTCAGATGCCACTCGCGAAAGCTAAGTGGCTGGAACCCAGCCAATCCCGTAGGCAGGAGTGCTCCGTGAGCGAATCAGCCCCGTCTCGTGAGTCGCCCCCCGAGGGCGTGGACCGAGTCACCATCGTCATCCCGACTTTTAACGACGACCCGGAGCATCTTCGAACTTCGGTGGATTCAGCGGTGGTTCAGACATGGGGCAACCTGGAGGTCATAGTCGTCGACGATGGATCCACGCGCGAGGACACCAGGCGAGCCCTGGCACAACTGCCGGCCGAGGTCCGCGTAATTCGCCAGCCCAACGGAGGTGTCGGGTCGGCGAGGAACACGGGAATCGCCGCGGCATCGGGGGACATCATCGTCTGCTTGGACGCTGACGATCGGATCGACCCTCACTACGTCGCTGAGGCGGTCCGCACTTTGGGGCAGACGGGCACAGTGGTGGCATTCCCATTCTGCGTCACTTTTGGTGCCGTGGCTGGAGAGCAGCCGACCGCGCCTGAAGTAGATGCGGTCGATGCCTTGCGGGGGTCGGGCATCTTCCCCCCGTCAGCGTTCCGGAAGTCTCGCTGGGAGGAGATCGGGGGGTTCTATACGGGCGACCCTGCCGCTCAGGAGGACTGGGAATTCTGGACCCGCATGCTCCGCGACGGTGGCTTCGCGCGCCGGGTTCCCTCGGCCGTCTTCCACTGGAGGATCCGCGAAAATTCTCGGAGTTCAATCGTGCATCTGGCCGCCACGCGTGCGGCGGTGGTGGAGGCCAACCACGGACACGAGGCCAAGATGCTCGCCATTGCTCTCAAAGCCCTCGACGAGGCACAGGCGAAGCTCGAGGTACAGAAGGCCGAGCTGGCCGTGTGGGGCCGGCGTACGGCTCCGGCGAGGGCGCTTGTTTCCCGGGCTCGTTGCGTGGGATCGAGAATCCGCACCCTGGTGGGCGGACGGCGATGAGCCACCCAGGTAGCGATCATCGCCCGTCCCAGAGCGAGAACCCGAGCGGGCGATTCTCGGTAGTCATCCCCACTCTTCAGCGGTCCGATGACCTCGATGCGATCGTGAAACAGTGCGCCGCGCACCCCTTGGTGTTTGAAGTTCTGGTTATCAACAACTCGCCGCGTCCTCTTGTGTGGGAGTCTGCGAAGGTCCGCGTCCTGCAGCAGGAACGCAACATCTACGTCAACCCAGCATGGAACCTCGGTGCCAGGGAAGCGCGGGGGGAATTCTTGGCTATCGTGAACGACGACGTGCGCTTCGATGACCTAGCCTTCGATCTCGCCGCGCGCGGGCTCCGCTGGTTTGGTGTAGTGGGCCCGGATCGTTCCTGTTTTTCCTTGGGCCGTTTGAAACATCCACGGTTGCGACTGGCCCGCCGGTCCACGACGCTCTTCGGCTTCGGGACGTTTATGTGCATGCGGCGGGACAACTACCACCCTATTCCGGAGGAGATGCGCATCTGGGGCGGGGATGACTGGCTGATCCTGCAGCAGGGAAAACCTCCGGGAGCGCTCGTTGGTGTCCCGTTCGCCACCGAAATGGGGACCACTACGCAGTCCCCGGAAGCGCAACAGCTACGCACCGAAGAGCAAGCAGTCGCCGACCGCATCCTGCCGGATTTAGAGGGGACTCGGTGGTGGCATCGGTGGTTGCGCGGTGTGGAAATTCTGCGTGAGGCCCGTCATCGCCTAGCTGGGCTCACGCGTCGTTAACGCCGAAAGTCGGAGAGGTAGTATCCGTGATACTGACACCGTTAAAGAAGGCAAAGCACACCGCATACCTTTTAACAAAAAGCGGTAACCGGGCCGCTCGTGCGGCCCGATTCGTAGGTTTAGACGCTGCTGCTCGAATGGCGACTGTTATCCCGCGCACTCGATCGTATGACTTTGACCGAAGCCGCTACCGGCGATCCTTCTTGAACCGGGTTGCGATCGAGCCGGGCGGCCCCTCGGAGTTGCCGTCCCGCGTGTTCGTGATCTGGGCCGGAGAGAACCCGATGACGCCCAACCGGATACGCAACTTCGAAAGGCTTCGCAGCGTTATCGGACTACCCGTGGAGCTGGTGACACCTCAAACAATCCACCGATGGATCGTGGACGGCCACCCGCTGCACTCCGCGTATGAACATCTCTCGCTGGTGCATCGATCTGATTATCTGCGCGCGTACCTGATGCATCATCACGGTGGCGGATATTGCGACCTCAAAGCGCCACTCCACTCTTGGGCCCCGGTCTTAGGAGCCATGCAACCGGACCGGTCGACATGGGTCACCGGATTTCAGGAATTGTCGTCCGCCGCAGTGACACGTCTCCCGGGTCGGCTTGGGCTGGACCTGGCCCTCAATCACCGAAGCTTGGTGGGAACGAGCGCGTTCCTCGTGCGGTCTCACACTCCTCTTACTGCAGAGTGGCTAGCGGAGGTCGAACGACGCCTGGATTATTTCGAGCCCCAGGCAGTGGAATATCCGGGAGGTATCCGAGGAGAAGTGGTCGGCTACCCGGTGTCCTGGACGGACATTTTAGGGAAGGTCTTCCAGCCCCTTCAATTGAAGTACCTCGACCACATCCGCGTCGATGATCGGTTACTCCTCGAGTTCGAGAACTACCAGTAAGTTGCCGCCACGAGCCCGTCGCGAGGTCAGTGCTGACCAGAGCGGAGCAAGTCGATCAGGTACGCGCCGTACCCTGACTTCACGAGCGGCTCTGCGCGCTCGCGCAGCTCGTCGTCGGTGAGAAGGCCCTGCCGCCAGGCGACCTCCTCGGGGGAGCCGACCTTGAGGCCCTGACGGGACTCGATGGTGCGGATGAAGTTGGACGCATCGTTCAGGTCGTGGAAGGTGCCAGTGTCCAGCCATGCGGTGCCGCGGGGGAGGACCTCTACGTTCAGGGTGCCGCGTTCCAGATAGGCGCGGTTCACATCGGTGATCTCGAGTTCGCCGCGCGCCGACGGCTTGAGGCCCTTCGCGATCTCGACGACGTCGTTGTCGTAGAAGTAGAGGCCTGGCACCGCATAGTTGCTCTTGGGCTCTTTAGGCTTTTCCTCAAGTGAGATGGCCTTGCCGGCGTCGTCGAACTCCACCACGCCGTAGGCGCTGGGGTCCGCCACCCAGTAGCCGAACACGGTGGCTCCGTCGACCTGGGTGTGTCGGCGTAGCTGCTGGCCCATGCCGGGGCCGTAGAAGATGTTGTCCCCCAGGACGAGCGCCACGTGGTCGCCCCCGATGTGTTTCTCGCCCAGGAGGAAGGCCTGTGCGAGGCCGTCCGGGGAGGGTTGCTGGACGTAGCTCAGCGAGATCCCGAACTGTGAGCCGTCGCCCAGGAGCCGCTGGAACTGCTGCGCGTCGTGCGGGGTGGTGATCACCAGGATGTCGCTGATCCCCGCCAAGATCAGCGTGGAGAGCGGGTAGTAGATCATCGGCTTGTCATACACCGGCACGAGCTGCTTCGAGATGCCGTGCGTGATGGGGTGCAACCGGGAGCCGGTGCCGCCGGCCAGGATGATGCCCTTCATGGGGTCGAGTCTAGGTGTTGTGGGTCATGAGGTTCTTGACATGGGTACCGGGCTGAGATGAGACGAGTGGGCCTCTCCCGCAGGAGGGCGTGTCAGATGGTCTGTGTAAGCCGTACCGAGAGGAACGGTAAGAATCATGACCATGATCGACGAGAAGAACCCAGGCGAGCCCTCGGGCCAGGACCTGGTCGAGCAGCTGAAAGCCTCAGGGCAGCTTGATTCCCTGTTCGCGCAGATCGACGCGGGCGGCGTCGAGCTCACCGGTGACGGCGGGTTCGTGCCCGCGCTGGTCAAGGCCGCGCTCGAGCGGGGCCTGCAGGCCGAGCTGACCAGCCATCTGGGCTACGAGAAGG
>NZ_JABFBA010000005.1:46852-84225 GCF_017168445.1 Micrococcus sp. KRD026 | reverse complement strand
CCGAGGCGGCGGTGAAGCTGCTCTGGCTGGCGATCTGCAACATCGAAGACAAACGCGCCGCCGAACGCGCTCGGGACCGGGGCAAACCCGCCGGCCAGCGCAAAGCCCAGGGCCGGCTCGTCGAAGGTCAGGCCGTCACGAACTGGAAGCAGGCCCTCGCCCAGCTCGCCGCGGCCTACCCCGACCGGATCAACCCCTACCTGTGACCACCCCGCTTACACAGACAAGTTGACACGCCCCCGCAGGATGGAAGTTCCTACACCACCGACCTGCCCGAGAAGACCCACTCATGACTCACGCTAACGCACCCCTGACCCCGACCGGCCGTCTCAGGATGGTCCACCGCCACCTGCACGACGGGATCCCGCAGGCACACGTGGCCGCCGAGTTCCGGGTGAGCCGGCCCACGGTGGCCACTTGGGTCGCCCGCTACCGCGCCCAGGGAGAAGCCGGCCTTCAGGACCTGCCCAGCCGGCCGCACCGTTCACCTGCCCAGCTCGATCCGGTCTTGGTCGCCCAGATCCACGCCCTGCGGCGGGAGCGCAAGTGGTCCGCACGGCGCATCCATCACCACCTCGTCTCCGAGGGCCACCGGGTGTGTCTTCGTACCGTGGGACGGTGGCTGCACCGACTCGGGATCTCCCGGTTACGGGACCTGACCCCGGCCGGAGAAGACCTGCGCCAACGACCCCAGAAGATCACCGCGAGGGGGCCAGGGCACATGGTGCACCTGGACGTGAAGAAGATCGGACGCATCCCTGAAGGGGGCGGCTGGCGTGCTCACGGACGTGACAGTGAAGCAGGGCGTGCTTCCAAGCGTGGTGCAGGCCGGCGGGTCGGCTACACCTATCTGCACTCGGCGATCGACGGGTTCACCCGCCTGGCGTACACCGAGGCGTTGGAGGACGAGAAGGCGGTGACCACGATCGGGTTCTTCTGCCGGGCGAGGGCGTTCTTCGCCGCCCACGGCATCACCGTGGACCGGGTGATCACGGACAACGGGAACAACTACCGGGCCGTGGACTTCACCGCGAAGGTGGTCTCGCTCGGGGGCCGGCACCACCGGATCCGACCCTACACCCCGCGCCATAACGGGAAGGTCGAACGGTACAACCGGCTGATGGTCGATGAGGTCCTCTACGCCCGCCCCTACACCTCAGAGCAAGCTCGGCGTGAGGCCCTGGCGGTGTGGGTGAACCACTACAACTACCATCGGCCTCATACCTCCTGCGGAGACGCTCCTCCGGCCTCACTGGCACCGACCCGAGTCAACAACGTCATGCCCTCCTACATCTAGGGGGTGGGAGCCGTCGTGCACGGCCACCCCCCCCGACACGAGGGGCGTGCGGGAGCCCTCATCCGCGTGCCGTCTTCCGGAGCCTCCGCTCACCGGCGTGGCGGGGCCACTCTGCCCGAGGCTTCAGTTTCCCGACGTCCCGAGGCGGCGAGCGCTGCGGGCACCAGGCCCACGATCGCGGGCAGGACGTGCCTCCACATCTCGAGACCGTCGAACATCCAGAGGGCGGCGGCGTATCCGAGGAGGGCCACTGTGAACACCGCACGGAACGCCCACCTGCGCCCCGGCCACAGCAGGCGAACCACGGCGCCGATCATGAGAGCCCACATTGCTGCGTTCATTGCGTGGACAGCCGGCCACCACCAGGTGCGGGCCACCCCCCTGAGGGCCAGCCAGTGGGGATCACCTAGTGCATCCCCGGCCCAGGCGGCGAGGAGCCATGGTCCGGAGACCATCTCCCGCACCGTGGGGACGAGATTGTCCGTCAGTTCGGTCTGCCACGGCACGCCACCGCTCTCAAGCCAGGCGACCGTGTCCGGACAGGTGCTGGACCACAGAGGGCCCAGGCCCGGGATGCCCCGGGGGACGTCTGCGTCCAGCAGGCAGGCCGGGGCTTGGCGAGCCTCGGCAAGGGCTGCGTAGCCGTCGACATGTGACCGGCTCACGAAGCGATCCGCCGCGCGGACCCCTTCCATGGTGGTGTGGACCGGCAGCCAGTCGTAGGTGATGGGTGCTCTGTTGAACATGACACTCTGGACGATCGCGAAGGCGACGAGGAACGAGACGCCCACGAATGCCCCTACGGGGCGGGGGGTGCCCCTGCGGGCGATGACCGCCAGGATCAGGACCACCGCGATCAGGGGGACGGTCAAGGGCCGGGTGAGGAGTCCCAGCGCGGCGCCGACCAACATGGGGAGAGCATTTACATTGTCTCCCTTGACCCAATGCACGGCACCTGCGGCGAAAAGCGCGACTCCCGCCAGGGTGAGAGCCTCCGTGATGGCCCTGTTGTCCCACACGAGCCACCACGGGGAGAGCGTGAACAGCGCGGCGGCTCCGAAGACCCAACGGGGCAGATCCCGGGTAGCGACGATGCAGGCCCATCCCCAGATGAGTGCGGCTGCGAAGGCCTGCAAGGCGATGGCGATGTTGAGGGGCAGAAGGTGAAGAAGCTGCAGGAGCTGGCCGGGGCCCTGTCCGAGGTCGAAGCGCATCGTCGCCCATGGATCGGTAGGGTTCCGATAGCGCTGGGAGTCGGGAGACACGATGGGCGCCCGGAAGGTGGCCCATGCTGCCCGCGCGAGTGCCAAGCCAACGATGACACCCCACTGCCACTTCGCGCCGGCTGAGTCCTTCATATCCTTCAGCCTAGCGTGAGACCATCAGAACCCGTGGAGAGTCTTTGCGGTCTTATCCAGCCACTGGCCCCTCCGCTGGGCCTCCGTCGGAAGGAATCGCAGGCAGCACCCGAACAGGGGGGGAGCCGAGGATGCGGTAGCGGAGATGCCCTTCCACCAGGCCGACGGCCCAGCCCCATTCGGAGGCGTCATGCAGGGAAGCGCTTCCCCGTGCCACTCGGGCACCGGCCGGGAGGGTGCGGGCCAGGCGGCGAACTGCCCCGGAGAAGCTGACTGCTGTTGATTCAGCGATGTGTGGATGATGCGCCCACAGCTGGATGGACGTGCGCGCGTAGTTACGGCGTTGGCGGACAGCACCCGCCGGCGTGGGCCGTTGGACGTAATCGAGACGCGCCCCGGGAACGAGGCGAGCTGTCCACCCGGCCTCGGCCGCACGCCATGCGAAGTCCGCTTCGTCGTGGCCGCCAATGAACGACTCGTCAAAACCGCCGACCGCATCGAACACCTCGCGCGTGAGGCCCATGTTGCCTCCGAGCGCGTAGGCGGGGCCACCGAAGATTTCAGTCAGCCCGAGGTCGGGACCGATCCGCTCACCTGACTGATCTACGGGAACGGCGACGCCTCCGGCCAGCCCATCGGTCACAAGAGCGACCCGAAAGGCGTCCACCCAGCCGGGATGGACACGGTCGTCGGCGTCGCAGATCAGAATGGTTCGATGCCGGGCCGCTAGGACCCCGCAGTTGCGTGCGTGGTTCACTCCCGGCTTGTCCATGGCAGGTACCCCCCGTAGGCGGGGGTCCTGCTCCGCTAGAGCGCGCAGGAGTTCCGCTGTCCCGTCGGTGGACCGGTTGTCCACGAGGACGACCTCATCCTCCGGACCCAGCTGGGGGACCAGCGCCTCTAGCTGATGGGGGAGGTCATTCTCGACGTTGTAGCAAGGGATGACGACGCTGACCGTCGGCAGAGGGGAGGAATTCATCGGTACACCTCGAAGAGTCGTCGGCGGAAAGCGATGGGGCCATACTGGTCGGCGACGTGAGAAGCTCCCGCCCGCGCTGCCTGGTCGGCGGCGCCGACATCGGCCAGAAGGGAGAGCGTCGCCTCGCCGAATCTAGCAGGATCGTCTGCGACGACGGTCCCTTCCGTGGGTTCGATGCCCTCGTGCCCCACGGACGTCGTCACGGTCGGGATCCCCCGGATCATCGCTTCCACGACCTTGAACTTCACTCCCGCTCCCAGGCGCAATGGTGCGATCACCGCAGTGCAGTCGCGATACAGAGCGTCAAGATCCTCCACGAATCCGGGTGTCTCGACGCCGCACGCGTTCAGATGGGCGGCCAGTGCATCCGGGATCCCCCCGCCGGCCACCACGACCCGCGCGTCCGGTCGGGAGCGACGCACGCCGGGGAGCACTTGGTCTGTGAACCAGCGCACGGCGTCCTGGTTCTCCCACCGGGCCATGTAACCGACGAAGAGCAGCGTCGGGGGTCGGCTCGAGCCTGCGTCGCATGCGGGACGGAGGTCGCCGGGGATGGGCGGCGGGATCACGTGGACGCGTGCCTGGCCCCGCCCGTACGGGAGCAGGTCGCGGTCCTTCTCGCTGAGCACGATCACGTCGTCCGCGTACCGAAGGATCCGGCGCTCCGCTGCCCGGGCCGTCGCGGCCCGCGCCGACCAGGCGGCACGGCGGGCGGCAGAAGGGAGGCTGCGGGCATGGCGGTTGAAGCGCTGGGACAGCACGTCATGGAGCGTGACGACCACCTGGGCTTGAGGGGCGAGGTGGCGCAGGGCGGGTGCGAGGAGGCCGGACTCCTCCCACTGGAGATCGATGATGTCCGCTGTGGTGAGCAGGTCCCGATGGCTCCGCAGGACCGCGTGGCTGACGGGAGGCTGGAGGCGGGCCGCCGTGCGGAGGCGGTCAGCCCCGTTCGGAGTCCGATCCTCCCGCGCCAGCAGATGGTCGACGTCGACTCCGCGCGCGATAGCGCGACGGTTGGCCCCCCCGTCTCGGGAGATGACCGTGACCGGCCCTCGCGTCGCGAGCGTATTGACGACCTCGAGGGCCAGCTTCTCCCCGGCCGATTCCTGGGCTCCGCTCGCGGGGACGATCGGGGAGATCATGACTGCTCGGCGGCCAGGAGGTCCCGCCGTCGCGCCGCCTCTCACGCGGACTCCTCGAGCCCGAGCCCGATCAGGGTGTCCGGCTCTCGGCGGAGAAGCCGATATCGCACCCATCCCTCGCTCAGGCCGGCGGCGGTCGCGGCGCGCGTGAGGGCGCCGTCGACGTCCCGCTCGGTCAGGCCGAGGGCCATGCGGGTGAGCCCTCCGAAGCTGCGCGCCAGCTCGCCCATCGGGGGTCGGCGGAGTTCCGCCGTCTCGCTCCATGCGCCGCGAGCTGCCACGGCCTGGGCCAACGCCGACCCAGCGCGGAAGCGCTTCTTCTGCCGGGTGCGTCCGGGTCCCGGCACGCAGCACAGGATGCTCATGGCTCCGTAGTCCATGATCGTGTATCCCGCGTGGGTGAGGCGATACGCGAGGTCGTTGTCCTCCGCGCCGCGGACCAATGCCGCGTCGAACCCGCGCACGCGGAGGATCGCTTCCCGTCGCGCCACGAAATTCCCTCCTAACAGGGCCGGCCCCATGGATCCGCTGCCGGCTGGCGCGGGAGGGACGGGACCCGTGCCGGCGACGAGGATCTCCAGAAGGCGTCCGTAGTCCAGCCCATCCAGCTCGTCGTCGGTGCGGAGGACCACGCCGCCGCTCACTACGGCATGGTCCTTCAGGACCTCGACGGCGCGGCGCACCCAATGCGGATGGACGAGATCGTCGTCGTCTACGAATCCCACCAGCGGGGCAGTCGTCGATGCCAGCCCTCGGTTGCGGGCATACGCGGCACCGGGGTGCTCGTCGGCCTTGATGATCCGCATAGGGTGACGGAATGGGCCTGCGGCGGCCAGACGATCCGGAAGATCCTCGTTGCCACCGTTGTCGCAGAGCACCACCTCGAAGGCGGGTGGGTCCACCTGTTCGTTCAACGCTCGAAGTTGCAGGTCGAGCCGGGGCCCACTGCGATGGCACGGAATGATGACGGTGAGCTCTGGAACAGTCATGGCCCCTTCCTGGGTCTGTCCGCGGCGCAGGGTGGCGTTCTGGGCCTGCATGGAACTCTACTTCCTGGGCAACGCGCAGGTCAGGCGGGCGCCCCTGCCACGTCTGTAACCTGACCCCATGCACCTCCTCGTCACCGGCGGCGCCGGGTTCATCGGATCGAACTTCGTCCACCACGTCGTCCGCGAGACCGGGCACGACGTCGTCGTCCTGGACAAGCTGACCTACGCCGGCAACCGGGAGAACCTCGCCGGCCTGCCGGAGGACCGCGTCACTCTCGAGGTCGGGGACATCTGCGACGCGGCCCTGGTGGACCGCCTGGTCGCCGAGTCGGACGCCGTCGTGCACTACGCGGCGGAGTCCCACAACGACAATTCGCTGAACGATCCCTCGCCGTTCATCCAGACGAACATCGTCGGGACCTTCGTCCTCCTGGAGGCGGTCCGCAAGCACGGCAAGCGGTTCCACCACGTGTCCACGGACGAGGTCTACGGCGACCTCGAGCTGGACGATCTGGCGAAGTTCACCGAGACCACCCCGTACAACCCCTCCAGTCCCTACTCGGCCTCGAAGGCCGGCTCGGACCACCTGGTGCGCGCGTGGGTGCGCTCCTTCGGCGTGCAGGCCACGTTGAGCAACTGCTCCAACAACTACGGCCCGTACCAGCACATCGAGAAGTTCATCCCGCGCCAGATCACCAACCTGATCGACGGCGTCCGCCCCCGCCTCTACGGTCAGGGCGTCAACGTCCGCGACTGGATCCACACGGAGGACCACTCCTCGGCCGTGCTGCGCATCCTCGAACACGGCGAGATCGGCCGCACGTACCTGATCGGCTCGGACGGCGAGAGGAACAACAGGGAGATCGTGGAGATCCTCCTCGAGCTCTTCGACCGCCCCGCGGACGACTACGACCTCGTCGCCGACCGCCCCGGCCACGACCTGCGCTACGCGATCGACAACACCGCCCTGCGCACCGAACTCGGCTGGGAGCCGCAGTTCACGGACATCCGCGCCGGTCTGGCGGACACGGTCCGCTGGTACCGCGAGAACGAGGCCTGGTGGCGCCCGGCCAAGGCCGCCGTCGAGGCCACCTACCGCGCCCAGGGCCAGTGAGGGGGCACCGCTGATGCGCATCACCGAGACCGCCATCCCCGGCCTGCTCGTCCTCGACCTCGACGTCCACGGGGACAACCGCGGCTGGTTCAAGGAGAACTGGCAGCGGGAGAAGATCCGCGCCCTCGCCGCCGAGCACCCCCGCCTGGCCTCGCTCGCCCCGGTGCAGAACAACATCTCCTTCAACGACGCCGTCGGCACCACCCGCGGCATCCACGCCGAGCCCTGGGACAAGTACGTGGCCGTCGCCCACGGCCGGATCTTCGGCGCCTGGGTGGACCTGCGCGAGGGGCCGTCCTTCGGCGCCGTCGCCACCGTGGAGCTCGGCCCGGAGAAGGCCGTCTTCGTGCCGCGCGGGGTGGGCAACTCCTACCAGACGCTCGAGCCGGACACGGCCTACACGTACCTGGTGAACGACCACTGGTCCGCCGACGCGCAGGGCCAGTACACGTTCCTCAACCTTGCGGACCCGACGGCCGCCATCGCCTGGCCCATCCCGCTCGAGGATGCTGAGCTCTCGGACAAGGACCGCGCCCATCCGATGCTCGCGGACGTCACCCCCATGCCGCCCGCCCCGATCCTCGTGCTCGGCGCCGGCGGCCAGCTCGGCCGCGCCCTCGTGGCCCGCGCCGAGGCCGCGGGGATCCCGGTCGAGGCCCACGGCCGGGACACGTGGGACATGACCGATCCGGTGTCCTGGCCGCGGGAGCACTTCCGCGGCCTGCGCGCCGTGGTCAACGCGTCCGCCATGACCGCGGTGGACGCCGCCGAGACACCCGAGGGCCGGGTCCAGGCCTGGGCCGTCAACGCGACCGCCGTCGCCGAGCTCGCGCGCCGCTGCACCGAGGCCGGCGTCCCCCTGGCGCACGTCTCCACGGACTACGTCTTCGACGGCGCCCTCCCCGTGGGGCAGGAGCACCCGGTGGATCACCCGCTCGCGCCGCTGGGCGTCTACGGCCAGTCGAAGGCCGCCGGCGAGGCCGCCGTGCGCACCGTGCCGCGGCACTGGATCGTGCGCACCTCCTGGGTGATCGGGGAGGGGAAGAACTTCGTGGCCACCATGGCGTCCCTCGCCGAGCGCGGGATCGACCCGGCCGTCGTCGGCGACCAGCACGGCCGCCTCACCTTCGCCGACGACCTCGCCGACGCCCTGCTGCACCTGGTCACCACGGACGCGCCCACGGGCACGTTCCACATGACCAACAGCGGCGACGTGGTCACCTGGCACGACGTCGCCCGGTGGGTCTTCGAGGACACCGGCCACGACGCCGCGCGCGTCTCCGCCACGACCACCGCGGCGTACCTGGCCGGCAAGGAGGGCGTGGCCCCGCGGCCGACCAACAGCGCCCTCGACCTCGGGCCCCTGGCCGCCGTCGGCTACACCGCCCCGGACCAGCGCGAACGCCTGCGGACGTACCTGAGGCGCTGACCGCGTCTTGCACGACGAAGCCCCCGCCGACTTCGGCGGGGGCTTCGTGCGTGGGGGCGATCAGCTGCGCGTGCGGGCCCTGCGGCGTGAACGCCGCCCCTTCTTCGCGGACGAACCGACGCTCGAGAGGTACTTCTCGTGGGACTTGTGGTACGTGCTCTCGTACCCGTAGCCATAGGAGTAGCCGCCGCCGCGCTGGGAGCGCGCGACGCCGTTCATCACGACGCCCATCAGATGCGCGTCCACTGCGGCGAGATTCTCCACAGCCGCCTCCAGGTGGTCCTTGCGGGTCCGCCCCTGACGCACCACGAGCACAGTCCCGTCCACGGCGGTGGCCAGGAGCGAGCCGTCCGTGACGGGCAGCAGGGGAGGGGAGTCGACGATGACGAAGAAGTCCTCCGATGCCAGCTCCAACAGGGCCCGCATGCGCTTCGAGCCCAGCAGCTCCGACGGGTTCGGGGGCGTCCGGCCGGCGGGGAGCAGCGTGAGGTTCGGGATTCCGGTGGCCGCGAGGGCGTCGTCCGGCTGCACCTCACCGGCCAGCACCTCGGACAGGCCCACGTCGCCCGCCACCTGGAAGAGGTCGTGCTGCCGGGGCCGCCGCAGGTCGGCATCCACCACGAGCACCCGTTCGCCGGCCAGGGCCAGGGCGCGGGCCAGATTCGAGGCGATGGTCGACTTGCCTTCGGAGGGGTCCGCGCTCGTGAACGAGACGACGCGCGGCGGCTCGTCGACGGAGACGAACTTGAGGTTGGTGCGCAGCGCCCGGATGGCCTCACCGGCCCGGGGGTCGAGGTCCACGGCCTCCTCGCCTGTGCGGGTCAGGGAGGCGTTCTCCGGGACGGCGCCGATCACGCCGGCGCCGGTGACCTCCTTCACGTCGGCGCGGCTGCGCACCTTCACATCGAGGAGACGACGGAGCACCGCGATGGCGAGTCCCGCACCCAGTCCGGCCACGACGCCCACGAGGACGTTGCGCCGGGTGTCAGGGCTCACGGGAGCAGAGGGCACGCGGGCGTCCGACAGCGGCACGACCTCCAGGGGGCTGTTCCTGTCCACCTCCGCCGCCACGTCCGCCGTCGCCTGCAGGGCGCTGTTCGCGAGCTGCGCGGCGGTCTCGGGATCCGTCGAGGTGGCGGTCACCTTGATCATGCTGGACCCGGGGACGAGCGCCGCGGAGAGCGAGTCGTCGTCGTCCTGCCCCGTGTCCTGTGCCACGCGTTCACGCACTGCCTGGCTGTTGATCAGGGCGACGTAGGCCTGAGCCCGGCTCTCGGCAGGCCCGTCGCCGGCGATGAGGCTCTGATCCGTGCTCCGCGCGGCGAGGAGCCCCTGAGATTCGGAGGCGTAGATCCGGGGCTGCAGTGCGGAGTAGCCCCAGCCCAGCAGACCCCCCACGAGGGCTGCTGCCAGGAGCAGCAGGAGGTTGGCGCGCAGAAGGCGGAAGAAGTCGACGATCGTCACGGAGCACCTCGGGGGTCATGGACGGGGATGCGCGGGCCGTTGTGGCCAGGAAACGCACAGGTCCACGGTACCAAGACCCGCCGCACGGTCTGAGGACCCGGGGACGACGCCCGCCACCGCGCTACGCTGAGCCGCGTATCGCCCGGCGTCCATGAAAGGTTCCGCACCATGCGCTCGAGCACGCCCCATAACCGGACGGCTGCCCGCGCTATGGGGGCCGTCGCGCCACCCGAGGCCCGGCCGGCCAGGCGCCACGCCTCGCTCGGCCTCGTCGAGGACGGTCAGGCCGCGTGGACCCGCTCTCCGTGGAACCCGCTGGTCACGTCGGCCTCACCGCGGCTGTTCGAGGCCGTGCTGGCCACCGGCCTGGTGGTGGAGGCGTTCAGCGCTCCCGGCCTGCCGATCCCGTTCGCAGAGTTCTCCGCGATCCTTCTGCTGCTCCTCGCCTCGTTCCGAGAGCCCCGCCGGGACCTCTCCCACTACGGCGTGCTGGCCCTCGTCGCACTGGCCCTGGTGGCGTATCTCGTCGCGGTGACCGTGCACAACGACCTCGACCCCACGCGTCGCGCCACGAGGATCACGCTCCTGATCCTGCTGATCTACGCCATCGCCAGCGAGAGGATCGACATCAAGGGCGTCCTCTACGGGATGACGGCCGGAGCACTGATCAACGTGCCCCTCTTCTACGCGGGCCTGGCCCCGGACACCTACGGCGGGTACCTCACCGGCTTCCTCGGGGACAAGAACGTCTCCGGCCTCTTCTATGCGCTCCTGCCGGTGCTGCTCGTGGCCACCATGCAACGCATGGGCCCGAAGCTCCTCGTGCTGGGTGCCGGCTCCGTCTTGACCTTCCTCACCGGCTCGCGGACCTCGATGGCCGCGCTGCTCTGCGCGGTCGTGTGGATCCTCGTGAGCCCCTACCTGGGGCGGGTCCTGCGTATCGCACTGGGGGTCGTCATGGGTTGGTTCGTCAGCTGGGCCGAGGAGAACCTGGCCGACCTCGGCATCTTCGGAGACCGCACGGGCACGGACTGGTTCCGGGCGCAGATCCAGGCGGCGTCCGTGGAGAAGGTGGCGGAGACGTCCTTCTTCGGCCAGGGCCTCTCCACGGCATTCGTGGACCTGGACCACGTGTCCATGTTCTTCCACAACTCCTACCTGGGTCTCCTGGTCGAGGGCGGCTGGCCGTTCCTGGTCGTGGTGGTCGGCGCCTACCTCTGGCTGTGCCTGCGGCCCTTCGCCCGGACGCACCGCTCGCCTTCCCGCGTCGCCGTCGAAGCGGCCGCCCTCATCATCCTCGTGGCCTCGCTCCAGCTGGGGGAGGTGTTCATCACGATCTTCGGCGCCATCGTGCTCGGTTGCGGACTCCTGCTGAGCGCCCAGGAGGACGAGGAGGACCATGGCGCCCCCGCGAAGGACCGGGCCCACCGCCGCAAGCTGGACCGCATCATCGAGCGGTCCCGACGCGCGGGCCGCTGAACGCGTCGAGCACCACCGGTGCTATCCTGTCCGGGTTGCCCAGGCGAGGGAGCGTGCGCTCCGTGATCGACGAGGCCGCCGCCGCGCGTCAGCATGCTGACCCGCTGCGGCACTGAAGCCCCCTCCTGGCCGCATCCCGCGCCGCCCCCGGCTGCGCGGCCGAGACCCCCACAGGAGGACGCATCATGTCTGACCAGCTCAAGATCAAGGTCACCCGCCGCACCGACTTCGGCAAGGGCGCCGCCCGCCAGGCCCGCCGCGCCGGCCTGATCCCCGCCGTCGTCTACGGCCACGGCCAGGATCCCGTGCACCTGCTGCTGCCGGCCCAGGAGACCACCCTGGCCGTCCGCAACCCCAACGCCCTGCTCACCGTCGTGAACGAGGCCGGCGAGGAGCACCTGGTCCTGCCCAAGGACATCCAGCGCCACGCCATCAAGGACACCGTGGAGCACCTGGACCTCATCGAGGTCCGCCGCGGCGAGAAGGTCATCGTCGAGGTCACCGTGCATGTCGAGGGCGAGGTCGCCCCCGGCAACGACTACGTGCTGGACTACGTCACCGTGCCGGTCGAGGCCGACGCCACCGACCTGCCCGAGGCCGTCACCATCTCCGTCGAGGGCCGCGAGGCCGGCGACCACGTGTACGCCCCGGACGTGCAGGTCCCCGCCGGCACCACCCTGCAGCTCGAGGACGACATCGTCATCGCCACCGTCTCGGAGGTCGTCGAGCAGGACCTCGGCGACGAGTCCGTGCAGGAGGAGCAGGCCGCCGAGTCTGCCGAGGGCGAGTCCGAGGGCTCCGAGGACTGATCACGCCATGACGACGGGGACCACGCTCATCGTCGGGCTCGGCAATCCCGGGCCCGAGTACGAGCGCACCCGTCACAACGTCGGCCAGATGGTGGCGGATGAGCTCGCCTCCCGCATGGGGGTCGGGTTCACCCGCCACCGGGCCGGCGCCGTGGTGGCCACGGGTCGCCTCGGCATCGGGGGACCGCGGGTCGTGCTCGCGAAGTCCACCGGCTACATGAACGTCTCCGGACGCCCCGTCTCCGCGCTGGCGTCCTTCTACGGGATCGGCCCCGAGGACCTCGTGGTGGTCCATGACGAGCTGGACATCCCGTTCGACACCCTGCGTCTCAAGCGCGGCGGGGGAGAGGGCGGCCACAACGGCCTGAAGTCCATCACCGCCTCGCTCGGCACGAAGGACTACGCCCGCGTGCGCGTCGGCATCGGCCGCCCCCCGGGCCGCATGGACGTGGCCGACTTCGTGCTGCGCCCCTTCACCAAGCCCGAGCAGGACGTCCTGCCGCTGCACGTGGACCGCGCGGCGGACGCCGTCGAGAAGCTCGTCACGGACGGTCTCGAGCCCGCCCAGCAGGCGTTCCACTGACCTCCCGCCCCGCGACATCCTCGACGGGGGCTCAGCCCCACGCTCAGGGGGCCGGGGTCACGGCACGGGCCAGAGCGTCCGCGATGGTCTCCAGGGCGGGATCCGTGATCTGGATCATCTCCGCGTACCCCTCCACCGGCCCGCGGAACGGGTCCACGACGTCGAGGGGCTGGGCGGTCGACCGCGCGAGGGCCCGGTGGCGGGCCGCCTCGGCGGCGAAGGCACGCACTCCGCGACCGGCCGGGATCCAGTCCCGCCCGTCCCGCTGGTCCATCGCGCGGACCAGCGCCGCGAGCTCCAGCACGGTGAACACCCGCGCGACGGCCTGCGGCACCTCCCGCAGCGCGAAGCGCATGTGGTCCTGAGCCGCGGCCAACACCAGATCCGCCTCCGCCACCATGAACGGCTGCAACGCGGCGGGACGGTGGCCTTCCAGCCCGGTGACGCCGGCCTCGGCGCCGAGCCGCACGAGCGGCGGCGGCACCGTCAGGGCCTGGTTCGGCTGGGAGCCGGCGCTGCCGACCTCCACCCGGCCGGGGGCCAGAGCCGCCAGCCGGCCCTGCAGGGCCCGGCTCGCATAGGCCGAGCGGCACACGTTGCCGGTGCACACGATGAGCACGGCGTCCGGCGAGGGAAGGGCCCGGCGCCCCCGCCGGGCAGGCGGAGCCGAGCTCGACAGCGCCGGGCGACGGGAGAACGAGATCAACCGCGCGCGGCTCCGCCGTCACGCTCGAGCCACGAGGACAGCGCCCGGGCCTGACGATTGACGACCTTGCCGACCATCGGCTCGGCCTTCGCCGCGAGCTTCGAGCCCACCAGCGGGATCCGGCAGACGAGGGTGCCGTCCACGGAGAACTGGGAGCCCTCACCGGCGGCGGTCAGGCGGAGGGAGCCGTCCGCCGTCGCCTTGGCGGAGGGAACGGTGATGGTGGTGGTGCCGGCGCGGGAGCCGTCCGCGGCGGGCGCGTCCCAGCGCTCCACCTGCTCCACCTGGAGGGCGGAGCCGATGAGCTTGCGGGCCATGTCCGGGACCCGGTCCGGGATACGGTCCGCGGGCAGGGAGCGCACGGCGGTGACGGTCATCGCGCCCTCCGGGGAGCCCTCCACGGAGAACGAGACCAGGGAGCCGCCGAAGGACTCGACCACGGAACGGTGGAAGTCCTCGGACGCCAGGGCGGCTGCCACGGCCGCCGGCGGGTGCGGGATGGACTGCTGAGCGGAAAAGGCCACGGTGTCTCCTCGGGGTCAAGTCGGGCCGCGCCCGGCGGGCCGTGAGAGGCCGGCACCGGTTCGCCGACGGCGATGGGCGTCCATCCCTCACCTTATATGCTGGCCTCCGCGACCCGGGTCCCGTGCACGGCGCCGGGACCGGCCGCGCGACCCCTCGTGAACCCCCTGGAAGGTGTGTCCGCCATGTCGGCACTCTGGGCCGTGGCCCTCATCATGCTCCTGAGCGGGACGGCGAAGCTCCGTTCCGGCGAGGACGTGCAGGCCACGTTCACCCGGCTCAGGGTGCCCCGCCCGTTCGCGGCCCCCGCCCTGGCGCGCGCGTTCCCCTGGCTCGAGTTGCTGCTCGCCGCCGCCCTCCTGCAGCCCTTCACCCTGCTGCGTCCCGTCGTCGGCCTGGTGGCCGTGGCCCTCTTCGCCGCCTTCCTCGCGCTCGTGGTCCGGGCCCAGGACGACGGCGTCTCGTGCGGCTGCTTCGGCGATGCCTCGGCCGCCCCGATCTCCCGCACCACCGTGGTCCGCAACGTCGTCTTCCTGGCCCTCGCCGTCCTGGCCCTGGCCGAGGGGATCGTCTCGCTGGCGGTGCACGGCGCGGGCCTGGCCTGGCAGCCGCTCACCGCCTTCGGCGCCGGGGCGTGGGCGTGGGCTCTGCTCGTGTCCGTGCTGCTCGCGACCGCCGCGTTCCTGGCCGGGCGCGAGTCCGTCCCGTCGACGCCCGACGCCGCCCCGGCGACGCCCATGCCCGAGGCCCCGGCCGCCCTCGACCCGGCCGACGCCGCCGAGCCCGAACGCCACCCGTTCCCGGACGCCGTCGTGGTCGCGGACGGCGAGTACACCGGTCTGCACCGGCTGGTCGCGGACGGGGCCGTGGTGGCCCTGCGCCTGTCCACGGGGTGCGGCTCCTGCACGCGCGTGATCGACCGGCTGGACGAGTTCAAGGACGCGCTCGGGCCGGTCCGGCTGCGGGTCCTCATGCCCCAGCACGCCCCCGGCGCCGAGGGGGCGATCCGCAGCGGCGCCGTCGACGCGTCGCTCGTGCTCGCCGACCCGGCCGGCGCCGCCTCGCAGGCCCTCGGCCTGCACTCGTTCCCCACCGCGGTGCTGCTCGGCACGGACCGGCTCACCGCCGGCGGCCCGGTGGGCGGCGCCGACGACGTCCTCGCCTTCCTCGAAGAGATCCGGGAGATCATGACCACCGAACTGCCCGCCGCCACGGACGGCTCCACCGCCACCCCGGAGGTCCGCGCATGAGCGCCCCCGAGACCACCCCCCCGAGACCACCCCCGTCCTCGCCCCGCTGCTGCCGCGCCTGCGCGCCGAACGCGCGCTCGAGGCGGCCGCCGCCTCCGCCGCCCGGCCGCTCGAGTCCCGGGGCGTCGAACTGGAGATCGGCCTGCCCGACGGCGCCCGCGCGCCCCTGCTGACCGTCCTCGCCGAGGCGCTGGCCGAGGGCCACGGCGAGCGCGCCGCCGTCCTCGTGGTCACCGCCACCACCCGCGAGGCCGAGGACCTCGTGACCGACCTGGCCGCCTGGGCCCCCGCCGGTGCCGCCGCGCTGTTTCCGTCCTGGGAGACGCTGCCCCACGAGCGACTGTCCCCGCGCTCGGACACCGTGGGCGCGCGCCTGGCCGTGCTGCGCCGCCTCGCCCACCCCGAGGAGCACGCGGAGGGCCCGCTGCGCATCGTCGTCGCCCCGGTGCGCGCCGTGCTGCAGCCCCTCGTGGCCGGGCTCGGCGAGCTGAGCCCCGTGACCCTGCGGACGGGGGAGGAACGGGACTTCGACGGCGTGGTGGCCGCGCTCGCGGACGCCGCCTACTCGCGCGTGGACATGGTCAGCCGTCGCGGCGAGTTCGCCGTGCGCGGCGGGCTGATCGACGTGTTCCCGCCCACCGAGGACTACCCCGTGCGCATCGAGTTCTTCGGCGACGAGGTGGAGCAGATGCGCTGGTTCTCCGTGGCGGACCAGCGCTCCCTCGAGGACACCACGGAGGACGGCTCGGGCCACCCCTCCGAGCTGTACGCGCCCCCGTGCCGCGAGCTGCTGATCACGGACCACGTGCGCCGGCGCGCGAAGGAGCTGATCCCGGCCATGCCCGCCGCCGCGGACATGCTGGACCGCATCGCCGAGGGCGTGGCCGTGGAGGGCATGGAGTCCCTCTCCCCGCTGCTGGCCGAGGCCATGACGTCGCTGCCCCGCATGCTGCCCACCGGCTCGCTGACCGTCCTCGTGGAGCCTGAGCGCCTGCGCGGCCGCGCCGACGACCTGCTGGCCACCAACGAGGAGTTCCTCCAGGCCGCGTGGGCCGGCGCCGCGCAGGGCGCGGTCGCCCCGGTGGACGTGGCCGGGGCGGACCAGTCCGCCGCGGGCGGCTTCCTCACGGTGGCCGAACTCCGCGCGGTCGCCCTCGAGCAGGACCAGGGGTTCTGGTCCGTCACCGCGCTGGTCTCGGACGACGAGCTGCTGCCCGACGCCGCCGCCCTGCGCGCCACCCTCGGCGTCGCGCAGACCTTCTCGGGCGACATCGAGGCCATGGTCGCGCACACCCGCGTCCGGCTCGCGGAAGGGTGGCATGCCGTGGTCCTCACCGACGGCCCCGGCTCCGCCCGCCGTCTCGCCGAGCTCACCACGGAGGCCGGCCTCACGGCCTCCGTGGTGGACGGGCCCCTGCCCGCGGACCTCGCCCCGGGGCGGGTCTCCATCGCGACGGCGCCCGTCGGCTCCGGCTTCACGATCCCGGACGCGCAGATCGCCCTGATCACGGAGCACGACCTCTTCGGCCGGCACCGCACCGCGGGCACGCGCGCCCCCGGGGCGCGGCTGGCCCGGAAGCGGCGCAACGCCGTCGACCCGCTGACCCTGCAGCCCGGGGACCACGTGGTGCACTCCCAGCACGGCATCGCCCGCTTCGTGGAGCTGCAGCGCCGCAAGGTCACCGGCGGCCCGCGCACCGCCCCCGGCGCCGAGGAGTCCTACCGCGAGTACCTCGTGCTCGAGTACGCGCCCTCGAAGCGCGGCGCCCCGGGCGACCGGCTGTTCGTGCCCACCGACCAGCTCGACCTGATCTCCACCTACGTGGGCGGGGAGACGCCGTCGCTGTCCAAGATGGGCGGCTCGGACTGGGCGCAGACCAAGTCCAAGGCCAAGCGCGCCACCCGCGAGATCGCCGGCGAGCTCATCCGCCTGTACTCGGCCCGCATGGCCTCGCGCGGCCACGCGTTCGCCCCGGACACCCCGTGGCAGGGCGAGCTGGAGGAGGCCTTCCCGTTCATCGAGACGCCGGACCAGCTGACCACCATCGAGGACGTCAAGAAGGACATGGAGGCGGCCGTTCCCATGGACCGGCTCGTCTCCGGCGACGTCGGCTTCGGCAAGACCGAGGTGGCCGTGCGCGCCGCGTTCAAGGCGGTGCAGGACGGCAAGCAGGTGGCCGTCCTCGTCCCGACGACGCTGCTCGCCCGCCAGCACCACCAGACGTTCTCCGACCGGTTCGCCGGCTTCCCCGTGAAGGTGGCCGCGCTCTCCCGGTTCCAGACCGCCAAGGAGTCCAAGGAGGTCATCGAGGGGCTCGCGCACGGCGAGGTGGACGTGGTGATCGGCACCCACCGGCTGCTCTCCGACCAGGTGCAGTTCAAGGACCTGGGCCTGGTGATCGTGGACGAGGAGCAGCGCTTCGGCGTCGAGCACAAGGAGGCGCTGAAGAAGATGCGCACCAACGTGGACGTGCTCGCCATGTCCGCCACGCCCATCCCGCGCACCCTCGAGATGTCCCTCACCGGCATCCGCGAGACCTCCACCCTGGCCACCGCCCCGGAGGAGCGCCACCCCGTGCTCACCTCGGTGGGCCCGTACTCGGACCAGCAGGTCACCGCGGCCATCCGCCGCGAGCTGATGCGCGAGGGCCAGGTGTTCTACGTGCACAACCGCGTCACCACCATCGACAAGGTGGCCAAGCGCATCGCCGAGCTGGTGCCCGAGGCGCGGATCGCCGTCGCCCACGGCAAGATGAGCGAGGCCCGGCTCGAGCAGATCATGGTGGACTTCTGGGAGCGGAAGTTCGACGTGCTCGTCTCCACCACGATCATCGAGACCGGCCTGGACATCGCCAACGCCAACACCCTGATCGTGGAGGACGCCCATCGCTACGGCCTCTCCCAGCTGCACCAGCTGCGCGGCCGCGTGGGCCGTGGCCGCGAGCGGGCGTACGCGTACTTCCTGTACGACCCGCAGAAGCCCCTGGGCGAGGTGGCCCTCGAACGGCTCAAGGCCGTGGCCACCCACAACGAGCTCGGGGCGGGCATGCAGCTGGCCATGAAGGATCTCGAGATCCGCGGCGCCGGCAACCTGCTGGGCGGGGAGCAGTCCGGCCACATCGCCGGCGTGGGCTTCGACCTGTATCTGCGGATGGTGGGCGAGGCCGTGGCCGACTTCAAGGGCGAGGAGGACACCGCGCCCGCCGAGGTGAAGGTGGAGCTGCCGGTCAACGCCCATCTGCCGCACGACTACGTGCCGGGGGAGCGGCTGCGCCTGGAGATGTACCGCAACCTCGCCCAGGCCGCGGACGACGCCGCCGTGGACGCCGTGGTGGAGGAGCTCAAGGACCGCTACGGCCCGCTGCCGGAGCCGGTGGAGGCGCTCGTCGCCGTCGCCCGGTTCCGCAACCGGGCGCGGGCCGCGGGCGTCACCGAGGTGATGCTGCTGGGGCAGAACGTGAAGTTCGGCCCCGTCGCGGACCTGCCGGAGTCCCGTCAGATGCGCCTGACCCGCATGTACAAGGGCGCCCAGGTCAAGCCGGCCCTGAACGGCGTCCTCATCCCGCGGCCCAAGACCAAGCCGGTCATGGGTCAGGATCTCGTGGACGTCCCGCTGCTCGAGTGGGCACAGCAGGTGGTCGATGCGATCTTCGCGCCGGAGGGCTGAGCCGGGTCAGGCCGTCCGCACGCGGACGAGGACGCCGTGCGCCTCGAGCATCTCGAGGAAGGCGTGGACGTCGGCCGCGACGTCGGCGGGGGCGAGGCCGAACGCCTCCGCGACCTGGACCGTGACGTCCGTCGTCGACAGCGCCGCCGGCGGATCCGCGACCAGGTCGTCATCCGGGGTGCGGCCGCCCACGAGGACGTCCCAGATCACGTCGCCCGAGGCGCCCAACAGCAGCGGCTGACCGGCCTCGAGCGTCATGACGGCGGCCTGGCCGCCGACGATGCGGGCCCACGCGATGTCGGGGGCGAGCGCCCAGCCCTCGGTGGTCTCAACGGTCACGGCGCACCGCCTTCCTCCAGGCCCAACCGGCGAGTGCGCCGAGCCGGGCGCGCTGCTCGCGCCACAGGTCCGCACGGGTGACAGGCCGGCCCAGGCGCATCTGCAGATGGGGGCGGTTCACCGGGATCGTGCGGGCCACGAGGACGGCCCGCTCCCGCACCGTGGCGGCCGACCGCCACCGGGTGCGGAACAGTTCAAGACCGCTCTGGCTCTCGTGCAGCGCCGCGAAGAGGGCCAGCTGCCGGGTGTCGACGCCGTCGGCGGCCTCGCCCGTGGCGACGTGCCAGGCCGCGCCCGCGTCCAGCCGGTGGGCTTCCTCGCGCAGGGCGGCCCAGCTCTCGGCGGTGAGGGACTCCCGAATGTGCCGGACGTCGAGGCCACCGCGGAACGGGTCGCGGGCCGCGTGGACGATCACGACGAGCCGCTGGTGGCGCGGGCTCGGCACCGGAACGGGCCGGCCCGCGATCACGAGGTGGGCGTGCTCGCTCCACAGGGCGTCGAAGGCCGCCTCGGGGGACGCGCCGAGGCCGGGGAAGAGCCGATGCACGTCCACATACCCCAGCTGGTCGTGCCAGAGCGTGGCCGCGTGCTGGAAGATCGACCCTTCCGAGAAGTCAGCGACCGGTTCCCAGGCGTGGGCGTGCAGGAGCTCGATGACGGCGGTGGCATCGGCCGGATGGACCAGCAGGTCCACGTCCGAACTGCGGCGGTGCTCCGGGTAGACGCCGGGCTCCGTGGCGTAGCCCTTGACGTGCAGGCCGCGAATGCCGGCCCGGTCCAGCAGATGCGTGATGCGGGCGTGGGCGAGGCGGACGCGGACCTCGAGGTCCAGGGACGGCGGGGCGGCCGGTCGCTGTCCCGTCGCTCGTTCTCCCATGGCCGCGAGCTTAGTCGACCCAAAGGAGGCCCGGCGGTGACTGTGCCGGATGCCCGGTGCAAAGTTAAAAGGGGTTCAGGTGGATTCGTGGACTGACGGCGCGAGACCCGCACGCTCCCGGGTGCTCCGTGTTGACGTGCCATCCATGAACGCGTGGCAGGACTCGCGATGAGCTGCGCGACCTGTCTAGATCCACCTGCAGAGTTCCATTCTCATGTTCACCGAGCATGCCGTTCCCGGCGATCGTCCCCCTGCCGGAGGGCATCCCAGACCTGGACTGGTTGCGCTAATGGGCGCGGACCGCGGGCTTCATCGGTCTTGTTGACTGCATCGCCCGCGGTCGGCTCAGTCGCCGCTCGCTCTGGTGCGGACGCGGCGGTGGAAGGTGGCCCTGCTCGTCACCGCCGCGGTGTGCGTCTTCCTCACGGGCCCTGCACCTCCATGGCGGGCTTGGCGTGCGCCGTCCTGTGGCTCTGGTCGACGTCGCAGATGGGGGTGGCGTCGTGCTCGTCCTCGCCATCCTCGGCGCCTACGCATTCTTAGGCTGCGCCTGTCCGCCCCCCGGCTGCGCACCCCTGCGCGTGGCAGTGGAGGCGGCCCCGTCCCCGATCTCTGACGCCGGCCGGTCAGGCGCCCGTCGACTCCTCCTCCACGAGGTCCCCGTCGAGGGCCCGGGCGATCTCCCACGCCAGCAGCTCGACGATCGGCTGCGCGGTCTGCGCCATCGCGGCGTAGCCCTCGGCGGGGCCGCGGAACGGGTCCGGCAGATCCGCGTCCGGTCGCTCCCCGTGGGCGATCAGGCGGGAGCGCAGCTCCGCCAGGGCCGTCACGAGCGCGGTGACGCCGGCGCCCGGAGGGACCGCCGCGGCGAGCTCCTCGCCGTGGTCGCGCAGGAGGGTGCCCATGCCGAGGATCGTGAAGGTCCGGCGCACCGCCGCGGGGTCCTCGCGCAGCACCTCGTCCAGGTGGTCGTCCGTCGCGGTCAGGACGAGGTCCTGGTCGGCCAGCGAACGCCCGGTCAGCTGCTGCGGTCGATGCTGCGTCAACGCGGCGCGGACTCGGCGGCTCGGTGCGAGGTCGAGCAGCGGACCCGGGACGGTCAGCGCCTGGTTCGGTTCCGTGCCCGCGCTCGTGACCTCCGCGCGGCCCCGGTCACCGAGCAGGGCGTTGAGCTGCGCCTGCAGCGCGTACTCCACATAGGCGGAGCGGCAGATGTTGCCCGTGCACACGACGAGGACGCGGGCGCTCGGCAGGGGGCCGGGGACACGGCCGGCCGGCGTCGCACGCTGCCGCGGCGCGGCCGAGTCGGCCGGGTGGGGGAGGAACGCCGGGCCGAGCCGGAACTCGGCGAGGCGATCCTCCCGCGCCGTGGAGGCTGCCGGGGCGCCGGCGTCACCGCCGTCACCCGCCGGGTGGCCGCCGTCGCGGGTCGGCGCCTCGGGTTCCTCCGGCGTCGACGGCAGGAACGGATTGCGGATCGGGGGGCGATGATCCCGGCTCATGGTTGTGTCCTCTCCGAGGCGGTCGTGACGCGCGGCAGCGCGGACGTGACGGGGTGCGGGGGCTCCACGTGTCGCAGGCGGTGCACCGGGTGCCAGCGGCGGCGCGCCCCCGTGAACGGCTTGGACAGGGGGGTGGCGAGCAGGGCGAGGCCTGCCAGCCAGCTGAGGGCGAGCGCGAGGGCGAACTTGACGGCGTTGTCCTCCACGCCGTGGCGCGTGACCCACATCAGCACCCAGCCGTGCAGCAGCACCACCACCGTGCCCGTCCGGACCAGGGCGGTGATGACGCGGCGCAGGGCCTGCCCCGTCCCGGTGCGTCGGGCGAAGGAGCGCAGCAGCCCCTCCACCGTGGAACCGAACACGAGCACCATCCCCGCGGACATCAGGACGCCCACGGCGGGGGTGAGCACCGGCGTGCCGAAGCCGCCGAACTTGATGTTGGGCGGCTCCAGGCCCAGCCGGACCGCGCCCAGCCCGAGCAGCACCAGGCCGATGCCGATGAGCGTCCGATGGCGCCGCACGTGCGGCTGGACGCGGCGGCGGAACGTCTCGCCGCTGAGGACGAACAGCAGGCACGGCAGGGCCAGCCCGACGCCCAGAGGCGTGCGGGCGATCGCGGAGTCCGGCACGAGGTGGGCCCACGCCAGCCCGGCCAGGCCCACGGCCCAGGCGACGGCGGACGGGAAGCGCTCGAGGAATCGGCGCAGCACCGTGGTGAAGAACAGGACGGAGATGAACCAGAACGCCCACCACGGGGGCTCCTGGTCCGCGCCCCCGTACCAGCCGGTGATCATCAGGCGCCGCAGGAGGTCGGGGTCGTCGGCGAACCACGCGAACGCGGCCACGGACATGAGCGCCGCCCACACCAGGTACGGCACCATCAGGCTCCGGAAGCGGCCCCGCACGTCCGTGGCCCAGGGGCGGCCGCGCGTCCAGAAGTAGCCGGTGAGGAAGAAGAACAGCGGCATCCGCCAGATCTCCAGGTACCGGCTGAAGGTGAGGTCCGTCAGGTATGCGTGACCCAGCACCACCGCCGCGATGGAGACAAGCCGAAGGGCGTCCACCCCCGTGTTGCGGGTGGACGCCCTTCGGCGCGCGGCGGCCGGACGACCGGTGTCAGCGATCCTCGGCTCCGGGACGGCTCAGCGGTGCGCGGCGCCGGTCTCGACGGCGTGGGCGCCGGAGGCGGCGTGCTCGACGACGGGACGGGTGTGGATGGCGGTGGTGTCCACGGTGTCGCTGCGGCCCAGGAACGCCTTGGGGATCATGAAGGCCACAGTGGCCAGGGCCAGCGCGATCAGGCCGGGAACCCAGACCGACTCGAGCGACCAGAAGCCCATGGCGTAGAGGCAGCCGAGGAACGCGCCGAAGGCGACGATGAAGGCGATCAGGGAACCCCAGACGCCGCCCACGTTGGAGTGGTCGATGGCCTTGCCGTTGCGGATCACGTGATGCTCCTTCGGTGCGGTCCCGACCGGGGCGGACGCCCGGCCGAAGTGATGCGAGTCAGTCGGATCCCAGGATAGCAAGCGCGGAGCTGGCCCCGATCCGGGTGGCGCCGGCCTCGATCATCGCCAGGGCGTCCGCGCGGGTGCGCACCCCGCCGGAGGCCTTCACGCCGATGCGCTCGCCCACGGTGCGGCGCATCAGCGCGACGTGCTCGACGGTGGCGCCCGCGGTGGAGAAGCCCGTGGAGGTCTTCACGAAGTCCGCCCCGGCCTCGACCGCGGCCTCGCAGGCCAGGACGATCGCGTCGTCGTCCAGCAGGGCGGTCTCCACGATCACCTTGAGCAGCGCCCCGCCGTCGCCCGCGGGGCCGTCCGCGTGCGCGGCCTCGGCCACGGCGCGGACGTCCGAGACGAGCCGGGCGCGGTCCCCGGCACGGGCCGCGGCGACGTCGAGGACCATGTCCACCTCGTCCGCGCCGGCGTCGATCGCCTGCCGGGCCTCGAAGGCCTTGACCTCCGAGGCGTTGGCGCCGAGGGGGAAGCCGATCACGGTGCAGGTCAGCACGTCCGAGCCCGCGAGCTCGGCGGCCACCAGCGGCACCCACACGGGGTTGATGCACACGCTCTTGACCCCGGCCTCGCGGGACTCGGCCACGAGGCGGCGCACGTCCGCCTCCGAGGTGTCGGCCTTCAGGGCGGTCGCGTCGATGTACTTCGCCAGCTCGGCGGTGGTGAGGGAGACGGTCATGTCCGCCAGCCTACCGAGGCTCAGCCGCCCACGAGGGCCGTCACCTCGGCGCGCAGCGCCTCGAGCCGCTCGGCGGCCGCGGCCGGGTCGGCGTCCCGGGTGCCGAGGTAGCACTTGAGCTTCGGCTCGGTGCCGGAGGGGCGCACGAGCACGCGGGTGCCGGAGTCGGTGGCGAACAGCAGCGCGTCCGTGGGCGGCAGCCCGTCCTCGCCGGCGGCCAGGTCCCGGCGCACGGTGACCGGCTCGCCCGCGAGCGTGGCCGGCGCCTGCTGACGCAGGGCGGTCATGGTGCGGGGGATCAGGGACAGGTCCGCCACGCGGACCGAGACCTGGGCGCTGGGCATGGCGCCGGTGACCGCGTCGACGTCGGCCAGGGCGTCCATCAGGCCGCGTCCCTGCGCTGTGAGGGCGGCGGCCAGCTCCGCGGCCATGAGGGCGGCCGTGATGCCGTCCTTGTCCCGCACCATGTCCGGGTCCACGCAGTAGCCGAGGGCCTCCTCGTAGCCGAAGCCGAGGTCCGGGGCGCGGGAGATCCACTTGAAGCCGGTCAGCGTGACGTGGTGCCTCACCCCGTTCGCCTCCGCCAGGGCGGCCAGCTGCGGGGAGGAGACCACGGAGTTCGCGGCGCTGCGGCCGGCCGCGTGCAGGGCCGGCATCGCGTGCGCGCCCAGCAGCGTCCCGACGGCGTCGCCCGAGAGCATCCGCCACGTGCGGGCACCGTCCGCGTCGGTGACGGGCGCGGCCAGGGCCAGGCGGTCGGCGTCGGGGTCGTTGGCGATCACCAGGTCCGCGTCCACCTCGGCGGCCAGGGCGAGGGCGAGGTCCATCGCCCCCGGCTCCTCCGGGTTGGGGAACGCGACCGTGGGGAAGGCCGGGTCCGGGGCGGCCTGCTCGGCCACCACGTGGACGGGGCCGAAGCCGGCGTCCTCGAGCAGGCCCGGGACCACGGCGCCGCCCACCCCGTGCAGGGGCGTGTAGACCACGCGCAGGTCGCGGTGGCCGTGCCGGTCGTCGTCGAGCACGCCGAGGGCCGCCGCGCGGTAGGCCTCCAGCAGGTCCGGCCCGGCCACGGTCCAGCCGTCGTCGGCGAGCGGGATGTCTGCGGCCCACGCCGCGTGGTCGATGCGGGCGGCGATCTCCGCGTCCGCGGGGGAGACGATCTGCGCCCCGCGACCCGCCTCGTCCGTGAGCCGCCCGCCGAGGTAGACCTTGTAGCCGTTGTCCGCGGGCGGGTTGTGGCTGGCCGTGACCATCACGCCCGCGTCCGCGCTGAGATGGCGCACCGCGAAGGCGAGCACCGGCGTCGGCAGCGGGTCCGGCAGCAGGACGGTCTGCACGCCCGCGGCCGTCAGGACGGCGGCCGTGTCCGCGGCGAAGGCGGCCGAACCGCGCCGCGCGTCGTACCCGACGACGGCCAGCGGCGGGGCAGCGTCCCGTCCGACGCCGTCCCACAGGTGCGCGGCCAGACCCGCCGCGGTGCGGCGCACCACGAGCCGGTTCATGCGGGACTCGCCCGGGCCCTCCTCGGCGCGCAGGCCGGCGGTGCCGAAGACGAGCGGCCCGGCGAAGCGGGCGGCGAGCGCCGCCCGGGCGGCCGCGGCCTCCGGGCCGACGCCGGCGGCCGCGTCGAGCTCGGCGCGCAGGGTGTCCCGGTGCGCGGGATCGGGGTCCTCCGCCGCCCACCGCTCAGCCCGGGCGAGGACGTCCTCCGGGAGCGCGGCGACGTCGTCGTGCGAGGGATGCGCGGGCATCAGAGCCGCCCCACGATGTCCGCGAGCAGGCGCGCGATGCGCGGGCCGGCGGCCTGGCCGGCCTCGACGACCTCGGCGTGGGACAGCGGCGTCTCCGAGATGCCGGCGCCGAGGTTGGTCACCAGCGAGATGCCGAACACCTCCAGCCCGGCGTGGCGGGCCGCGATCGCGTCCAGCGCCGTGGACATGCCGACGAGGTCGCCGCCGAGGGTGCGCGCCATCCGCACCTCGGCGGGGGTCTCGTACTGCGGGCCGGCGAACTGGACGTACACGCCCTCACGCAGGGACGGGTCCACCTCACGGGCGATCGCGCGCAGCCGCGGGGAGTAGAGGTCGGTCAGGTCCACGAACGTGGCGCCGGCGAGCGGGGTGGCGCCGGTGAGGTTGATGTGGTCCGCGATCAGGACGGGGGTGCCCGGGGCGATCTCCGGGTCCAGGCCGCCGCAGCCGTTGGTCAGCACCACGGTGCGCGCCCCGGCGGCGGCGGCGGTGCGGACGGTGTGCGCCACGGCCTGGGCGTCGCGGGACTCGTAGAAGTGCGTGCGCGAGCCGAAGACAAGGGCGTGCGTGCCGTCCGGCAGTCGGACCGAGCGGATCACCGCGTTGTGGCCGGGCACCTTCGGGGCGTGGAAGCCGGGCACCTCGGCCAGCGGCACGGCGGCGACCTCGTCGCCGATCAGGCCGGCGGCCTCGCCCCAGCCGGAGCCGAGGACGACGGCGACGCGGTGCTCCGCCACGCCCGTCGCCCGGGCGATGGTGTCGGCGGCCGCGCGGGCCTCGGCGAAGCCCGGATGGTCGCCGGTCAAGGGGGAGTCGGGGGAGGGGATGCTGGTCTGGTCGGTCACGTCGTGGAGTCTAGGCGGTGTCCCGTGAGCGCGGGCTAGGACTTTCCCGTCCGCGGCGGACACAATGGAGCCCGTGACCGAGGAAAACAGCACCTTCATCCCGTCCCTGACCATCATCGGCGGCGGCCCCGGCGGCTACGAGGCCGCCATGGTGGCCGCGAAGCTGGGCGCCCGCGTGACCCTGGTCGAGCGCCAGGGGTTGGGCGGCGCGGCCGTCCTCACGGACGTGGTCCCCTCCAAGACGCTGATCGCCGCCGCCGACTCGATGCGCCGCGTGGGCGCCTCCGTGGACCTGGGCGTCGATCTCGGCGGGGCCGAGGTCCACGCGGACATGGGCCAGGTCGGCCGCCGCATCCTGAACCTGGCCCACGAGCAGTCCTCGGACATCCGCGCGGGCCTCGAGCGGGTCGGCGTCCGGGTGATCGACGGCGTGGGCCGCGTCGTCGGCCCCCACGAGGTGTCCGTCCGCGCCCTCGACGACGCCGACGCCGGCGCCGAGCCCGAGATCATCACCTCGGACGCGATCCTCGTGGCCGTCGGCGCGAGCCCCCGCGAGCTGCCCACCGCCGTCCCGGACGGCGAGCGGATCTTCAACTGGAAGCAGGTCTACAACCTCAAGGAGCTGCCCGAGCACCTGATCGTCGTCGGCTCCGGCGTCACCGGCGCCGAGTTCGCCTCGGCCTACAACCGCCTCGGCGCCAAGGTCACCCTCGTCTCCTCGCGCGACCGCGTGCTCCCCGGCGAGGACGCCGACGCCGCCGAACTGCTCGAGAAGGTCTTCGAGGGCAACGGCCTCAGGGTGATCGCCCGCTCCCGGGCCGAGTCCGTCGAGCGGACCGAGACCGGCGTGCGCGTGCACCTCTCCGGCGAGGGCGCCGAGGACACCCCGTCGATCGAGGGCTCCCACGCGCTGGTGGCCGTCGGCGGCGTGCCGAACACGGCGGGCCTCGGCCTCGACGACGTGGGCGTGAAGCTGACCGGCTCCGGCCACGTGCTCGTGGACGGCGTCTCCCGCACGTCCGTGCCGAGCATCTACGCGGCGGGCGACTGCACGGGCAAGCTCGCCCTCGCCTCGGTGGCGGCCATGCAGGGGCGCATCGCCGTCGCCCACCTGCTCGGCGACGCCCTCAAGCCGCTGCGCCCGCACCTGCTGGCCTCGAACATCTTCACCTCGCCGGAGATCGCCACCGTGGGCGTCACGCAGGCGCAGGTGGACTCCGGCCAGTACCAGGCGGACGTGCTGCGCCTGGACTTCCACACCAACCCCCGCGCCAAGATGTCCGGCGCGGAGGAGGGGTTCGTGAAGATCTTCGCGCGACAGGGCTCCGGCACCGTGATCGGCGGCGTGGTGGTCTCGCCGCGCGCGTCCGAGCTGATCTACGCGCTCGCGCTCGCGGTCACGCACAAGCTGCACGTGGACGACCTCGCGGACACCTTCACCGTGTACCCGTCCATGTCCGGGTCGATCGCGGAGGCGGCGCGCCGCCTGCACGTGCGCATCTGACCCAGAGACGACTTTCGGTCGTGAGATAGGGCCTATCTCACGACCGAAAGCGTCCATTCCCCCGATGTCACGTTCGAAAGTGGGGGCGGGGGCCCGGGCGGGGTCAGCGCGCGGCGCGGCGCTCGCGGGCCGAGGTGACGGTGTCGAGGTCCGTATGGCGGGTCTCGGGGGAGAGCGCCAGGGCGATCAGCGTGACCACCGAGGCCGCGGCCAGGTAGTAGCCCACGTAGGAGACGCCGAACTTCTGCACCAGCCAGGCGGCGATGAACGGGGTCAGCGCGGCGCCGAGGATCGAGGACACGTTGTAGGCGATGCCGGAGCCGGTGTAGCGCGTGTTCGTGGGGAAGAGCTCAGGCAGCACTGCGGACATGGGCCCGAAGGTCAGGCCCATGAGCGTCATGCCGGTGGCCAGGAACGTCAGCATCAGCGGCACGTTCAGCTCCGCACCCACGCCCATGTTCGCCGGCGCGAGCCACAGGCCGAACGAGAGGCCGAACACCACCATGAGCACCGAGATCACGATCAGGGTGGGGCGGCGGCCGAAGCGGTCCGCCAGCAGGCCGGAGACCGGCACGAACGCCGCGAAGAACAGGATGCCGACCAGCTGCAGCACGAGGAACTCGGCGTAGGGGACACCCAGGAAGCCGTTGGCCGGCTTGCCGATCGCGTAGGAGAGGATCCACGTGGTCATCAGGTAGAAGAGCACGTAGGTGGCGTACATGACGAAGGTGCCCAGGATCAGCTCCCACCAGTTGCGGCGGAACACCTCGCCCAGCGGCGCCTTCACACGCTGGTCGCGGTCGAGGGCGCGCTGGAAGACCGGGGTCTCCTCGAGCTTGACGCGGACGTAGAGGCCCACGGCCACCATCACGATCGAGAGCAGGAACGGCACGCGCCACACCCACGTGAGGAACGGGCCGTCGAGCACCGGGCTCGTGGAGTCGTGGCCGAAGCCGACCACCAGCGCGAGGAACAGGCCGTTGGCCAGCAGGAAGCCGATCGGCGCGCCGAGCTGCGGCCACATGGCCGCCTGCGCGCGCTTGCCGTCCTTGGCGTACTCGGTGGCCAGCAGGGCGGCGCCGGACCACTCGCCGCCGAGCCCCAGGCCCTGGAAGAAGCGCAGCAGCGTCAGCATGGCCGGCGCCCACAGGCCGATCTGGAAGTACGTGGGCAGCAGGCCGATGAGGAACGTCGCGATGCCCATGGTCAGCAGCGAGCCGATGAGCGTGGTCTTGCGGCCCACGCGATCGCCCAGGTGGCCGAAGACGACAGCGCCCAGCGGCCGGGCGACGAACGCCGCGCCGAAGGTGGCCATGGAGGCCAGCAGGGCCGTGTTGTCGTCGCCGCCCGCGAAGAAGATCAGCGGGAAGACCGAGACGGCGGCCGTGGCATAGATGTAGAAGTCGTAGAACTCGATCGAGGTGCCCACGAGGGAGGCGATGATGACCCGCGAGCGGGGCACCTCCTCCGCGGTGGCGACCGCGTCCGACGTGAGATCGGTGGGGGCGCCCGGGTTCGCGGGCGGGGTGGAGTGGGACATGGTGTCTCCCTGGTATGACGGGCACAGGGGGTCGCGAGCGACCACGATGTGAGACGAAGATGCGTGCCAGGTTAAGCCTCGTCGCGCCGATCTGCGAGAGTCATGTCCCCGTCGTCCACCATGTGGAACCAGCCCACGACGCCGGCGCTCCCCGCCGTCGTCGCCGGCGGCTCACTCCGCGTCGGCGATGGTGGCGATCACCGTGCCGGCCGTGACCGTCTGGCCCGGCTCGACCTCGAGCCCGCTGACGACGCCCGCGCGGTGGGCCGTGAGCGGCTGCTCCATCTTCATGGCCTCCACGACCACGATCAGGTCGCCCTCGGCCACGGTCTGGCCGTTCTCGGCGGCGACCTTCACCACGGTGCCCTGCATCGGGGCGGTCAGCGCGTCCGTGCTGACGGCCGCGGCCACCGGCGCGCCGCGCTTGCCGCGGGGCCGGCGTCGTCCCGCACCGGCCCGCTGGGCGGCGCCGGAGATCGTGTGCAGGGCCTCGCCCCACGTGGGCAGGGTGACGTCCACGCGCTTGCCGTTGACCTCCACGGTCACGGTGTGGCGCGCCTCGCGGGGGGCCGGCTCGGCCGGGGTGAGGGCGCTCGGCTCGATGCGGTTCGCGAACTCCGTCTCGATCCACCGGGTGTGCACCGAGAACGGCTCCTCCGAGCCGGCGATCTCGGGGGCGAAGGCGGGGTCGCGCACCACGGCGCGGTGGAAGGGCAGCACCGAGGGCATGCCGACGATCTCGGCCTCGCGCAGGGCGCGGGCGGCGCGCTGCAGGGCCTGACGGCGGTCCGCGCCGGTGACGATCAGCTTGGCGACCATGGAGTCGAAGGCCCCGGAGACGGCCTCGCCCTCCACCACGCCGGAGTCCACGCGCACGCCCGGGCCGCTGGGCATGCGGAACGTGGTGAGCCGGCCGGGGGCGGGCAGGAAGTTGCGGCCCGGGTCCTCGCCGTTGAGGCGGAACTCGATCGAGTGGCCGCGGGGCTGCGGGTCCGTGTAGCCGAGGGCCTCGCCACGGGCCAGGCGGAACTGCTCGCGCACGAGGTCGATGCCGGTGATCTCCTCGGAGACCGGGTGCTCCACCTGCAGGCGCGTGTTCACCTCGAGGAAGGAGATGGTGCCGTCCTGGCCCACGAGGAACTCGCACGTGCCCGCGCCGACGTAGCCGGCCTCCTGCAGGATCGCCTTGGAGGACTCCACGAGGCGGGCGTTCTGCTCGTCCGTGAGGAACGGCGCCGGGGCCTCCTCCACGAGCTTCTGGTTGCGGCGCTGCAGCGAGCAGTCGCGGGTGGAGATCACGACGACGTCGCCGTGCACGTCCGCCAGGCACTGCGTCTCCACGTGGCGCGGCTTGTCCAGGAACCGCTCCACGAAGCACTCGCCCCGGCCGAACGCGGCCACGGCCTCACGGACCGCGGACTCGTAGAACTCGGGGATCTCCTCGCGCGTGCGGGCCACCTTGATGCCGCGGCCGCCGCCGCCGTAGGCCGCCTTGATGGCCACCGGCAGGCCGAACTCGTCCGCGAACGCGACGACCTCCTCCGTGCCGGTCACGGGGGAGGTGGTGCCCGGCGCCAGCGGGGCGCCGACCTTGGTGGCCAGCTGGCGGGCCGAGACCTTGTCGCCCAGCCGGTCGATCGCCTCGGCGGGCGGGCCGATCCACACGAGGCCGGCGTCGGCCACGGCGCGCGCGAAGTCCGCGTTCTCGGAGAGGAAGCCGTAGCCGGGGTGCACGGCGTCCGCGCCCGCGCGCTCGGCGGCGTCGAGGATCTTGCCGATCACCAGATAGGAGTCGGCGGCGGTCTCCCCGCCGAGGGCCACGGCCTCGTCCGCGAGCGTCACGTGCAGGGCGTCCCGGTCCGGCTCGGCGTAGACGGCCACGGAGGTCAGCCCCTCGTCCTGGCAGGCCCGGATGATACGCACGGCGATCTCGCCGCGGTTGGCGATCAGCACCCGGGAGAACCGGCGCTCCGCCGCGGGGTCGACGGGCGGGACGACCGAGGCCTGCGGTGCGTCGGCGATGCTCATGGGCGATGGACTCCTCGGACGATCACGGCTGGGGGTGCGGGCGCCCCGTCCGGGGTCGTGCCCCTCACCCGGTGGGGCGAAAGGCGCGGGACGGCGCCGACTCTGACCAGCACCCTACTCGTTGTGGCGGAACCCTCCGAGGCACGCGGCCCTGTCGCGCCGGATCAGCGCTGCGCGTTGGAGGGTTCCCACAACCGGGTGAAGTCCTGGCCCAGGGCCGCCGCGGCCCGCCGCAGCCACGCCACGGACAGCCCGATCACCGCGTTGGGGTCCCCGTCCACGCCGTCCACGAGGGCCGCGCCCGCGCCGTCCACCGTGAACGCGCCCGCGCAGTGCAGCGGCTCGCCCGTGGCCACGTAGGCCTGGATCTCGGCCTCGGTGACGGCGCCGAAGCGCACGACGGCGGACACCACGCCCGCCTCCGCGGCCATCCCGGACCCGACCCCGGGCCCCGGCAGCACCAGGCCCAGCCAGTGGCCCGAATGCAGCACGCCCTCCCGGCCGGCCTGGGCGCGCCAGCGCTCGACGGCGACCTCGGGCTCGTAGGGCTTGCCGTGGGCGCGGCCCTCGAACTCGAACACGGAGTCGCAGCCGAGCACGAGCGTGGGGGCCTCGACGCCCGCGGCCGCCACCCGGGCGGCCACGTCGCGGCCCTTGGCCTCCGCCAGCAGGCCCGCCAGCTCCGCCGGCGACGGGTCGCCCGCCGCCGCGCCCACGGCCGCCTCGTCCACCCCCGAGACGACGACGCGGAACGGCACCCGCGCCCGGGTCAGGACCTCCGCTCGGCCGGGGGAGGCCGAGCCGAGCACCAGCCGCAGGCCCGTGCCGGGGCCGGCCGCGCCGTCGTCGTGCGGGATCACGCGAGCGCCTCCCGCAGGGTGTCCAGGCCCATGCCGCCCAGGCGCAGGGCCCGGGTGTGGAAGGCCTTGAGGTCGAAGTCGGCGCCCTCGGCCTGCTCGTGCTCGGCGCGGATCTGCTCCCAGATGCGCTGGCCCACCTTGTACGCCGGCGCCTGCCCCGGCCAGCCGAGGTAGCGCGTGAACTCGAAGCGGCGCTGGCCCTCGGAGATCCTCAGGTGCTTGGCCAGGAACGCGTAGCCCTTCTCCGGGGTCCACGCGCCGCCGCCCTCGGACTCGGGGGCGTCGAAGCCGCAGTGGTAGCCGATGTCGAACACCACGCGGGCCGCGCGCATGCGCTGCATGTCCAGCATGCCGAGGTGGTCGCCCGGGTCGTCGAGGAAGCCGAGCTCCTCCATGAGCTTCTCCGCGTACAGCGCCCAGCCCTCGCCGTGGCCGGACGTCCAGCAGAAGCTGCGGCGCCACAGGTTGAGGTTCGCCCGGTTCATCATGGCGGTGGCGATCTGCAGGTGATGGCCCGGCACGCCCTCGTGGTAGACCGTGGTGGTCTCCGCCCACGTGGTGAACTCGTCCTCGCCCGGGGGCACGGACCACCACATGCGGCCGGGCCGGGAGAAGTCGTCCGAGGGGCCGGTGTAGTAGATGCCGCCCTCCTGGGTGGGGGCGATCATGCACTCGAGCCGGTCCATCGGGGCCGGGATCTCGAAGTGCTCCTTCATGGCCTCGACCGCGTCGTCGGAGAGCCGCTGCATCCACGTGCGCAGGGCCTCGGTGCCCTTCAGGGTGCGCTCCGGGTCCGCGTCCAGGATCGCGCGCGCCTCCTCGATCGTGGCGCCCGGCCGGATGCGCTCGGCGTCCGCCTGCTGCGCCGCGATGATGCGGGCCAGCTCCTCCTGGCCCCACCGGTAGGTCTCCTCGAGGTCGATCTCGGCACCGAGGAAGACGCGGGAGGCCAGCCGGTAGTACTCGATCCCGACGCCGTCCGCCTCCGGGGCGTGCGGGCGCAGCTCGGCCTCGAGTGTGTCCGCGAAGTCGCGGTAGGCCTGCGCGGCGGTGTCCGCGCCGGAGCGGATGCGGGCGGCCAGGGCGTCGTCCACGACGTCGGCTGCCTCGGCCCGCTCGGCCAGGCCCGGGAAGAACCCGCCCGCGGCGCCGTGGGCGCGGGCCTGCTCCACCACGATGTCCACCTGGCGCACCGCGGCCACGTGGCCGGCGTCGCGGGAGGCGAGCAGAGACTCCGTGTAGCCGCGCAGGGCGGCCGGCAGGTTCTCGAGGCGGCCGGCGATGTGGCCCCACTGCTCCGCGGTGTCCGTGGGCATGAGGTCGAAGACCGCGCGGATGCTCTGGGCGGGGGAGGCGATGTTGTTCAGCTCGGTGCGGCCGGTCGCGTGGATCTCCCGCTCGAGGCCGATGCGCTCCTGCATGGCCGCCTTCGTGACGCGGTCCGTCTCGTCCTGCGGCTCGAGCGCGGCCAAGTCCTCGAGCAGGCGGGCGTTGAGCTCGTCGTCGGCGCGGGCGCCGGCGGGGGAGAAGTCCGTGTACTCGGTCTCCCGGCCGGGGAAGCCGAGCTCGGTGGCGGTGTCCGGATGCAGGGCGAGGAGGTCGGTCACGTAGCGCTCGGCGAGCGCGTCGATGGCGGACGGGGTGCGGGCGCCGTCGGCGGCGGCCTCGGAGGTGTGCTGGGTCATACCGGCACTCTAGGCGCTGGCGCCCGCCTCCCGGCTCACTGCGGGCCCGCGCCCTGACGCCACTGGCCGCGGCCGGGCCGGGCCCACAGGCCCAGGTCGCCGCGACGGCGGAGCGTGCGGTCCAGGGGGCGGGGGTCGGCGGCCACGGCGGCGAGCCGGGCGGCTTCGGCCCGGGCCGCGGCGGCCGCCTCGAGGACGGCGGCCAGCGCGGCCATCTCCTCCGGCTCCAACTCCGGGCCGCTGAGCTGCAGCGGGTCGGCCGGCGCCGGCGTGGCCTGCGTGGACTCGTCGTTCTCGTCCGGGGTGCCCGGGCCCAGCAGGGCGCTCACAGCGGCATGTTCCCGTGCTTCTTGGCGGGGCGGGCCTCGCGCTTGTGCAGGGTGGCGCGCAGGGCGCGGATGAGCTGGCCGCGGGTGGCGTGCGGGGGCACCACGGCGTCCACGTAGCCCAGCTCGGCGGCCTGGTACGGGTTGAGCAGCTCGGCCTCGTAGTCGGCCACGATCTCGGCCCGGCGCGCATCGACGTCGCCGCCCGCCTCCGCCGTCGCCTTCAGGTCGCGCCGGTACAGGATGTTCACGGCGCCCTGGGCGCCCATCACGCCGATCTGCGCGCTCGGCCAGGCCAGGTTCAGGTCCGCGCCGAGCTTCTTGGAGCCCATCACGATGTATGCGCCGCCGAAGGCCTTGCGCGTGATCACGGTCAGCTTCGGCACGGTGGCCTCGGCGTAGGCGTAGATCAGCTTGGCGCCGCGGCGGATGATGCCGTTGAACTCCTGGTCCGTGCCGGGCAGGAACCCGGGCACGTCCACGAGGGTGATGATCGGGATGTTGAACGCGTCGCAGAAGCGCACGAACCGCGCGGCCTTCTCCGAGGCGGCGATGTCCAGGGTGCCGGCGAACTGCAGCGGCTGGTTCGCGACGACGCCCACGCTCATGCCGTCCAGGCGGGCCAGGCCGGTGATCACGTTGGGCGCGTACATCTCCTGCAGCTGCAGCAGGTGGCCCTCATCCACGATCGAGGCGATGACCTCGAGCATGTCGTAGGGCTGGTGGGCGGAGTCCGGGACGATCTCGTCCAGCGCCTCGTCCTCCGCCGTGAGCTCGAGGGAGGCCGGCTCGAACGCGGGGGCCTCGGCCAGGTTGTTCGAGGGCAGGAACTCCAGCAGGTCCTGCACATACGCGATCGCGTCCTCCTCCGAGGAGGCCATGTAGTGGGCCGTGCCGGAGGTGGCGTTGTGCGAGCGGGCGCCGCCGAGGGTCTCCATGTCCACGTCCTCGCCCGTGACGGTCTTGATCACGTCCGGGCCGGTGATGAACATGTGCGAGGTCTGGTCCACCATCACCACGACGTCCGTCAGCGCCGGCGAATAGGCCGCGCCGCCGGCGGAGGGGCCCATGATCAGCGAGATCTGCGGGATCATGCCCGAGGCCAGGACGTTGTTCCGGAAGATGTCCGCGAACTGAGCGAGGGAGGCCACGCCCTCCTGGATGCGCGCGCCACCGCCGTCGAGGATGCCGATCACGGGGCAGCCGTTGCGCGCGGCGAACTCCTGGACCTTCACGATCTTCTGCCCGTTGCGCTCGGACAGCGAGCCGCCGAACACCGTGAAGTCCTGGGAGTAGACGGCCACCTGGCGCCCGTCCACGGTGCCGAAGCCGGACACCAGGCCGTCGCCGGCCGGGTGCTTGGCGTCCATGCCGAACGCGGTGGTGCGGTGCACGGCCAGCGCGTCCAGCTCCACGAAGGAGCCCTCGTCCAGGAGGAGGTCGATCCGCTCGCGCGCGGTGTGCTTGCCGCGAGCGTGCTGGCGCTCGACGGCGTCCGGGCCGCCGGGCGCGGCCGTCGCCTCGAGCCGCCGATGCAGGTCGGCCAGCCGGCCGGCCGTGGTGGTCAGATCGGGATCGGTCACACGTCCTCCTTGTGGTGGTCCGCCAGATGCGGAGGCTCAGTCGGCCAGTGTACGGGCCGCCGCGGACGCCCTCGGTTGGAGGAAGCCCACAAACGGCGGGGACGTCGGCCCGGGCCGCCCCTCCGCGCGCCCCGGGAGCGGATCGGCCCGCCCAGCCCGCCCCCGGGAACGCCGTGTATATCTAGGGGCATGCACCCCGACGACGCCCCCACACCGGATCTGACCTGGCTGGACTCCGCCGGCTCCACGCAGGATGAGCTCCTCGCACGGCTGGACCGCGAGGGACACCGGCACGGTGCGGCCGTGGCCACCGCGGACCAGCGGGCCGGCCGGGGACGGCACTCCCGGGTGTGGAGCGCCGCGCCGGGGGCGGCGCTCGCCCTGTCCGTGTACCTGCGTCCCGAGTCCGGCGGGGTGCCGGTCTCTCCGGCCCATCTGAGCTGGCTCTCGCTCGTCGCCTCCGCCACGGTCGCCGAGCGCCTCGCGGCCCGGGGCGTCCCGACGCACGTGAAGTGGCCGAACGACGTGCTCGCCACCGACGGGCGCAAGCTGTGCGGCGTGCTGGCCACGGTGGCGCTGTCCTCGGACGGCAAGGGGCCCGGCGTCGTCGTCGGGATGGGCGTGAACCTGGACCACCGCGGGGCCGCCCCGGTGGACACCGCCACGGACCTGGCGGAGTGGATCGGCGCGGACGCCGTGCCCGCCCCCCGGGACCTCGCGGTCGAGCTGCGCGACGCCGTCGTGGCGGCCGTGGACCGCTTCGCGGCGGGCGTGGCGGGGCAGACGACGGCCGTCGACGGGCGTCACCCGGCCGTGGCGGCCGTGGCGGACCGGCTCTCCACGCTGGGCCGCGCGGTGCGCGCCGAGCTGCCCGGCGGCGGCGTGCTGGAGGGCACGGCCGTGGGCCTCGGCCCCGGTGGCACCCTGCGCGTGAGGCACGTCACACCGGATCGTGGCACAATCGAGACCGAGGTCAGTGCGGGGGACGTGGCCCACCTGCGCGGAGACGTCCATCGCGGCGCATGACACACCCGTCCCGGTCAGGAGGTGACCGCCGTGCGACTCGAGCCCGGTGAGCAGGTGATGGTCCGCACCCGCACCCACCCGCGCGCGCTGCTGCGCCCGGCCGCGGTCCTCGTGGCCGTCGCGTTCCTGCTCGGCCTGGCCGTCGGCGTGCTCGCACGCCCCGACCTGCCCGGGATCGTCGCCGCGAACCGCGCCGTGCTCGAGGCGGCCGCGTGGGTGGTCGCGGCGCTCGTCCTGCTCCCCGGCACCGTCCGCCCGCTGTGGCGCTGGGTCTTCCGGCGCACCGTGCTCACCGACCGCCGCATCCTCCAGGGCGCCGGCGTCGGCGACTCCGGTGCCGCCATGCCGCTCGTGTCCATCGCCGACGTGCAGCGGCGCCGCCGCGGCTCGGGTGCCGGAGACCTGCACATCCTCTTCCAGGAGCCCGCCCGCCAGGTCCACTGGCGGCTGCGCGACGTCCCCGAGGCCGCGCGGTTCGAGGAGGCCCTGGCCCACCTCACCCGCCAGGCCCGCACCCCAACCT
>NZ_JABFBA010000005.1:0-46752 GCF_017168445.1 Micrococcus sp. KRD026 | reverse complement strand
GCCCGCACCCCAACCTGGCCCGCCCCCGTCCCGACAGGAGACCTCCGATGAGCCGTCCGGAGACACCGGACACCGCACCGCTGCCGATCGTCCCGTCGGCTGAGGACGAGACCGCCCGCGACGTCGAGGAGCGCTCCGCCCAGCCCGCCGGCTGGACGAGCGCGATGCGCACGCTCGACGCCGGCCTGGTGGTGGGCCCGCGCGCCTACACCTCACGGGAGGTGGCGCAGCGCCTCGGCGTCTCGATGGCCTCCGCCCGGAAGATCTGGCGTGCGCTGGGCTATCCGACGTCGCCGGAGGGGCACAAGGCCTTCACCGAGGCGGACATCGAGGCGTTCGAGTCCGTGCTCACGCTCGTACGCTCGGGGACGCTGAACGAGGACACCGCCATCTCGCTGGCCCGCTCGATCGGGCAGATGACGGACCGCATGGTGGTGTGGCAGATCGAGGCGCTCGTGGAGGACAAGATCGCCTCCGAGGGCCTGACGGACCCGGAGGCACGGCGGGCCGTCGTCGACATGCTCCCGGACATGGTCGGACCGCTCGAGAAGGCCATGCGGATCGTCTATCGGCGCCAGCTCAACCGCGCCGTCCAGCGCCTGACCGTGCGCGTGGAGGCCGGGCTGGCGGCCAGCGCCCAGGGCCGCGACGGCTCCGAGTCGGATGCGCCGCTGCCGCTGGCCCGCGCCGTCGGCTTCGCGGACATGGTCTCCTACACGACGCTCTCCCGGACCATGGACGACCGGACGCTGGCCCGCATGGTGCTGCGCTTCGAGTCCCTCGCCGCGGAGACCATCTCGGCCGGCGGCGGCTGGCTCGTGAAGACCATCGGCGACGAGGTCATGTTCAACGCCGAGACCCCCGAGGCCGGCGCCGCGATCGCGCTCTCCCTGGCCGAGACCATCGCCGCGGACGAGGAGCTGCCCTCGGCGCGCGTCGCCCTGACATGGGGACGGGTGCTCTCCCGCATGGGGGACATCTACGGGCCCACCGTGAACCTCGCCGCGCGGCTGACGTCCCTGGCCGATCCGGGTACCGTGCTCGTGGACGCCATGACCGCTGCGGCCCTGTCCCGGGACGAGCGCTTCGTGCTCGTCCCGCAGCCGCCCAGGATCGTCCGCGGGTTCGGAGAGGTCCGCCCCTCCCTGCTCATGGACGGGTCGGCCCAGACCCTGCTCGCCGACTGATCGAGGACCCCGTGGACCCCCGCCCCGAGACCCCGTCCGCGCCGCGGCCCCAGGCCGCCGGCGCCACCCACGTGGGCGCCGTCCGCGACCTGAACGAGGACGCGTGGACCCTCGTCGGGGAGCCGCTGGTGCTCGCCGCCGTGGCCGACGGCATGGGCGGGCACGAGGCCGGCGAGGTGGCCTCGGCCGCCGCGATCGAGACCCTGCGCCGCCGCGCCCCCGAGGTGCTCGCCCCGGGCACGGCCCACACGCCCCAGGAGCTCGGCCACCTGATCCACGAGGCGGACGCCGCCGTCGTCGAGGCCGGGCTGGGGCGCTCCGGCACCACCCTGACCGTCCTGGCCTGCCTGGACACGGAGCGCGGCCGCTGGGCCGTGGCGAACGTCGGCGACTCCCGGGTGTACCTGCGGCCCGTCGGCTCGCCGGTGCTCCAGCAGCTCACGGTGGACCACTCGGCGGTGCAGATGCTCGTCGACGCGGGGGAGCTCACCCCCGCCGAAGCCCGCGTCCACCCGCGCCGCAACGTCATCACCCGCGCGCTCGGCTCGCGCGAGGCGCTCACGGTGGACGTGGCCGAGGTCCCCCTCGCCTCCGGGGACCTCGTCCTGCTGTGCAGCGACGGCCTGACCGGCGAGCTGCTGGACGAGGAGATCCGCGCGCTGATCGACGACGCCGACACCCTCGAGGACGCCCTCGAGAAGCTCATCGGCGCCGCCCTGTGGCGCGGCGGCCGGGACAACGTCACGGCGGTGCTCGTGCGCATCCCCTGACCCGGGTGCGCCGTCCGGGACGCCGACTACGCTGGGCCGGGTGAGCACCCCCAAGGAATCCGCCGCCCAGCCCGATCCGCAGGACATCCCCGCCGCGGACCTGCGGGAGGAGTACGAGGACCTCGTGGAGCGGGTCCGCGCCGCCCGGACCGCCTACTACCAGCGGGACGCCCCGGAGATCTCGGACGCCGAGTACGACGCGCTGTACCGCCGCCTCGAGGACCTCGAGGCCCTGCACCCCGAGCTCGTGGCCAACGACTCGCCCACCCAGGAGGTCGGCGGCGAGGTCTCGGAGGCGTTCGCCCCCGTCCGGCACGGGGCCCGCATGTACTCGCTCGAGGACCTGTTCTCCATCGAGGAGCTCGAGGTCTGGTTCCGCCGCGCGGCGCAGGCCCTGACGCAGGTGCGACCGGGCGTGGCGCCCCGCTGGCTCGTGGAGGTGAAGATCGACGGGCTCGCCGTCGCCCTGCGCTACCGGGACGGGCGGCTCGTGCAGGCCGCCACCCGCGGCGACGGCGTCACGGGCGAGGACGTCACCGCCAACGTGCGCACCATCGGGGACATCCCGCACGAGCTCTCCGGCGAGGGCTGGCCCGCCGAGTTCGAGGTGCGCGGCGAGGTGTTCATGTCCTCCGCCGCCTTCGCCGAGCTCAACGCGCGTCGTGCCGAGGAGGGTCAGACGCCGTTCGCGAACCCGCGCAACGCCGCCGCCGGCGCCCTGCGTCAGAAGGACCCGGCCGTCACCGCGCAGCGCCCGCTGGCCATGTTCGTGCACGGCATCGGCTCGGTCGAGGCGTTCGGACTGGAGTCCCAGCACGAGGTGTACGACGCGCTCGCGGGCTGGGGCCTGCCCGTGAGCCCCTACACCCGCGTGGTGGAGGGTGCGGACGAGGAGGCGTTGGCCGCCGTCGTCGCGGTGATCGAGGAGTACGGCCGGCGCCGGCACGAGCTGATCCACGAGATCGACGGCATCGTGGTGAAGGCGGACGCGTTCGCGGACCAGCGCTACCTCGGCCACACCTCCCGCGTGCCCCGCTGGGCGGCGGCGTACAAGTACCCGCCGGAGGAGGTGCACACGCTGCTGCGGGACATCGCGGTCTCGGTGGGCCGCACCGGTCGGGTGACCCCGTTCGCGGTGTTGGAGCCGGTCACCGTGGCCGGGTCCACCGTCTCTCTGGCCACCCTGCACAACCAGGACGTGGTCAAGGCCAAGGGCGTGCTGATCGGGGACACCGTGGTGGTGCGCAAGGCCGGGGACGTGATCCCCGAGGTCGTGGGCCCCGTGCTGCCGCTGCGCGAGAAGGCGATCGAGGCGGGCCGGGAGCTGCGCGAGTTCGTCATGCCCGCGCACTGCCCCTCGTGCGGCACGCCGCTGGCCCCGGCCAAGGAGGGGGACGTGGACCTGCGCTGCCCCAACGCCCGCTCCTGCCCGGCCCAGCTGGCCGGCCGCGTCGAGCACCTGGCCAGCCGCGGCGCGTTCGACGTGGAGGCGCTCGGCGAGGAGGCCGCCCGCTGGCTCGTCCAGGGCCCCGGCGAGGACCCGGCCGAGCACGAGGGACACGTGCGGCCCGAGGGCCCGGGCCCCATCACGGCGGAGGCGCAGATCTTCGACCTCGCCTCCGGCACGCCGGAGGAGATCACGGGCCCGCGCGGCGAGGACGGACTGACGGACCTGCAGCGCTCCCTCGGCGCGGTGCGCGTGTGGCGCGAGGGCCGCACGAAGGTGGACGGCCGCATGGTGCCCTCGGGCGTGTTCACGCTCAAGCCGTACTTCTTCACCGCCGGCACCGCGAAGAGGCCGTCCGCGCCCACGGCCAACACGCTGCGCCTGTTCGACGAGCTCGAGAAGGCCAAGTCCCAGCCGCTGTGGCGCACCCTCGTGGCGCTGTCCATCCGGCACGTGGGCCCGACGGCGGCCCGCTCGCTGGCCACGGCGTTCGGCTCGATGGCGGCGCTGCGCGCGGCGGCCGAGGCCGGCGACCGGGACCGGCTGGCCGAGATCGACGGCGTCGGCCCGATCATCGCGGATGCGCTCATCGAGTGGTTCGCCGAGGACTGGCACCGGGAGATCGTGGACCGGTGGGCCGCGGCGGGCGTGGTCATGGAGGACGAGCAGGACGAGTCCACCCCGCGCACGCTCGAGGGCCTGACCGTGGTGGTCACCGGCTCGCTCGAGGGCTTCTCCCGCGACTCCGCGAAGGAGGCGATCCTCGTGCGCGGCGGCAAGGCCTCCGGGTCCGTGTCCAAGAAGACCGACTTCCTGGTGGCCGGCGAGGCCGCCGGCTCCAAGCTGGACAAGGCGCAGTCCCTCGGTGTGCCCGTGCTGGACGAGGCCGGGTTCACGGCGCTGCTGGCCGGCGGCCCGGACGCGGTGCGCCCGGCGGACACGGACGACGCCACCGACGGCGCCGCAGATGGGGAGGCCTCGGCATGAGCGCGCGCACCACGGTCCCGGGCCTGCTCGTGGTCGCCAAGGCCGCCGCGCGCGCCGGCGCGGACGTCCTGGCCCGGCGCTGGACCGGTCACCATCCGGCCGTCCCGCTGGGCATCGAGGAGATCGGCGCGGAGACGAAGTCCTCCGGCTCCGACTGGGTCACCGACTACGACCGCCGCGCCGAGCAGGCCGTCCGGGAGGTCATCGCCGGCTACCGTCCCTCGGACGAGATCACCGGCGAGGAGTACGGCGCCACCCTCCCGGCCGAGCCGTCCGGGTACCGCTGGTCCATCGACCCGCTGGACGGCACCACCAACTTCGTGCGCGGCCTGCCGCAGTTCTGCACCTCGGTGGCCGTCACCGGCCCGGTGGACGCCGAGACCGCCGATCTGCTGGGGGTGGCCGAGGGCACCGAACGCTGGCTGGCCGGCGTCGTGGCGGCACCCGCGCTGGGGCGCACCTGGTTCGCGAGCGCGGGCCGGGGCGCCTTCAGCACCGCGGACGCGACGACGGCGGGCGTGGACCTGCCCGACCGCGATGCCGCCCCCGTGCGGCTCACCGGTCCCCTGCCCGGACGCTCGGGGCGACTGCTCGCCACCGGCTTCGGCTACGACCCCGCCCGCCGGGCCCTGCAGGTGCGGGCGCTCGCGGCCCTGCTGCCCGCGTTCGGGGACGTGCGACGGATCGGCTCGGCGGCGCTGGACCTGTGCATGGTCGCCGACGGCACCCTGGACGCGTACGCCGAGTTCGGCACGCAGGAGTACGACTGGGCCGCCGGCGCGTTGGTGGCGGAGGAGGCCGGCGTCGCGGTGACGCGGCCCGCCTCGGCGGACGGCACGGCACATCCCGACTGGATGGTGGCCGGCGACGTGGACGCGGCCGCCCTGGCCGCCGTGACGGGGGAGAGGGCATGAGGCGGATCGTCGGAGACCCGTGGTTCTACCCGGTCCTGTTCGTGGCCGGCGGACTGACGTTCATGATCGCGGGGACGCGCCTGCAGCAGGTCGGCATGATCGTGGCCGGGCTCGTCCTGGCCGGCTACGCGGTCACGTACCGGTGGGCGGTCCGGGTCCGCTCGCGGCCGTTCGCCGGCGCGCAGGCGCACGTCGAGCGCGGCGGCGTCGTCGTGTTCTGGCGGCCGGGCTGTTCGTTCACGAGGCGGCTGGTCACGGAACTGACGGCGCAGGAGCGGGAGCGCGCCTACTGGGTGAACATCTGGCAGGAGCCGGCGGCCGCGACGTTCCTCGAAGGGCTGCACGAGGCGCGCGACGGCCACCCCCACCAGGCCGTGCCCACCGCCTGGCTGCGCCGGCGCGACTACGTCGTGGCCACGGACGCGACCCGCGCCCGCCTGAAGGACACGCTGCGCCAGCACGCCGGAGGCGACGCATGAGCGCCCTCGTCCGCCCGCTGCGCCCCGAGGACCACGAGGCGGTCGCCGAGCTCACCCTGGCGTCCTATGTCGACGGCGGCCACATCGCCCCCGACGACGCCTACGTGAAGACCCTCATGGACGTGGCCGACCGGGCCGGCCGCGCGGAGGTGCTCGTGGCCGAGGTCGACGGCGAGGTGGCCGGGTCAGTGGTGCTCACCCCGCCCGGCTCGCCCCTGGCCGAGACCTCCGGCGACGGGGAGTACGAGTTCCGCATGCTCGCCGTGCACCCGCGGTTCCACCGCCGCGGGGTGGGCGGCGCCCTGCTGGCCGAGATCGTGGCGCGGGCCCGCGCCGAGAAGGGCGTGGACGCCGTCGTGCTGACCACCATGCCCTCCATGACCGACGCCCACCGGATGTACGAGCGCGCCGGCTTCGTGCGCGTCCCGGAGCGGGACTGGTTCCTCGCGGACGTGGTGCCGGACCTCGACCCGGCCGACGAGACCGGCCCGTTCCTCGTCTACCGGCTCGCGCTGGACTGACCCCGGGCGGGACATCGGCACCGGGACCCCATTCGGGGCGGGAAATCCCTGTCATGCGGGCCCGGAGCGCCGCGGTGGGGTGGATCTCCCGCCTCGAAGCGGTGGCGGCGGCCGGGCAGGCCCCGGCACTAGACTCGATTCCGATGTGGCCGCCGCCGCGCCGGCGTCGTCCACCCCGCCCCGACCCGTCACACGAGGAGATCCATGCCTGAGATCACCCGGGATCAGGTGGAGCATCTGGCTCGCCTGGCCCACATCCGGATGACCGACGAGGAGCTGGACACGATGTCCGGCGACCTGGAGAAGATCCTGGAGCACGTCTCCGCGGTCCAGGCCGCCGCGGGCGACGACGTGACGCCGACGTCCCACCCCATCGCGTTGGAGAACGTGTTCCGCGAGGACGTGCCGGCCGGCATGCTCACGCAGGAGGAGGCCCTCGACCAGGCGCCGGACTCCGAGGACGGCCAGTTCAAGGTCCCCGCCATCCTGGACGGAGAGTGATCACCCCCATGACCGAGACGTTCGACGTGAACGCGACCCTCGGCGCCGACGAGCTCGTCCGGCTCACCGCGCTGCAGATGGCCGAGCGCCTGCGCGCCGGCACCACCACCTCCGTGGAGCTCGTCCAGGCCCACCTGGACCGCATCGCCGCCCACGACGGCGACGTGCGCGCCGACGCCGCCGGCGACCGCGGCGTGCGCGCCTACCTCCACGTGAACACGGACGAGGCCCTCGCCGTCGCCGCCGAGGTGGACGCGATCCGCGCCGCCGGCGGCCCCGAGGCCGACGCCCTGCACCCGCTGGCCGGCGTGCCCGTGGCCGTGAAGGACAACATCGTCACGCGCGGCCAGCCGACCACGGCCGCCTCCCGCATGCTCGAGGGCTGGCTCAGCCCGTACGACGCCACGGTGGTGGCCCGCCTCCGCGAGGCCCGCCTGCCGATCCTCGGCAAGACCAACCTCGACGAGTTCGCCATGGGCGGCTCCACCGAGCACTCTGCGTTCGGCATCACCCGCAACCCGTGGGACGGGGACCGCGTGCCCGGCGGCTCGGGCGGCGGCTCGGCGGCCGCCGTGGCCGCGTTCCTGGCCCCCTTCGCCCTCGGCTCGGACACCGGCGGCTCCGTGCGTGAGCCCGCCGCGTTCACCGGCACGGTCGGCGTGAAGCCCACCTATGGCGCCGTCTCGCGCTACGGCCTCATCGCCATGGCCTCCTCGCTGGACCAGATCGGCCCCGCCGCCCGCACCGTGGCCGACGCCGCGGCGCTGCAGCAGGTCATCGGCGGCCACGACCCGCAGGACTCCACGTCCCTGGCCGACGCGCCGGCGGACCTGACCGCCGCGGCCCGCGGCCGCGACCTGGCGGGGCTGCGCGTCGGCGTCGTGACGGACCTGCCGGCGGACGCGTTCCACCCGGGCATCCGGGCCGGCTTCGACGAGCACGTCGCCGCCCTGCGGGAGGCCGGCGCGGAGATCGTGGAGGTCTCCTGCCCCAGCTTCGACGCCGCCCTCGGCGCGTACTACCTGATCATGCCCTCGGAGGCCTCCTCCAACCTGGCCCGCTTCGACGGCGTCCGCTACGGCCACCGCGTGGTGCCCGACGGCGGCGGCACGATCGAGCAGGTCATGGGCGCCACCCGCGCCGCCGGCTTCGGCGCCGAGGTCAAGCGGCGCATCATCCTGGGCACCTATGCGCTGTCCGCCGGCTACTACGACGCCTACTACGGCTCCGCGCAGAAGGTCCGCACGCTCGTGCAGGAGGACTTCGCCCGCGCCTTCGAGCAGGTGGACGTCATCCTCACGCCCACCGCGCCGACCCCGGCGTTCGAGCTGGGCGCGAAGACGGACGACCCGATGACCATGTACGTCAACGACCTCGCAACCATCCCGGCCAACCTCGCCGGCATCCCGGGCATGTCCGTGCCGGGTGGCGTCGTCGACGGGCTGCCCTACGGCCTGCAGCTGATGGCACCGGCGCGCGAGGACGCGCGCCTGTACGAGGCCGGCGCCGCGCTCGAACGCCTCGTGGCCCAGCGCCGGGGCGGGCCGGTGTGGGCCGAGGCCCCCGAGCTGGAGAAGGGCGCGCAGCGCGCCACCACCGCGACCACGGCAGGAGGCCGGGCATGAGCCACGCAGAGCAGACCATGGACTTCGCGGAGGCGATGGAGCGCTTCGACCCCGTGCTGGGCTTCGAGGTGCACGTGGAGCTGAACACCGCCACGAAGATCTTCTCCTCGGCGCCCAACGCGTTCGGCGACGAGCCGAACACGAACGTGACCCCGCTCGACCTCGGCCTGCCGGGCACCCTGCCGGTGCTCAACCGCAAGGTCGTGGAGTACGCGATCCGCCTGGGCGTGGCCCTGGACGCGCAGGTCGCCGAGACCTGCCGGTTCGCGCGGAAGAACTACTTCTACCCGGACACGCCGAAGAACTTCCAGACCTCCCAGTACGACGAGCCGATCGTCTTCGACGGCCACCTGGACGTCGAGTTGGAGGACGGCGAGGTCTTCCGCGTGGAGATCGAGCGCGCGCACCTCGAGGACGACGCCGGCAAGCTCACCCACGTGGGCGGCTCCGGGCGGATCCAGGGCGCCTCCGCGTCCCTCGTCGACTACAACCGTGCGGGCGTGCCGCTCATCGAGATCGTCACCAAGCCGATCGTCGGCGCCGGTGCGCGGGCCCCCGAGCTGGCCCGCGCCTACGTCACCGCGATCCGGGACATCGTGCAGGCCATCGACATCTCCGACGCGCGGATGGAGCGCGGCAACGTCCGCTGCGACGCGAACGTCTCGCTGATGCCCAAGGGCGCCACCGAGTTCGGCACCCGCACCGAGACGAAGAACGTGAACTCCACGCGCGCCGTGCAGCACGCGGTCACCCACGAGATCCAGCGCCAGGCCGCGGTGCTGGCCGCGGGCGGCACCGTGACGCAGGAGACCCGCCACTGGCACGAGGACACCCGCAGCACCACCTCGGGCCGCCCGAAGTCGGACGCGGACGACTACCGGTACTTCCCCGAGCCGGACCTCGTGCCCGTGCACGTGGACGCCGCGTGGGTCGAGCGCGTGCGCGCGGCCATGCCCGAGCTGCCGGCCGTGCGGAACAAGCGGCTCAAGGCCGAGTGGGGCTTCTCGGACGAGGAGTTCCGCGACGTCGTCAACGCCGGCGTCCTGGACGAGATCGTCGCGACCGTGGAGGCCGGCGCCTCCGCGGCGGCCGCCCGCAAGTGGTGGATGGGCGAGATCGCCCGCCTGGCGAACGTCCGCGAGGTCGCCGTCGCCGAGCTGGGGATCACCCCGGCGCACGTGGTGGAGGTCGAGGAGCTGATCGCCGCGAAGACGATCAACGACAAGATCGCCAAGCAGGTGCTCGGTCTGGTGGCCGACGGCGAGGGCGCCCCGAAGGAGGTCGTCGCGGCGAAGGGCCTGGCCGTGGTGTCCGACGACGGCGCGCTCACCGAGGCCGTCGACGCCGCGATCGCGGAGAACCCGGACGTCGTCGCCAAGATCCAGGGCGGCAAGCTGCAGGCGGTCGGCGCGCTGATCGGCCCGGTCATGAAGGCGACGCGCGGCCAAGCCGACGCCGGCCGGGTGCGGGAGATCGTGCTGGAGCGGGTCGGGGTGGGCTGAGCAGCCGACCGATGGGCTCACGCGCGGCGCGCGACGGGCGGTCGCCACTTGATCGCCCAGGAGGATGTGAGACCCCTGGTGTCCGGCGACCGTGTAGTAGATGATGGCCACACTTCTGACAGGTCGTCCTCTCCCGGCCCCCTGACGGCACAGGGTGGGCGGCGCGCCTCCGAAGTGTAGCTTCCATCCGAGAGAAGGGGTCCCTCCCATGACATGTCGACGCACTCTGCTGGGAGCCGGCCTCGGCGCCGTCGGCGCCGCGCTGATCGCCCCCGCCGCCTCGGCGGCCACCGGCTCCACCACGTACCGCCAGCTCGTGATCACCCGGGTCACCTACGACTACTACCGCCGCGAGTACGTGGGCACCGGCATGTACGGCGGCGAGCCCGTGCGAGTCCGTTACACCTACTCGTACCGCCTGTACCGTGGATCGCACTGGTGGAGTCCACGACCCACCAGCAGTGTGAGGACGAGCGGATCGAGTCGGCCTCCCAGTGGACCTGCCTCAACGGGTGCTGGTACCCGGTGTACATCGTGTCGTGCCTCTCGCGCGAAGAGGGTGGTAGCGGCTCCGCAGTGGGGCCGTGACCGTACCGGCATGACGGGAACAGGCAACGGGGCGGGGCGTCGAATCCGACGGTCCGCCCCGTTCTGCTGTGCGAACGCTGCGAGGGGCCGCAGTGCTCCCCCTCCCCGCCATCGGAACGTCATGTGCGGTGATTACTTGAGGTAAAGTTTGAGGTGGCAAAACTGAGATCCGGAACAAAGTGGACCCGAGGGTGCGACACACGCCTCTGCCGCCACCTCGACTCTCACCTCTGCCGTCACCTCGACTCTCACCTCTGCCGTCACCTCGACTCTCACCTCTGCCGTCACCTCGACTCTCACCCCAGGAGCACCCTCATGACCCAGTTGACTCGTCGTCGCGTCGCGCAGGGGCTGGCGTGGACCGCCCCGGCCATCGCCGCCGCCGCTGCCGCCCCCGCCTTCGCCGTCAGCCCCTCGCAGACGCTGGCCTATCGATTCCGTGGGTCGATCTACACCTCCCTGGTCAACAACGGCGTCGGCTGCAGGAACACCACGTACGGTCGCTCCGGGTTGCGGCTCTCCAGCCTCTCGCTGTCCAACCAGGTGCCCATCGGGACCTCGCCCCTGGGGTTCTCCATCGTGGAGATGCCCCGCACCGACGGATCCGGCCTCTCGCCGCGGACCACGGCCACACTGGCCAACCCCGTGCAGCTCGTAGTCGCGTACCCCAGTGGGATGGTCGCGAACGTTGCGCAGCCGTTCACCTTCACCAACGGCACCGGTGCCAACTGGAGCGCGCCGACCCGCCGCACGGCCACTCTGACGAGCCCCGACGGCATCACGCAGACCTACGACGTGTTCACGTTCACCTGGCTCGGCAACCGCTCTCAGTCCACGACACAGGATCGGACCGCCTCAGGAACCCGTCCCACCAGCTGGGCGGGCACCGCCCTCACCGGCAGCTGGGCGGTCAACACGAGCTACTGCGCTGTGGATACCGCCTACTACCTCTCCAACTACTACTCCGGGGGCACCGCCGCGGCCCTCGGCCGCACCGCCGGCAGCTACGGCACCTTCACCACGGCCAACGGGTACACCGGTCTGGTGGTCTCCAACTCCCCGTCCACCGGCGGATGGATCGCGATCAACTGAGCCCGGCGGCGCCCGTCGCTCCGGACTTCGTCGGATCGCCGTGTCCCCGGAGGCTGCAGGACACCCTGGTGGTCGGGCCGTCTCAGTCGCCTGCCCCCGGAGGCGCAACGACGGCATGGTCGTCGGAGAGAGGGTCCTGAGCGGGACGTGCAGACTGACGGGCGGCCTATCAGCGCCCCGCGAGGGCGCAGGACGCCCGCTCGATGCGCGGCACCACCTTGCGCAGCAGCCGCCCCCAGCGGGGGGCGCGGCCGGTGAGCTCCTGGCGGGCTGCGGCGTCGTCGAGGGAGTCCAGGCCGGCGGCGCCCAGCCACACGCGGGCCCGGCGGGCCTCCGCGGGCGTGCGGGCGATGTCCTCGATCCGCTCCTCGCCGTGCCAGATCCCCAGGTAGGCCACGTTGCGGGCTCCGTCGCCGGCGTGGGCGAGGTCCCAGTCCAGGATCCCGGAGAGCTCCCACCGCACGTCGTCCCCGTCCGGGGCGGGCACCCAGTGCATGTTGTGCCCGGCCAGGTCCCCGTGCACCAGCGCGGGCCCGTCCGGGGGCGCGGCGGCCCACGCCGTCACCGCCCCCGCGATCCTCGCGACGAGGCCGGCCCAGTCCGCCGGTAGCGCTCCGGCGTGCTCTGTCGGCAGGGACGCGCCCAGCCGCCCCACGCGCGCCACGCGCTCCGCGGTCCACGGACCCCGGAACGCGAACGCCGGGCCGAGTCCCGCCGCGACGGCCGGGTCGGTCACGTCCACGGTGTCGAGGGCGTCCACGATTCCCCGCAGGACGGTCGGGTCGCCCTCGTGGGGCGGGTGCGGCTGCCCCGGCACGAACGCCTGGAGGACGGCCGCGGCGAGGGGGCGGCCGGCGTCGTCGTCCCGGCGGAGCACCGCCGACAGCGGACGCGGCACCGCGAAGGGCAGGCCCGCGTCCGCGAGGGCCGTCACCAGCCCCACGCGGCGCGGCAGGTGGGCGGCGGGGGAGTCCTCGGGCGCCCAGGCCGCGCCGACCGGGGCGCCGGCCTCGCTGACCCGGGCCATGCGCAGCACGGCCAGGCCGTCGAGCACCAGCACGCGGTGGAACTGGCCGGACTCCACCACGTGCCCGGCCGACCACGCGGCGGCGCGCAGCCGGTCCGCGAGCGCGGCGGGCACGTCCGGGAGCAGCCGGGTCAGGGCCTCGGCCGCCAGCTCGAGCTCGGACGCGACGGGGGAGGAGGTCATGTCCCCACGCTAGCGTCCGGGCGCGCGGGGGATACTGGCCCGCATGATCGGCCGCCCCGACCTCCGTTCCGACCTGCCCGCCCCGTCCGCCCGGACGGTCCGCTGGGAGATCGCGATCGTGCTCGGGCTCTCCCTCGGCCGCTCCGCGGTCTACGCGGTGGTGCAGCTGATCGACAAGGCCACCCGTGCCCCGCTGGGGGAGCAGACCACGGTGCTGAACCCCGCGCTCAGCCCGCGGTGGGGCTTCGACCTGACCTACCAGCTGCTGGACATCGGCTTCGCCCTCGTCCCCGTGCTGCTGGTGCTGCACCTGACGTGGCTGCGCGGCCGGAACCCGTTCCGGACCCTCGGCCTCGACCTGCGCCGCCCCGGCCGGGACCTGGCCTGGGGCGCGGGCCTGTTCGCGGTGATCGGGCTCGGCACCCTCGGCGTCTACGCCGCCGGCCGGGCCCTCGGGATCACGACGGCGATCGTCGCCAACGCGATGGACGAGAGCTGGTACCAGGTCCCGGTCCTGCTGCTCTCGGCCGTGCGCCACTCCCTGCTCGAGGAGGTCATCGTGGGGGCCTGGCTGGTCGACCGGCTCGGCTACCTGCAGCGGCTGAGGGCCGCGGGCCTGCACCGCGATCCGGCGCCGGCCGTGCCGTCGTCGTGGGCGAGCGCCGAGGGCCTGTTCCTGCCGACCCGCGTGGCCGCCGTCGTGCTCGCCCTCGCGCTGCTGCGCGGGGCCTACCACCTGTACCAGGGGGTCGGGCCGGGCGTGGGCAACGCGCTGATGGGCGTGGTGTTCGTGCTCGTGTTCCTGCGGGTGCGCCGGGTGATGCCGCTGGTGGTGGCGCACTTCCTGCTCGACGCCGTCGGGTTCGTGGGCTATCCGCTGCTGGCCCGGGCGGGCCTGCTCGGCTGAGTCACCGCCCCCACGGCGGCGGCGGGGCGGGTCAGAGGGTGACGTCGCCCCGCGGGGTCTGGAAGGTCACCGAGACGATGCCGGGGGTGCCCGACGGCGCCACGTACTCCACGTTGACGTCCGCGACCGCGGACTCCTCGCCCTCCTCGCCCAGCCACTCGAGCAGGCGCTCCGGGGAGCCGGCGATGCTCAGCCGCTCGATCGAGGCCTGCGCCTCGGCCGCCTGCGAGGGGTGCATGTCCTCCTGACCGTCGGCCCAGCGCAGGATGTACGGCAGCTGCGGGTCCGCGAGGGTGCCCTTGATGCCGATCTGCCGCCAGGACAGCTCGCGGCCGTCCGGGAAGCGACGGTTGCCGGGGACGGCCTCGCGGCCGAGGCGGCGCTCGAACCGGCCGATGTCCGGGGTGGCCACGGCCCAGCTCATCCAGCCCCCGCCCTGCTCGGTGCGGGCGCGCACGAGCTGGCCGAACGGCGCGCTGAGGGAGGCCGGGTGGTCCAGGGCCTCGACGACCTCCAGATACTGCCCCTCCGTCATGGGGAAGAGCGCGTTCTGGGTGCCGAAACGGGGGTGGACACCGCCCTTGATGCGCTCGATGCCCAGCGTCTCGGCGATGCGGGCGACCGTGGCGTCCAGGCCCTCGGGGCCGGCGGCGTAGGACACGTGGTCCATGCGACAGGTGTGCACTGCGCTGTTCCTCTCCGTTCCCGGGCTGCCCCGGGGATTGACCTGGTGCGAGTCGGGGGGCGTCGAGCCCTTGACGGGTCGGGCGCCCCGTGCGGAGAGCGTATCCGCGTGTGACACGCGTGACGAAATCGTGGCGGGGCGGCGGGCTACACTCGGAGGCACGGTCACGAGAGTCAGCAACAGGCCCCGGCATGCTGACCGGCAACCCTCCTTCCGCGGTGGGGTGCCCCGGGTGACGACCAGGCCGGCCCCACAACGGACGCCGGCAAGCGCGGGCCGATCCCACGGCCCCTCTCGACGGCGCCGGGTCATCTCCGGCACCTCGACGACGCCGGTCCGCGGATCGGCACGTCGGCCGGCGGGCGGGGCGGCCGGGTCCGGCCCCTGAACCCCTCAGGAGGGTCCGCCATGACCGACCAGACCACCCCGACCCCCGACGCCTGGGGCTTCTCCACCGCGCAGGTCCACGCGGGCGTCGCCGTCGGCCAGCACGCCTTCGGTGCGACCGCCCTGCCGATCTTCCAGACCACCTCGTACGACTTCCCGTCCGCCCAGGTGGCCGCGGACCGGTTCGCGCTCAAGGACCTCGACCCGCTCTACACCCGCATCGGCAACCCGACGCAGGGCCCGGTGGAGGAGAAGATCGCCGCGCTCGAGGGCGGTGTGGGCGCGCTGCTGCTGGCCTCCGGTCAGGCGGCGACGACGTTCGCGATCCTCAACCTCGCCGGCGCCGGCGACCACGTGGTCGCCTCGGCCAGCCTCTACGGCGGCACGCAGAACCTGTTCAAGCACACCCTCGCCAAGGTCGGCGTCGAGACGACGTTCGTGACCGACCCGGACGACATCGAGTCCTGGCGCGCCGCCGTCCGGCCGAACACCAAGGCGTTCTTCGGCGAGACCCTCGGCAACCCGCGCGGCGACGTCCTGGACGTGCGCGCCGTCGCCGACACCGCCCACGAGGCCGGCGTGCCGCTGATCGTCGACAACACGCTGGCCACCCCGTACCTGCTGCGACCGATCGAGCACGGCGCCGACGTCGTCACCCACTCCGCCACGAAGTACCTCGGCGGGCACGCCGCGGCCATCGCGGGCGTGATCGTCGACGCCGGCACGTTCGACTACGCGCAGCACGCCGAGCGGTACCCCGGCTTCAACGAGCCGGACGAGTCGTACCACGGCCTCGTCTACGCGCGGGACCTCGGGGTGGGCTCGCCGCTCGGCGCCAACCTGGCCTTCATCCTCAAGGCGCGCGTGCAACTGCTGCGCGACTACGGCTCGGCCATCTCCCCGTTCAACGCGTTCCTGGTGAACCTCGGCCTGGAGACCCTGTCCCTGCGCATGGAGCGGCAGGTGGCCAACGCGGCCGCCGTCGCGCGCTGGCTCGAGGGCCGCGACGACGTCGAGCACGTGGTCTACGCCGGCCTGGAGTCCAGCCCGTGGCACGAGCGCGCCCAGCGCTACCTGCCGAAGGGCGCGGGCGCGTTCGTCTCCTTCGAGATCGCGGGCGGCCGCGAGGCCGGGGCCGCGTTCGTGGACGGGCTCACCCTGCACCACCACGTGGCCAACATCGGCGACGTCCGCTCGCTCGTGGTGCACCCGGCCTCGACCACCCACTCCCAGCTCACCGACGACGAGCAGCGCGCCGCCGGCGTCACCCCCGGCCTGGTGCGGCTCTCGCTCGGCGTGGAGGACATCGAGGACATCCTCGCCGACCTCGAGCGCGGCTTCGCGGCCGCCGCTCGCCGCGGCGACGACGACGCGGGGGAGCGGGCATGACCGCCGTCGCCACGCGTCCGTCGCGCACCGCGCTGCCCCGCGGCGGCCGCCACCGTCTGCGGGTCGGCGAGCTGCGCACCGAGACCGGCGGGCTGCTGCCCGACGTCGAGCTGACCTACGAGACCTGGGGCACCCTCGCCGCCGACGGCTCCAACGCCGTGCTCGTGCTGCACGCCCTCACCGGCGACGCGCACGTGGCCGCGCACGAGGAGGACCCGACGCCGGGCTGGTGGGACGCCCTCGTCGGCCCGGGCCGCGCCGTGGACACGGACCGGTGGTTCGTGGTCGCCCCCGCCATGATCGGCGGCTGCCACGGCTCCACCGGGCCCTCGACGCCCGCGCCCGACGGGCGGCCCTGGGGCTCCCGGTTCCCGTTCCTCACGCTGCGGGACGCGGTCGAGGCCGAGCGGCGCCTGGCCGACCACCTCGGGATCGGCGCCTGGCGTGCCGTGATCGGCGGATCGATGGGCGGGGCCCGCGCCCTCGAGTGGGCCGCGACCCACCCCGCGCGCGTCGCCGGGGTGGGCGTGCTGGCCGCCACCGCGGCCTCCTCCGCCGACCAGATCGCGTGGGGCCAGGCGCAGACCGCGGCCATCCGCCTCGACCCGGACTTCCAGGGCGGCGACTACTACCCCGGCCCCGGCCCCGTGGCCGGCCTGGGCATCGCCCGGCGCATCGCCCACACCACCTACCGCACGGCGGGCGAGCTCGGCCAGCGGTTCGGCCGGGAACCGCAGGGCGTCGAGGACCCGTTCGGCGCCGTCGTCGGGGTGCCGGGCGGGCGCGGGCGCTACGCCGTGGAGTCCTACCTGGACCACCAGGCGGCCAAGCTCACCGACCGGTTCGACGCGAACTCCTACCTCGTGGTCACCGAGGCCCTCATGGGCCACGACGTCGGGCGCGGGCGCGGCGGCGTGGCGGCGGCGCTCGCGGACTACCGGGGCCGGGCGTTCGTGGCCGCCGTCGACTCGGACCGGCTCTACCTGCCGGCCGAGTCCGAGGCGCTCGCGGCGGCGCTGCCCGCGCGGCCGCCGGTGCACACGATCGCCTCGCCCATCGGCCACGACGGGTTCCTCACCGAATACGGCCAGGTGGCCGACACGCTGAAGCGCACCCTCGCCCTCTGAACTTTCGTTCGGGAAACGGCGGCGTGTCGCGGCACTGTCGTTCGGGAAACGGCCACCGGTCCCCGCCGGCCGGGCTCAGGGCTCGACGATGTCCAGCGGCTCGGTGTGGTCCGAGCCCTGCGGCATCGGCGCGCCGAAGAGCGGCTCGGGGACGGGGCGCTTGGCCGTGACGCCGTCGCCGGAGGAGACGCCGCGGAGGCGGCGGACCACCCACGGCGCCAGGTGCGTGCGCACCCATGCGGCGTCCGACGCGCGGGCCGCGCGCCACGTGCGCGGCGCCGGCGGGGAGAGGCGCAGGTGCTCGAGGCCGTGCTCCACGCCGAGGGTGTCCAGCACCATCGCGGCGATCGTGTGGTGGCCGAGCGCAGAGAAGTGCAGGCGGTCCTCGGCCCACATCTCCCGCCGGGCGAGGTCCTTGAGCGACCACATGTCCGGCACCAGCGCGTCGTGCCGCAGCGCGATGGTGCGCACGTTCTCGTTGTAGATCGCCACGGTGCCGCGGATGCGGCCGATGACGGGCGTGCCCTTCACGTCGGTCGCGTTGAACAGCAGCACGGTGGCGCCGTCGGAGGCCAGACGCTCGACGACGGCGTCCAACCGGACCGCGATCTCGTCCGGGTCCGCGCCGCGCAGGATGTCGTTGCCGCCCGCGCAGACGCTGATGAGGTCCGGCCGCAGGGCGAGCGCCGGCTCCACCTGGTCCTCGGCGATCTGGTCCAGCAGCTTCCCGCGGACCGCCAGGTTGGCGTAGGCCAGGTCCTCGCCGGGCGGCGTCAGGCGGGAGAGCTCCTCGGCCAGGCGGTCGGCCCAGCCGCGGTGGTAGCCGGGACGGTCCGGGTCCGGGTCGCCGATGCCCTCGGAGAACGAGTCCCCGATGGCGACGTAGCGGCGCCACGGATGGGCGGCGGGGTCGTCGACCGGGGTCGCGTCGGAGGCGTGCGGAGGCTGGGAGGAGGATGGGTTACCCACGGGTAGGATTCTGCCCACGTCGCGCGGGAGGGGTCAACCTCCGGGAGGGGCCGACCGTGCCGCTCGCTAGGCTGGCGGACGTGAACGCGAACCCCACCCCCGCCGTCGAGCCCGTCGTCCGCTGGTCCCGCCCCGAGGGCGAGCGCACCGAGGACCTGCTGATCGTCCTGCACGGCTACGGCGCGAACGAGGACGACCTGTTCGGCCTCGTCCCGCACCTGCCCGAGCACGTCACGGTGGCCGCCGTGCGCGCGCCCCTGCCCCTGCAGCCGGGCTCCCACGCCTGGTTCCCGCTCTCCCAGGACCCGGTCACGGGGGAGCTGGGCTCCACCGCCGAGCCGGTCCGCGAGGCCGTCAAGGCCCTGCACGCCTGGGTGCAGGCCGTGCGCGGGGACTTCCGCACCGTCTCCCTGCTCGGCTTCTCACAGGGCATGGCCATGGCCACGTCGCTGCTGCGCCTGGACCCGGAGGCCTACGCGTGCACCGTGGCGCTGTCCGGCTTCGTGGTGGACCCGGAGCTCACCGAGCCGCGGCTGCGCGAGCTGTTCACCCGCGACGACGACGTCGCCCGCGTCCGACCGAAGGTCTTCTGGGGCCGCGGCCAGGAGGACCCGATCATCTCCGAGCCCCGGGTCGAGGAGACCCATGCCTGGCTGAACGCCCACGTGGACCTCATGAAGATCGTCTACGCCGGGCTCGGCCACGCGATCAACGAGCAGGAGCTGGGCCACGTGAAGGAGTACCTCGCACACATGGTGCCGCCCCGCGGCTGACGCACCGGGCCTGCTCGACGACGGCGCCGCGGCCGCCCGCCGCGGCGTCGGCTCAGGCCTGCCCGGCCTGGACGACGAACGCCTCGCCGGCGAACTCCACGACGTCCCCGTCGTGCAGCTGGGCGCCGCGGCGCGTCTCCACCGCGCCGTTGACGGTGACGAGCCCGTCGGTGACGACGTCGCGGGCCATGGCCCCGTCCTCCACGAGGGAGGCGAGCTTGAGCGCCTGGCCGAGGCGGATGGACTCATCACGGATGGGCAGGGGCTGGGCGTCGGGTGCGTTCGTCTCGGTCATGGTGTCCATCATGGCCGGTAGGCTGGACGGGATCGACCGGCGCGCCGCGCCGGAACGGGCCCGCCGCGTCGGAGGCGGCCGGGTGCCGTCGTCGTCGTGATCCCCTCCCGCCCCGCCGATGAGTACGGAAGTGATGCCCCCATGGCTGCCAAGTCCCCGCTGGACAACGTCATCAACCTCGCCAAGCGTCGAGGCTTCGTGTTCCAGGCCGGTGAGATCTACGGCGGTTCGCGCTCCGCGTGGGACTACGGGCCCCTGGGTGTGGAGCTGAAGGAGAACATCAAGGCCGAGTGGTGGAAGACTTTCGTGCGCTCCCGTGAGGACATGGTGGGCCTGGACTCCTCCATCATCCTGCCGCGCGCGGTGTGGGAGGCCTCCGGCCACGTCGAGACCTTCACCGACCCGCTCGTGGAGTGCACCCAGTGCCACAGGCGCCACCGCCAGGACCACCTGCTCGAGGCGTTCGAGGCCAAGAAGGGCCGGCCGGCCGAGGGCATGGCCGAGATCGTGTGCCCGGACTGCGGCACCCAGGGCGCCTGGACCGAGCCGCAGCTGTTCTCGGGCCTGGTCAAGACCTACCTCGGCCCCGTGGACAACGAGGAGGGCCTGCACTACATGCGCCCGGAGACGGCGCAGGGCATCTTCGTGAACTTCCTCAACGTGCTGGGCGCGGCCCGAAAGAAGCCGCCGTTCGGCATCGGCCAGATCGGCAAGGCGTTCCGCAACGAGATCACCCCGGGCAACTTCATCTTCCGCACCCGTGAGTTCGAGCAGATGGAGATCGAGTACTTCGTGCCGCCGGCCGAGGCGGGCCAGCACTTCGACCGCTGGGTCGAGGACTGCTGGGACTGGTTCATCGACCTCGGCATCGATCCCGCGCACCTGCGCAAGTTCGACGTCCCCGCGGACGAGCGGGCGCACTACTCGGACGCCACGATCGACCTCGAGTACGACTTCGGCTTCACCGGCGGCGACGGCTGGGGCGAGCTGATGGGCATCGCGAACCGCACCGACTACGACCTGGGCCGGCACACCGAGCACTCGGGCACCAAGATGCAGTACTTCGACCAGGCCAACAACGAGCACTACACCCCGTACGTGATCGAGCCGTCCTTCGGCCTGACCCGCGCCATGATGGCGTTCCTCGTGGACGCCTATGCCGAGGACGAGGCCCCGAACGCCAAGGGCGGGGTGGACGTGCGCACCGTGCTCAAGCTGGACCCGCGCCTGGCCCCGGTCAAGGCCGCCGTGCTCCCGCTGTCGAAGAAGCCCGAGCTGCAGCCGGCCACCCAGTCCCTCGCGGCGGAGCTGCGGACCCTCTGGAACATCGAGACGGACGACTCCGGCGCGATCGGCCGTCGCTACCGCCGCCAGGACGAGATCGGCACCCCGTTCTGCATCACCGTGGACTTCGACACCCTCGAGGACCAGGCCGTGACCATCCGCGAGCGGGACACCATGGCCCAGGAGCGCGTGGCGCTGTCCCAGGTGAAGTCCTACCTGCTGGAGCGCCTGGTCAAGTGAGCGGGGACGTGACGGGAGCGGCCGGGGCCGCGGGGCACGACGACGGCGGCGCGCTGTTCGACTCCGCCGCGGTCGTCGGCGGGGAGATCGTGCTGCGTCCCTGGCGGCCCGGGGACGACCTGGCCCTGCTCGAGGTGTGGGGTGACCCGGCCAACGCGCAGCAGCACCAGGACCGGGCGATGCTCGCCGAGGACGCGGAACGGCCCTGGCGCCGCGCGCTCGTGGCCGAGGACGCCGGCGTGCCGGTGGCGGCCGGCGTCGTCTATGCCTCGTCCGTGCACCCGCGGCGGCTGTGGCTGTACGTCGAGACCGCGGCCGCCGAGCGGCGCCGGGGCATCGGCCGGGCGCTCGTGGCGGCCCTGCGGGGGCTCGCCGCGGAGGCGCACGCCGCCGGCGCCATCCCGACGACGGCCCTGAAGGCCCGGTTCGCCAAGGACGCCCTGGTGCCCGGCGTGACCGGCGCCGACCCGCAGACCGAGGCCGACGGTGCGACCGGCCGCCCGCCCGTGGACACGGACGCCGTGCGCTCCCAGACCGCCGCACTGGCCGCCGGCACCGAGGCGTTCCTCGTGGCCGAGGGCTTCACCCCCGTGCAGCGCTCCCGCCGCGTCGCGATCGCCCCGGGGGCCATCGGCCTGCCGGACGTGCGCGGCGAGGAGCACCCGGACGGCGTGGTCCTCGAGGAAGCCTCGACCGGCTCCGTCGAGCTGACGCAGGCGGTCACCGCGTTCTACGACGCCGTGCACGCCTGGGACCCGTCGACCCTGAGCGTCGGGGCCGCCCAGCAGCTGCTGCTGGGCCCGGCCACCGGGGCCGCGGGCGCCGCCGTGCTCCGCGACGCGCCGAAGACCGAGGGCGGGCGCATCCGCGCGTTCGCGGTGTCCTACACCCCGGAGCGTCAGGACGCGCCGGCCGACGTGCTCGTGGGCTGGGATCCGGAGCTGGGGGAGACGGACGCGCTGCAGGCCGTGGCCGACCTGCTCGCCCTGCTCGTGGCCCAGTACCCCGTGCAGATCGAGGTGGACGAGGCCATGGCCCCGCTGGAGCGGATCGTGGACGGGCTCATCGGCGGCAACGCCGCGCGGACCCTGGTGGACACGTACGTGTTCGTGGACGACGCGCCGGGCGCGTGAACCGGGCGGCCGTAGCGGACCGCCGGCGCACCCGCACCCTGCGGGGCACCGTCCTGGCGGTGGCCCTGCTCAACGGCGCCTACCTGGTGGTCGAGATCATCCTGGCGGTGGGGATCGGCTCGGTGGCCCTCGTGGCGGACTCCGTCGACTTCTTCGAGGACTTCGCCGTCAACCTGCTGATCTTCGTGGCGCTCGGGTGGACGGCGGCCCGGCAGGCGGTCATCGGCAAGGTCATGGCCGGGATCATCGTGCTACCGGCCGTGGCGGCGCTCGTCATGGCGGCCACGAAGGTCGGCGACCCCGAGCCGCCCGCCGCGGGCGTGCTGCTCGGGGTGGCCGTCGGCTCGATCCTCGTGAACCTCGTGTGCGTGGCCCTGCTGGCCCGCGTCCGCACCGACGGCGGCTCCCTCACCCGGGCGGCGTGGCTCGCGGCGCGCAACGACCTCGTGGCCGGCGTCGTGCTGATCGCCCTGTCCGGGATCACGGTGCTGACGGCGTCGGGCTGGGCGGACATCATCGTGGGCGTGCTTCTCGTGCTGCTCAACGGCTCCGCCGCCAAGGAGATCTGGGAGGCTGCGACCGAGGAGCACCTGGCGGCCCAGGCCCTCGCCGGCGAGGTCGACGACGACTGAGCGGTTCCTACGGGGCGGCGGGCAGCCGGGCGGCGAGCACCGCCCCGACGGCGGCCAGGCCCAGGAACACCGTCAGCGCCGGTGCCAGACCGACGGCGCCGGCCAGTGCCCCGACCGCCGGGCTGAGCCCGACCCCGGCCAGCCGCATGCACCAGCTCGTCACCGCCAGCCCGGTCTGCGGCCGGAGCCCGGGCGCCTCGTCGCCGAGCGCATAGGCCACGGGCACCACCACGGCGCAGCCGAGCCCCGCCAGCATCAGCCCCGCGAACGCGGCGGGCACGGCCACCGGCTCGGGCAGCGGCGCCAGGGCCAGCCCCAGCCCCACGACGACGGCGCCCAGCCCCGCCGTCAGCGCCCCGCGGCGTCCCAGGGCGGCGAGGGTGCGGTCGCCCGCGAGGCGTCCGACGAACTGCGCACCCAGCAGCGTCGACGCGCCGAGCACCGCCGCGGCGGGGTCCAGGCCGCGCTCGGTGATCAGGAACAGGGTGGCCCACGCGTTGCCGAACTCCTCCACGCCGAAGCCGGCCATCCCGATCACCACGGCGGGGAGGAGCGCGGCCACGGCGGCGCGGCGGGGCAGGGCCGGTGCGGGCGGTGCAGGCGGCGTGGACGTCTCCGACGGCGCGGGTGACTTCTCCGCGGCGCCGCGGGCGGACGCCGAGTCCGCGGGCGCCTCCGCCAGGAACATGCGCCGGACCCCCAGCAGCACCGCGACGCACGCGCCGCCGTTGAGCCCCAGGTGCAGGGCCGCGGGGCCGCCCACGGTGATGACCACCGCACCGAGCCCGGCACCGGCCGCCGCCCCGAGACTCCAGCCGGCGTGCATGGTCGTGAGCACGGGCCGGGCCAGCCGGGTCTGCACCTGCAGGCCCTGCGCGTTCTGGGCGGTGTCCACGACGGCGTCGAGCACCCCCGAGGCCAGGACGAGGCCCGCGAAGACCCACAGCAGCCAGGCCGCGGCCGTGCCCGCACCGTGCCCGGCCCCCGCGCCCGCCCCGGCGACGTCGAGGACGAGACCGGCCGCCGTCGTGAGCAGGGCGATGGCCACGCTGCCGGCGAGCATGACGCGGCGGGCGCCGAACCGGCGCAGGATCGGCGCGGGCAGGGGCCCGGCGAGCGTGCCGCCCACGGCGAGCGCGATGACGAGCAGGCCGAACGCGGCCGGGTCCAGGCCGAACGCGGCCTTGGCCTCCGGGTAGTGCGGGATGAGCGCGCCGAGCAGGGCGCCGTTCGTCGCGAAGGCGGCGGTGACGGCCCAGCGCGCGCGACGGGCTCGGGCGACGCCGTCGTCGGCGGCCGGGAGGTGAGGCGGGGCCTCGCTCATGCATCCCAGCCGAGCAGGCGCCAGACCTCCGCCCAGCCGGCGAAGATCTTCGCGTTGTACTCGACCCCGAGCTGGTTGGGGTTGGCGAACAGGACCCAGTCGGCGGCGGCGACGGCGTCGTCGGCGGCGAGCTTCTCCGCGACCTCCTCGGCGGACCCGGCATAGGTCGGGCCGGAGCGGGCGGCGCCGCCCTCGAGCATGCCGGAGGAGTCGCGCGAGGCCCGCTCCCGGCCGAAGTACAGCTCGTCCTCCCGGTCCTGGATGACGAACGCGGAGCGCGTGACCGCCGTGCGGCCCGGACCGGCGTGGCCGGCCGCGGCGAAGGCCTCCCGGTAGCGCGCGATCTGGTCGGCCTGCTGGACGTGGAAGGGGCGGCCGTCGTCCTGCAGGAGCAGGGTGGAGGAGAGCATGTTGTAGCCGTCCGTGGCGGCGCCGGCCACCGAGCCCACGGAGCCGGACCCCCACCAGATGCGGTCCGCGAGCCCGGGGGAGTGCGGCTCGATCCGCAGCGGCTGCGAGCTGTGCGCCCAGCCGGAGGTGAGGTCCGGCGTCGCGATGCCCTCGCCGCGCACGGCCGAGAGGAACCGGCGTCCGCGCTCTCGGGTCACGTCGGCCCAGGTCTGCCCCTCGTCGAGGGCGTAGCCGAACTGCGCCTGGCCGTCGAGGGCGGCCTCGGGTGAGCCGCGGGAGACGCCGAGCTCGAGCCGGCCGCCGGAGATGAGGTCCGTGGTGGCCGCGGCCTCGGCCATGTACAGGGGGTTCTCATACCGCATGTCGGGCTTGTGGCGTTGGTGCGACCGGCTCTGCCGTTTACAGGTACCGGCAGACCTGGTCCGCGCTGCACGAGTCGGGGTCGGGCTGCGCGGCGTCGCGTCTGAGCTCGGTGATGGTGTCGCGCAGCGCGGCGAGCTGGGCGATCTGCTGCTCGATCTCGGCGAGGCGTGCGTCGAGGAGGTCGCGCACGTGCTCGCAGGGAGCAGCGCCGTCGTCGCGGATGTCGAGGATCTGGCGGATCTGGGCGAGGGTGAGGCCCGCGGCCTGGCCGCGGTGGACGAAGTCGATCCGGGCGGCCGTCTCGGGCGCGTAGTCGCGGTATCCGGACGGCGTGCGCTCGGCCGGCGGCAGCAGGCCCTGCTCCTCGTAGAACCGCAGCGTCTTCGCCGTCGTTCCCGCCCGCTCGGCGAGTTCCCCGATGCGCATCGCAGGCCCCCTCTTCTTTCGGCAGAAGTCCTCTTGACCTTCCCCTGCACTGGAAGGTCCAGTATGGCTGAGACAGACCGGAAGACCAAGTGTTGACAGGAGCTGCGATGCCCACGAAGTACGACCTCGCCATCATCGGATCGGGCGGTGGTGCGTTCGCCGCCGCGATCCGCGCGACCACGCTCGGCAAGTCGGTGGTGATGATCGAGCGCGGGACGCTGGGCGGCACCTGCGTGAACACCGGCTGCGTGCCGTCGAAGGCCCTGATCGCCGCGGCCGACGCACGGCACTCCGCGGCCGACGCCGCCGACCGGTTCCCGGGGATCGCGACGACGGCGGGGCCGGTGGACATGCCCGCCCTGATCGCCGGGAAGCAGGCGCTGGTCGAGTCGCTGCGGGGCGAGAAGTACGCCGACGTCGCCGACTGCTACGGGTGGGCCGTCCGCCGCGGCGACGCCGCGTTCGCCGGCACCCCCGACGCTCCGGTCCTCCAGGTCGCCGGGGACGACGGCAGCACCGAGACGATCGAGGCCGGGCACTTCCTGGTGGCGACCGGCTCTCGGCCGTGGGCCCCGCCGATCGACGGCCTGGACGAGACCGGGTACCTGACCTCGACCACGGCGATGGAGCTGACCGAACTCCCTGAGTCCCTGCTCGTGCTCGGCGGCGGCTACGTCGCCCTGGAGCAGGCGCAGCTGTTCGCCCGGCTCGGCTCCCAGGTCACCGTGCTGGTCCGGTCCCGGCTCGCGTCGAAGGAGGAGCCGGAGGTGTCCAGGACGCTGGAGGAGGTGTTCGCCGACGAGGGCATCCGGGTGGTCCGCCGCGCGCTGCCGACGCGGGTGTCCCGCGACGCCGCGACCGGGCAGGCCGTCGTCACCGCGGACGTCGCCGGGGGGCGGGAGGAGTTCCGCGCCGACCAGGTGCTCGTCGCCCTCGGACGACGACCGGTCACCGACGGGCTCGGCCTCGACAGGGTCGGGGTCGAGACCGGGGACCTCGGCGAGGTGGTCGTCTCCGACCGGATGCAGTCCTCCCACCCGCGGATCTGGGCCGCGGGCGACGTGACCGGCCACCCCGAGTTCGTCTACGTCGCCGCCCACCACGGCACCCTCGTCGCCGAGAACGCGTTCGCCGACGCCGACCGGGCCGTGGACTACGCCCGACTGCCGAGGGTGACGTTCACCGGCCCGGCGATCGGCGCGGTCGGGATGACCGAGAAGGACGTCGTCGCCGCCGGGATCCGCTGCGACTGCCGCGTCCTGCCGCTGCACCACGTGCCCCGCGCACTGGTCAACCGCGACACCCGCGGCTTCGTCAAGATCGTCGTGGACGCCGACACCGGGAAGATTCTCGGCATCACCGCCGTCGCCAAGGACGCCGGCGAGCTCGCCGCCGCCGGGGTCCACGTGCTCGGCAAGACGGTCGCCGAGGTCGCCGACGCCTGGGCCCCCTACCTGACCATGGCCGAGGGCATCCGGATCGCCGCCAAGGCCTTCACCACCGATCCGTCGCTCCTGTCGTGCTGCGCGTGAACGCGCACGCAGACAATCGGGGGGAACGCTCAGCTGGGAGAGGAACAGACGATGAGCGGCGATGAGGACCACGACTCGCATCGCGCGGGCGTGCTTGTCGGTGCTGGGACGGGCTTGCTCCTGTTGGCATGCTGCGCGCTTCCGCTGCTGATCTGCTGCGGCCTGCCTCTCCTCGCCGCGGGCGGAGCCCTCGCAGGTATCGGAGGTTTCCTCGGCAACCCTTGGCTCATCGGTGCCGGGATCGCAGTCGGGGTGGCCGTCACAGCGGCGATCGTCCTCCGGCGACTGCGGCGGCACCGACGTCGCTCGACCGGCTGCTGCGGCAATCGTTCGACTACTGACCGGGGTCAGTAGTTCGAGTGGCTCCAGTCATCGTCGCCAGTTCGGCCACGTCGGCATCCCGCGACCCTTCCAGGTCTCCACGAGGCCAGCAACCCAGCGGACGGACGCGAAGACCCCGTAGCCGGCCGCCGCGAGGCCCGCGGCGATCACGAGCCAGCGCCCGATCCCGAGCCACACGCTACCGTCCACGTCCAGCGCCCACTGAGCGCCTGTGATGAGCCCAGCGATGCCCATCCAGAGCCCGGCGACGACCACCACCACCGGCAGGAGTGCGAGGCACATCGCGGCGGCGGCCGACCAGAGCTGACGGGCCTCCAGCTTCGCCGTGGCAGCGATGATCCGCTCGGCGCGCTCGTTCGATGCGTCGAGGTTTGCCGCGATCGTGGCAGACGCCTCCCCGGCGACCTGTTCGACGGCCTTCACGACTCGCTCCTCGGTGCGCTTTTCGATCCGCTGCACCGCGCCGCCGACCTGGCTGACGAGCTTCTGGTTCGCCGCGGCCTGCGCCTTGAGCCCCTCAATCGCCGATGCCGTAGCCGCGTGATTCCTCTGCGCCTCCGCGACCAAGCTCTGCGACGCGGCGTTCAAGCTCTCGCCGTTGAGACTCTGCGCGAACTCGCCGAGCGTGCTCGCGATCTCGTTCAGCCTGCTCTCGATACTCGCGATCCTCGCGGACGCGTCGCTGGAGGGCGAGGAGGTCGACGCCGAGGCCGTGATCCGCTCCAGCCGCCTCGTCGTCTCCTCGTCCATGACCTTCACGAACCCTGCGAGCTTCTTCTGCTGCTCGGCCAGCCGGTCGAGCCTCGCGTTCTGCGCCTCGACGGCGGCGAGGATCGAGGTCAACGCCTCCATCGTCTCCGGACTGTCGAGCTGCTGCTGCGATCCGCTCTGCGCGTTCTGCTGCTTCAGCCTGTCGAGCGCTGCGCTCATGTTCCTGCTCCTCCTGCTGCTGGTGATAGTCGAAGAACGCCTGCGCGCCCTCCGGGGTGAAGTCCGCCGAGAGTGCGCTCGCGCGCTTGCGGCGCTCGGCGCGTCCGGACTCGCCGCGGCGGTCCTCGATGTAGAGCGTCCAGGTCTCCTGCCCGGCGCGCTTGCCCTTCTTGCTGACGGGGCTGTGCAACCGCATCCGCGGCACCCGCTCCCCGTCATCGCCGAGCTGCTGGTTCTGCTCCTCGATCACCGCTTCGAGACCGGCCTTGTCCACCGCACGGGGATCAGCCAGGGCGGCGCTCATCCGGTCGCCCATCTCGCGGTCGAGCCCGCCCTCGGCGAAGTCCTCGCGGCGCAGCTCCCAGTCCTTCGGCGCGTGCTCCAGACGCTTCACGACCGAGAGACCGTGCTCGCGCATGAGCTCGTCGTTCGCTGACTGAACGCCCCGCTGGTTCCCGGCCTTGCGGTCGTGGAACGTGCGATAGTCCGAGAGCGCCTTCCCCGTCCGATTGCTGTGGTTGATGACCAAGATGTGGTTGTGCGGCTTCTTCCCGCGTCCGTCCACATGGCTCACCACGAGGCAGTCCGCGTTGGGGTGCATCTTCTTCGCGAGCTGGTAACCCAGATCGTTCACCCGCTGCACGTCCTCAGGATTCTTTGGGTCGAACTCGTCGTCGCTGAACGACTGCCTGTAGTGCAGCGCCTCGACGTCACGCTTCGTGTTCTGGGTGAGCGCGCGGGCGCGCGCCGAGAACGCGCCGGGGCCTCCCGGCACGTCGCCCGTGATCGCGACGCCGCGCTCGTCCTCCTTGCCCCGGATGTAGCGCTCGGTGTCGGCGGCGTTGGCGCTCGGACTGTAATGCGTCGTGCTCATGAGGCCGCCCGATCCCCGAGCAGCGCGCGGACCTCGTGCAGCAGCTCGATCAGCTCGGGCACCTCCGCCGACAGCGCCACCGGCTCACCCGCGCGAGCACGGCGGTCCAGGTCGTTGACGTTGATCGCGAGCGGGCGCACCTGGGCGGCCAGCTCCCGAGCATCAGCAGACGCCTGCACGCGCTCCTCGACCCCGAGCAGCTGCGCGGCCACGGCGGCATCCAGCTCCTCGCTCCGAGAGGCGTGCAGGGCATCGCGCACGACGGTCCGCACCCACGTGCTCGGAGCCAGCCCGAGCCGCTTCGCACGAGTGCGAAGCGCCGCGAGCGTGGCGTCATCGAAGCGGGTGTCGAGCCTCCCGCCGCCCCCACGACGACGCTTCGCGCCGCCGTGACTCTGGCGCACAGCCTCCGCATCAGCCCGACCGGTGTTCACCTGGGAGTCGGTCTGCTGCTCCACCTGTACGCCAGAGTGGCAAGCAGTAGCCGTGTCGGACGTTTCGCTGGCGCTCATGTCCTCCCCGGCTGCTTGCGAGGGGCCTCCGGCCCCCTCGACCCCCTGGAAGAGCGCATCGCGTTCGGTGCTCATGCGGCACCTCCGATCAGCGCCAGCGGCACGTCAGGGCTCCGCACCGCGAGCCCACCCAGCAGCTCAGCAACCGCGCCCTCCGCATCATGTTCGGCCGAGGTCTCCGGGCCGTAGGTCAGTTCCCGCGACCCGACGTTCTGGTGGTACGCGTTGCCGTACATACCGGGCGTGTGCGCGGCGGTCGGAACGCTGCACTGGTGCCACTCGTAGGGCTCGATCTTCCCGATGTGCTGCACGAGGTAACGATTGATGTCGTCGGCACGATAGACCTTCACGACCGAGGCCAGCCGGCGGATGAACTGGTCCAGCGCCTCGTCCACGTTGCCCTTCTGGCGGGCGTAGTAGAAGAACTCGACGGGCTCGATCGTCGCCGTGATGACGATGAGGCGCGGGGCGACCTCGCCCTTGTTCTTGTAGCGGGCCTTCGCAGGCGAGGCGTTGTACGGATCGAGCAGCAGCAGCCAGTCGTTCGCATCCATCGCCGAGGCCCGCAGATCGTCCAGCAGCAGCACTTCCTCGCCCCGCCAGTCATCAAGCGGGTTCCCCGTCGCGGCCCGGTAGACCTGCCACCGCTCGCCGTGCGCGTTCGCCGCGTTGATCGCCTCGGTAATGAAGTCCGTGGCGAACCGGGTCTTGCCGATCCCGGCATCCCCATGGACGAACACCACGTGCGTCGAGAACTCACCGGCGCGCAGCTTCGCCGCCGCCCGGTATGCGCGACGCTGGCCGTAGGCCGACAGCGCGTCGTCGATCTCCCGCTGATGCCGCGAGTAGATATCGAACAGCTCGTCCGTGAGCATGATCTGATCCCGCGTGATCTCACCTTGGAGAACGCGCTCCCGCATGTCCTCGAAGTTCTCGGCGACGATCTTCTTCTTCACGTGGGCGCGGCCCTTCAGCCACGTCTCCCGGCGCTGGGCGTCGATCCCGAGGTAGTCAGGCCCACGCACCGTGGCGACCTCCGAAGGCGCGTACTGGTGCTTGTCCGCGTACTTCACGTGCGTCAGATACGACAGCATGTTGTCGAAGGCGTACCGCCCGCGGCCAGGCTTCTCGACGTACTGGGGCTCGACGCCGATGCCGAACGCGAGCCGATCCAGCGGCGCACTCTTCGCACGGCTGGCGAACTTGATCACGGCGTGCAGGTGCTCGGGCTTCGGTTCGACCACCAGGGCCTTCTCCGTGTCACTCCAGACCTCGCGCTCGTCCCTGTCGTGCACGATGCCGTAGGCCTCGACGACCTGGCAGCCGGTGGCCTCGAGCCGCTGCACCACGTAGGCGAGGATCGCCTCGGCACCCTGCTGGAGCAGCGCGGCCCCGTTCGGGTCCTCGGCAGCCCAGGCCCAGTACGACGGATCGAGGTACTGCGTGAGCCCGATGCTCGTCGGGTTGTTCTCCTGCTTAGCCACGGCGACCACCCCCGCCGCGGGCGGCGCGGAGGGCCTCAGAGGGAGTGCGGCGCCTAAATGACCCCCTATTGACCCCCAAATGAGACCCCAAATGATCCCGCGGGACCACGCGACGGAGCGAGGGCGGAACAGGCCGCTGACCAGGCATGTTGTTGCAAGGCGCGGCAATCGACAAGCCCTTGCCGCGCCCGTAGGAACGAATGAGGGTCTCGTAACTCTTGGAGTGCGAAGCACGGCTACGGGCAGCCATCACGACGACGGGCAGCCCGCCTTCGGCGGGTGCCAGGCCAGGCCCTCCGGGCGGGGTCAGGTTGGTGGGATCGGTGCTGAGGTTGCGTGCGTCGGCGTACATCAGCGACCACCGCCCCGGCCGTAGCGCTTGATGACAGCCTGATGCGTGACGCCGAGGGCGTCGCCGATCCTGGCCCAGGTCACCCCATCGGCTCGGGCGTCGGCGACGGCGATCTCGACGGCCTCCTCCAGCACAGAGCGGAGCACGCCGAGGTCGTAGAGCTGGGCCTCGGCGTCGGCGAGGGACGGGTCGCCCTGACGCCAGCGGAAGCCGGTCAAGTGATCGAAGGCGGCGGAGTTCGCGCTCATCAGCGACCACCGCCCATCACAGAGGCAACGGCGGCGCGCTGGCGCGGGGTCAGCGGAGTGAGTGCCAGGCGCTCACCGGCTCGGCGGCCAGCGGCGCGGGCGGCGGCGATGACGGGATCGTGGCCGTCTGCCTGCGGAGAAGGAGCGGAGCCCTGATCGAGGCCAGGGCGGACGAGCGCGGATGCGCGGGGAACGTCGATAACGACAGACATCGGAAGTCCTCAGACATGAGTATCTTCCGGTTCCCCGCCACGGTAATTGGGCTGTTTGACCGGCTACTCATCCGGGAGCAGAACCCCGCGCTTCTAAGTCGCGGCCCCGGTGGGATCTTCTTGTCTGCAACCATTCTTCCATGACTCGACTCACCAGTGCAATGACGAGTCGAGTCATGAGTCAGTCGCGTCTCGGCTCGATCCGCACGAGATCGGGGTCGAACTTCACGTGACCCGGCATGATGGGCTCGATGGTCACCGTCACCAGCTCGTCCACGAGCATCCGGCGACGGTCCATGTCCAACGCCTTCCACTTCGACTCGACAACCTCGCGGCGCTCCGCGGTGCCGACCGGCTCGTCGACCTCCGCCAGCAGCTTCGCCGCCACCGACACCGAGCGGTCGAGCAGCTCCGCGTCGATCTCGTCGATGCGAGCCTTCACGTCGTTGATCGCCGCCGTGATCTCCAGGACCGGCTGATGGATGTCGCGCAGCAGCGGGCTCAGCTCCTTCACCCGCTCGACCAGGGCGTTCCGTTCGGTCAGCAGTTCCTCGCGATCCGGCCCGGCGGCTTCCTGCGGCATCACGAGGTCGTGCACGTCCACGGACGACAGGCGCGTGAGCACCGCCTCGGTGACCATCGCATCGACGGGCTCGCGCTGGCGGGTGAGATGGAACTGCTCGCCACAACGGTACGTCGGCTGCTTGCGGCTGTTCGTCCCCGAGACGAGCGTCGCGCCGCACTTCCCACAGAGGCCGATCGTGGACAGGAGGTACTTCGGCTGATTGCCCTGCCTCGCCGACCTCCGCACGTTGTCCTCCAGCTTCGCCACCGCGGCCCGCCACGTCTGCTCGCCGACGATGGGCGGGAACGCCTCGCCCTGCACCGGGTACAGCTCGCCGGTCTTGTAGTGGCGGATGAAGCCAGCGTAGAGCGAGTTCGCCAGCAGATACCGCACAGCATCGACGGAGAACTCCGACCCGCGGGCGGTGAGGTGGCCAGCGCTGTTCAAGTCCTCCCGGATGCGACGGATCGACAGCGACGGCTCACCGAGGAACGCATCGAAGGCCCGCCGAACTGCGGCGGCCTCCTCCTCGATCAGCTCGCCCTCCCTCGTCCAACCGAACGCCTTCCAGGTGGACGCCGGGATGCCTTCGGCGCGGCGGCGCTCGTTCGACCTGATCTGCCGCTCCGCCTTGCGTCGAGCCTCGAACCGGGCGAGAGCGGCGAGCATCGTCGCTCGGAACTCTCCGTCGGCCGTCGAGAGGTCGATCTCGCCGTCCACTGTGACGACGCGCAGGCCGAGGTCGATCAGCGTGTTGAGGTCCTTCGTGCTCCGCAGCAGTCGGTCCATGTCCACGGCGACGACCATCGAGAATCGACCTGCTCGGGCGTCGTCCAACATCTCGGCCCAGCGGGTGCCAGCTCGACGCTTCTTCGTCGCCGACACCGCGTTGTCCTCGTAGACCTCGACCACGTTCCAGTCCTTGGCCTCGGCCAATGCCCTGATCTTCCTCAGTTGTGTATCGACCGTCCAGCGGTCGCCTTTGCGGTCCATGGAGGCGCGGACGTAGGCCGCCACCTCGTTCGTCTTCCTCAGCGCTACCAGTTCGACCATGCAACCAAGCTTACGTGGACGAGTGTTGCAACCCCGACATGTGCTACCGCAGGTCGATCACGCCGGTGCCGAGGCTGATCCGCTCGGTGCGGGCGGCCATCGCGGCGAGGATCGGGAACGGTGAGGAGAACATCCGCTGGAAGTGGTGGGCGCGGAGCCAGGCGCCGTCGAGTCCGGCGTCCTCGGCGGCCACGGCCATCGCGACGACGTCGTCGAGGGCCTGCCGCGCGTCCGGGGCGGTGCCGGGCCGGTGGATCCAGTGGCCGAAGTTGAGGAAGCCGAGGTGCTTGCGGGTCATGCCGGGTGCAACCGCGGGGCGGGCGGGGCTGTTCCCGGTGCTCGTCTGACCGCCGGCCGGCGACATCACCTGCGGGCAGACCCGCGGAGATGTCGCTGCGGAGCGGTCGATCGCCGCGGCGTCCGCCATACTGGCGGGCATGAGCGAGCAGTGGAGCGAGAAGGACATCGAGCTGGCGAACCGGCTCTTCGACATGGCGCGGGACGGGGACACGGCCCAGCTGAAGGCATACCTGGACGCCGGGGTGAGCACGCGCCTGCGCAACCACGCGGGCGACTCCTTCCTCACCCTCGCCGCCTACCACGAGCACCCGGACACCGTGGCGATGCTGATCGAGGCCGGCGCCGAGATCGAGCACGCCAACGATCGCGGCCAGCGCGCCCTGACCTGCGCCACGTTCAAGCGGGATGTCGTCTCGATGCGCCACCTCCTGGCCGCCGGTGCGGACCCGGACGCGGGCACGCCGTCGGCCCGGCAGACCGCTCAGATGTTCGCCGGTGCTGACCTGCTGGCCGTGCTCGACGGCGGGGACGCGGCGCCGTCGTCGGAGGCCTGACCCGCCGGGAGGACGGTCTGCCCGTCCCGGCGGGGCGCCTCGGCGATCGCCTCCCAGCGGGCCTCGTCGTGGGGCACGGTGACGTGGGTGCCGGGCGGAATGGAAGAATGGGGTCCGACATGACTTCTTCCCACACCCTCCCCGCCGCGGCGGTGACCGACGCCGACGACGTCGCCGACCTCCACGCCGCGCACTACGCCAAGTCCGCCGGCGCGGGTCGACGCATCACCGACGACGATCAGCTCCACGAGGCCCGCCACCCCGCCCCGACGACGGACCGCCTGACCCTGCCCCCGCTGCGGCTGGGGCCGCTGACCATCGACGTCCCCGTGGTGCTCGCCCCGATGGCCGGCATCACGAACACCGCGTTCCGCCGCCTGTGCCGCGAGTACGGCGGCGGCCTCTACGTCAACGAGATGGTCACAGCCCGCGCGCTCGTCGAGCGCAAGCCCGAGTCGATGCGGATCATCCAGCACGACCCGGACGAGGTGCCCCGCTCCGTGCAGCTCTACTCCGTGGACCCGGTCACCACCGGCGCGGCGGTGCGGATGCTGGTCGAGGAGGGCCGCTGCGACCACATCGACATGAACTTCGGCTGCCCCGTGCCGAAGGTGACCCGGCGCGGCGGCGGCTCGGCCCTGCCATGGAAGTCGGAGCTGTTCGCCTCGATCGTCAAGGCCGCCGTCACCGAGGCCTCGAAGAAGGACATCCCGGTGACCGTGAAGATGCGCCGCGGCATCGACGAGGACCACCTGACCTTCCTCGACGCCGGCCGCACGGCCCGCGACCTCGGCGTCGCCGCCGTCGCCCTCCACGGCCGCACCACGCGCCAGTTCTACTCGGGCACCGCCGTGTGGGACGACATCGCCCGGCTGCGCGAGGCCCTGCCGGACATCCCCGTGCTCGGCAACGGCGACATCTGGTCCGCGGAGGACGCCATCGCGATGGTCGAGCGCACGGGCGTGGACGGCGTCGTGATCGGCCGCGGCTGCCAGGGAAGGCCCTGGCTGTTCGGGGACCTGCAGGCCGCCTTCGAGGGCCGCCAGGACCGGTTCCGCCCGACCCTGGGCATGGTCGCGGACACGCTGTACCGCCACGCCGAGCTGCTCGTGGACACCTTCGGCGGCGACGAGCTCAAGGCGCTGCGGGACATCCGCAAGCACGTGGCCTGGTACTTCAAGGGCTACCCCGTGGGCTCGGAGATCCGCACCGCGCTGTCCACCGTCCCGGACCTCGCCACGATGCGCGAGATCCTCGCCCGCGTGGACCGGGACCAGCCCTATCCGGGCGAGGCCGCCGAGGGCCCGCGCGGCCGGGCCGGCGCCCCCAAGCGCCCGCACCTGCCGGACGGCTGGCTCGACTCCCGCGAGCTCAATGCCGAGCAGCAGGCCATGATCCAGGCCGCCGAGCTGGACGTCTCCGGTGGCTGAGCCCACGACGCCGGAGCCCGCCGCCGGAGCGCCCGCCGCGCCGTCGTCGCCCTGGACCGGCGCCGCCCACCAGCCGGTGCTGTTCGGCCCCGAGGGCCGGCCCCCGTATGCCGGCCGCGCTGTGCAGACCCCCGGCTACACGCCGTGGGACCGGGAGCGGTGGCTGCCCGAGCCGCCCAAGTCCTCCTACCGTTCGGACTTCGAGCGGGACCGTGCCCGCGTGCTGCACTCCGCGGGCCTGCGCCGGCTGGGGGCCAAGACCCAGGTGGTCGCCCCGGACGCGGACGACTTCGCCCGCACCCGCCTGACGCACTCGCTCGAGGTGGCCCAGGTGGGGCGTGAGCTCGGCCGGTCGCTGGGCTGCGACCCCGACCTCGTGGACACCGCCTGCCTGTCCCACGACCTCGGCCACCCGCCCTTCGGGCACAACGGGGAGAAGGCGCTCGACGCGCTCAGCGAGGACGTCGGCGGCTTCGAGGGCAACGCCCAGACCCTGCGCCTGCTGGCCCGCCTCGAGCAGAAGAAGCTCTTCGCGGACGGCTCCTCCGCGGGCCTGAACCTCACGCGCGCCGCCCTCGACGCCGCGTGCAAGTACCCGTGGACCCGTGAGGACGCCCCGCTGCGCCCCGACGGCACGCGTTCGCGCAAGTTCGGCGTCTACGAGGACGACCTGCCCGTGTTCCGCTGGTTCCGCGCCGGGGTGCCCGGCACGCGCACGTCCATGGAGGCGCAGGTCATGGACCTCGCGGACGACATCTCCTACTCCGTGCACGACGTCGAGGACGGCGTGGTCAACGCCGTGTTCCAGCTCAAGTGGCTGGCCATCCCGGAGCACCGGGAGCGCGTCGTGGAGACCACCCGCCAGTGGTACCTGCCGCACACGGACCCGGCCGAGGTCGACGCGGCCCTGGCCCGCCTCGAGGCCACCAACGTGTGGGTCTCCGAGATGGACGGCTCCCGGCGGGCGCTCGCGGCGATGAAGGACATGACGAGCCAGCTGATCGGCCGGTTCTGCAGCGCCGCCTTCGACGCCACGCGCCAGGTGTTCGGCAACGAGCCGCTCACCCGCCACGGGGCCGACGTCGTGGTGCCCGAGGAGACGGAGACCGAGATCGCCGTGATGAAGGGCATCGCGGCGGCCTACGTGATGACCGCCGAGCAGCGCCAGCCGCTCTACGCGCGGCAGCGCGAGGTGCTCGCGGAGCTCGTGGCGCTGCTGGAGGCCACGGGGGACCGGTACCTCGAGCCGATGTTCGCGTTCGACTGGGCGCAGGCCCCCGACGACGCCGCCCGGCGGCGCGTGGTGATCGACCAGATCGCCTCGCTCACCGATTCGACCGCCGTCGAGTGGCATCACACCCTGGTGCAGGGCGCGGAGTTCCGTCGCGTCTGGCTCTGACCGGCGGGTCCAGCAGCGCGGGAAGCACCGCGCCGGCGGGACCCCGCAGGACGTGCGTGACCGCGCCGCTCAGCTCGGTCTCCACCGGGTTGATCTCCACGACGGCGGCCCCGGCCCCCAGCGCCACGAACGGCAGGGACGCCGCCGGCTGGACGATGCCCGAGGTGCCGACCACCAGGCACAGGTCGCAGTCCTCGAGCGCGGCGAAGGCGCGGTCCCAGGGCTCGGCCGGCAGCATCTCCCCGAACCACACGATCCCCGGGCGGATCAGCCCGTCCCCGCACACGGTGCAGGCCGGCGGTGCCTCGCGGAGCATCGCCTCGAGGTCGGCCTCGGAGCCGGCCGTCGCCTCGTCCGCGGGCGCGCCCGGATCGACGTCGGCGGGGGCCCCGCAGTCGGCGCAGCGGTGCTCGAACAGGGACCCGTGCAGGTGCGCGAGGACCCGGGCGCCGGCGCGCTCGTGCAGGTCGTCCACGTTCTGGGTGACCACCTCCAGGCCGGGCGTGCGGCGCTGCCAGACGGCGACGGCGTCGTGCCCCGGATTCGGTTGGCGGGCCCGCACCATCCGGGCACGCCACCGGTACCAGGACCACACGAGCGCGGGATCCGCGAGGAATGCCTCCTCCGTGGCGAGCTCCTCCGCGGAGAACCGCTCCCACAGGCCGGTCTGGGCGTCGCGGAACGTGGGGATGCCGGACTCGGCGCTCATCCCCGCCCCGGAGAGCACCACGGGACGCTCGGCGGCGGCCACGAGCGCGCGGACGGCGTCCAGCACGTCAGGGTCGAGGTCGGGGGCGGAGGCGGCGAGGACGGGGTGCGGATCGGCCATGTCCCCAGCCTAGGCAGGCGGCACGGGTGGTCGCCCCCCTTCGTTTGGGGGCGGTTTGCGGCGTTATTCCGTCGGAATACCGCCGAATATCGCCCCCGAACCCGTGAGTGGGGTCAGGTGAGGTCGGGCGACGTCGTCGGCAGGCCCGTGCCGGCGGCGCGGGCGAGGGCCCGGCGCAGGCCGCGGGCCTTGAGGAGGACCTCGTCGTGCTCGGCGGCCGGGTCCGAGTCCGCGACGATCGCCCCGCCGGCCCCCACGGACCAGCGGCCCCCGGCAAGCACGGCCGTGCGGATCACGACGGACAACGACGTCGTCCCGTCCGCGCTCAACATCCCCAGCGCCCCGGAGTAGACCCCGCGCGGGGAGGCCTCCCACGCGGCCAGCAGCTCGACGCTGCGTCGCTTCGGCGCGCCCGTCATCGACCCGCCCGGGAACAGCGACCGCACCACATCCACGGGTTCGACGCCGGCCCGTGCCGTGCCCGTGACCGTGGAGACGAGCTGGTGGACGCTCGCGTAGCTCTCCACCGCCATGAGGGAGGGGACTTCGACAGAGCCGGGCTCGCACACCCGCGAGAGGTCGTTGCGCAGCAGGTCCACGATCATGAGGTTCTCGGCGCGCGTCTTGGGGTCGGCGGCGAGCGCGCGGGCGGCCTCGGCGTCCGCGACCGGGTCGGCCAGGCGGGCGGCGGTGCCCTTGATCGGCTTGGTGCTGTACCGGCCCGCGCGCCCGGCGAGGAACCGCTCCGGTGAGGCCGAGACCACGGCCCACCGGCGGGCGCCCGTGCCGTGCTCCAGCAGCGCCGCATACGGGGCCGGCTGGTGCGCGGCGAGCTCGTGAAAGAGGACCAGCGGGTCCACGCGCAGCCCGGGATCGGCGTCGAAGCGGGTGGTCAGGCACAGCTCGTAGGAGTCGCCGGCGTGCAGCGCGGCGCGGCAGCGGGCGATCTGTTCGGCGTACGCCGCCCGGTCCTCGCGCCACGTGCCCGGCGCCTCCTCGTCGGCCTGTGGTCCCGGGCCGGCGTCCCGCGGCGGGGGCACGACGACGTCGCCCGACGCCGTCTCGAGAGCGCGGCGGGCCGCGGCGAGGGCGCGGCGCACGTCCGCCGCCCAGCGGTCGGCCCCGGTCTCCGCGGCGGTCGGAGCGAGGGAGACGACGCAGCAGTGCAGCACCCCGGCCGCGTGGTCCGCCACCACGTAGCGGGACGGGCGCACCCAGAACTGCGCGGGCAGGGATGCGGGGTCCCCGGGTCGGGGTGAGGGCGGTGTCACCCCCAGATCCGCCAGGCCGAGCTCGTAGCCGAGCCAGCCGACCAGGCCGCCGCGCAGCGGCAGCCCCTCGCCGCCGACCACCGGCCGGGGCGCGGCCGCGGCCGCGAGGTCGGCCCACGCGCGGTCCGGATCGGCAGGGTCGTCGTGCCGGACCAGCCGCGGGCCGGGGGAGGGCGTGCGGCCCTGCTCCTCGCCGAGCACGTCCAGGCCGTCTCCGGCCACGGACCAGCGGGCCTCGGCCGGGTCCGGCAGGGCCGAGTCCAGCCAGAACGACGCCGCCCCGCGCACGACGGCGTGCGCGTAGACCGCCGCCACGGCGGTCGCCGCCGTGTGTCCGGCCGCCGCGAGCGCCGCGGCGTCGAGCGTGCGCACGGCCACGTGCAACGGGGTGGCAGCGGCCACGGACGGTGCGGGGGCGGTGGGCATGGCCCCCAGCGTAGGGGTCAGCCCCCGCCCGGATCGCTCCGTACGCTGGCGGCATGCCGTCCTCCCCGCCCCGCCGCGCCCTGGTCGCCGCGCTGCTCGTGGGCGTGCTCCTCGTGCTGCTGGCCCCGTGCGTGGACTACGTCATCGCGTTCACCGCGCTCGCGGGCGGGGCGGCCGAGCGGCTGCTGGCGGCGGCTCCGCTGCTCATGCTCGTCCAGCTGGTCGTGCTGCCCGTGCTGCTGCGCGTCGTCGCCGGCGAGGCTGCCGTGGCCGCGGTCGACGTCGGGCCCTTCGTCCGTGCGCTGGTCCTGCTGATCCTGGCGCCGCTCGCGCTCGCGGCGCTGCTCCAGTGGGGCACGGCGCGCGGCCGCGGCGGGGTGCGCCGCACGGCAGCCGGGGTGGTGCGCGGGTGCACGGCGGCGATGGTCCCGCTCATGGTCGTCACGCTGTTCACGGTGGTCGCCTCCCAGATCCGCGGGGTGGGGGAGCGGTTGCCCGCACTGGCCGCCGTCGTGCCCCTGTTCGCGGCGTTCGCCGCCGTGATGGTGGCCCTCGGCGTGGTGGCTGCGCGGTGGGCGCGTCTCGACGTGCCCGCAGGACGGGCGCTCGTGTTCTCGGGCGTGACGCGGAACTCCCTGGTCGTGCTGCCGCTGGCGTTGGCCCTGCCGGCGAGCCTGGACCCGGCCCCGCTCGTGGTGGTGACGCAGACGCTCGTGGAGCTCGGGGCGATGGTGAGCCTCGTCCGGCTGGTGCCCCGGCTGCTGCCGCTGCACGGGCAGTCCGCGGGGGCGGGCGCGGGTCGAACCGTGACCTGACCGCCCAGAATGTTGCCTTACCGTGACCGGAATCACGGTCCCGGGTGGCTATGGTGGGCGACATGAGCCTCTCGTTCGTGTCCTCGGCGCGCCGCCGTCACGGCGGCCTGGCGTCGGCCGCGCTGTTCCATCCGCTGGTCGAGGCGGCCACCGGCGCACTGCCCGTCATCGACCCCGCCACCGGGCGCCCCGCGTCCGAGGGAGTGGACGCGGCGCGGACCGAAGCGTCCCGCGCGGCAGGGACCGGTCCTGCACAGGCCGCAGCGGAGACCGAGCCATCCACGCAGGCCGGTTCCGCTCGGGGCTGACCGCTCCGCCCCCTCCCTAGAATGGTCCGCATGGCTGGACTGATCGTGCGCAAGGACATCGACCTCGTCCGCGAGCGCACGGATCTGAAGGCCGTCGTGGAGGAGTTCGTCACCCTGCGCTCGGCAGGCGTGGGCTCATTCAAGGGGCTGTGCCCGTTCCACGACGAGCGGACGCCGTCGTTCCACGTGCGCCCCGGCGTGGGCACCTACCACTGCTTCGGCTGCGGCGCGCACGGGGACGTCATCAGCTTCCTCATGGAACTCGAGCACACCACGTTCACGGAGACCGTGGAGCGGCTGGCGTCCCGCGTGGGGGTGGAGCTGCACTACGACGACGGCGGCACCGGCCCGGACAAGGCGGAGACGGGGCGCCGTCGTCGCCTGTTCGAGGCGAACAAGGTGGCGGACGAGTTCTTCCGTCGGGCCCTCGGCTCGCCCGAGGCCCAGGCCGCCCGCGACTTCCTCACCCAGCGCGGGTTCACGCAGGAGCACGCGGTGCAGTTCGGCCTCGGGTACGCCCCGCAGGGGTGGTCGCATCTGCTGGACCACCTCCGGCAGCGCGGCTTCCGGGACGAGGAGCTGCGCGCCTCCGGGCTGGTGTCCGAGGGACAGCGCGGCCTGTACGACCGGTTCCGCGGCCGCCTGCTCTGGCCCATCCGGGACATGACCGGCGCGACCATCGGCTTCGGCGCCCGCAAGCTCTACGACGACGATCCCGGCCCCAAGTACCTGAACACCCCCGAGACGCCGCTCTACAAGAAGTCCCAGGTGCTCTACGGCATCGACCTGGCCAAGCGCACGATCGCCAAGGAACGCCAGCTGGTGCTCGTCGAGGGCTACACGGACGTGATGGCGGCCCACCTGGCCGGCGTCGGCACGGCCGTGGCCACGTGCGGCACCGCGTTCGGCGCGGACCACATCAAGGTGGCCCGCCGCCTGATCTCCGACGACGGCACGGGCGGCGAGGTGATCTTCACCTTCGACGGCGACGAGGCCGGGCAGAAGGCCGCCCTCAAGGCGTTCGACGAGGACCACCGCTTCCTCGCCAAGACGTTCGTGGCCGTGGAGCCCAGCGGCATGGACCCGTGCGACCTGCGCATGCAGAAGGGCGACGAGGCCGTGCGCGCGCTCATCGCCTCGCGGCGGCCGCTCTTCGAATTCGCGATCCGGGCGGGGCTGAAGGACTACGACCTGAACACCGTCGAGGGCCGCGCCGGCGCCCTGCGCCACGCCGCGCCGATCGTGGCGGGCATCAAGGACGCCGTCCTGCGTCCCGGCTACGAGCGGGAGCTGGCCGGCTGGCTCGGCCTGGACCCGAACGCCGTGCACCGCGCCGTGGCCGCGGCCGGGCGCGCGCCGCGGCGGGGGCCCGAGCCCGAGGCACGGCCGGCCCCGGCGGACGACGGGCAGGCGATCGGGCCCACGGGCCGCCACGGGGAGGCCGCCGCCCCGGCGCCGCGGATCGTGGTGCCGGTGGATCCGCGCGACCCCGTCGCCCGTCGGGAGCGGGAGTCCCTCGAGGTGGTGCTGCAGCATCCGACCCTGCTCTCCGCAGAGCAGTGGACCGCGCTGTACGCCGCCCGCTTCACGGTCCCGCAGTACGCCGCCGTCCACCAGGGCGTGAAGATGGCCGGGTCGGCGGGGGCGACGCCGCAGCGCTGGGTGGACGCCGTGCGGGACGCCGTGCCCCAGGAGGTGGCCGGCGTCGTCTCCGAGCTGGCCGTCCGCGACCTGCCCGCCCGCACTCCCGAGGATGTGGACCGGTACTGCCGGGACATCATGAACCGCCTGTTCGCCCTGCAGATCGTGCACCGCAAGGAGGAGCTGCTCGGGCGCCTGCAGCGGCTCGGCCCCGAGGGCGACCCCGCCGAGTTCACCCGCCTCAACAGCGAGCTCATGGAACTGGAGGCGCGCCGCCGGGCCCTCCGAGCCGACGACTGACCCCCACCCGTTTTCGTTCGGGAAACGGCGGCTCCAGGCGCGTTTTCGTTCGGGAAACGGCGGCCCGTCGGCCGCGCGGCGTCAGCGCTCGTCGACCGTGAGCACCTCGCCGGACGTGGCGTCGATCTCGACCTCGGGGCCGTCGGAGCCGTCCTCGCGATCGAACCCGACCTCCCACTGGAGGGTGCCGTTGTCGTCCTCCAGGTCCATCTCGTCCAGGGTCACCCCGTCACGGCCCTCCCGGGCGGTGTCGAGTGCCTGCTGGGCGGTGACCTCGGCGTCCTTCGCCTTCTGGACGTCCTCGAGATCCGACTCGCGGTCGGTCTCGGTGATGTCGCCGTCGGCGGTGACGTCCAGCTCCTTCACCTCCTCGCCCACCACGACGTCGACCTCCCAGGTCGTGTCGTCATCGTTGGCGTCCACCTCGACGATGATGCCGTCGCCGTGCTTCTCCAGGACCGCGTCGATCACCGCGTAGGCGGGGTCGTCGGCCTGGCCGGTGCCCGAGCCGCTGCTGGCCGCGGCGGCCGTCGACGACGCCGACGTCGACGAGGCCGACGACGACGCCGAGGCCGACGTGGTCGAGGCGTCGTCCGTGGCGGGGGTGCTCGCCACTGCCGAGGAGGCGTCGACCTCCGGCGAGACGGAGCCGTCGTCGCCGTTGTCGGCCGTGGTGCCGCAAGCCGCGAGGGCGAGCGCGGCCAGCACGCCCGTGCCGGTCAGGGCGGTCTTACGCGTGAGGGTCGTGATGGTCATGGACACGTCTCTCCTTCGGGTCCGTTCCTGATGATTCTGGGGATGTCCTCGCACGGTAGGCCTGCCGGAGCCGTGCCTGGCAAGGGCCGCCGGTCCCCGGGGGCGGGCAGGGCGACGACGGCGCCCCGCGGCCGGGTGGCACGCGGGCGGGGGCTCTGGTAGAGTTCCATCCGTTGTCCGAACGGCTCCGGCGGTTCGCGGCACATTCCCCCGTAGCTCAACGGCAGAGCATTCGACTGTTAATCGAAGGGTTGTTGGTTCGAATCCAACCGGGGGAGCCGAGCAGAGGCCCCTGCACCGACCATGTCGGTGTGGGGGCTTTTTCGTGCCTGGAGGACGACCGGGCCGAACAGTTCAGCGAGCGTGATGTCGAGCCACCCCGCGATCGAGGCCAGTTCGGGGAACGTGAAGTCCTGCTGTCCGCTCATCCGCCGGCTGACCGCGCTGCGTGTCAGGCCCATGTGCCGGGCCATGTCGGACTGGTTGACCTGCCGGCGGCCCATCCAGGCGCGGATCTCCGCGAGGAGCGCGGTCTTGATTTCTGACTCATCCATGTGTCCAGCGTAGCGAAGGGCAGGCCAGTCGTCATGGGATACGAAAAAAAATTGCTACATAAGCAACATACGGCTTGACCAGTGTTGCGGGTAGCACAACACTGGTGGCCATGACGAGACAGAAGCAGTTAACTCTGCAAATCCGCTCCAGGTTGGCCCTGGCCGACAAAAGCATGGGGGACCTGGGCGAAGCCCTCGGTCTAAGCCGCGCATCGGTGTCAGCACGTATGAACGGGCACCGCGATTTCACCTTCACGGAACTCGAGACCGTCGCTGACTTTCTTGGGTTGTCGATGCGAGACCTCTTCGTGTTCGAGGCCGAGGAGGGGAAGCCGTGACGGCGACAGTGGTTGACCCTGACCACGGCGCGTCCATGACTGCTGCGGCAGCGCGTGACCTCACGGACCAGATTAAGACTGGCATGGAGTCGGTCTACCACCTCATCCGTTCGGCATATCGAGGACGGGCCTGGGCCGTTCTTGGCTACCGCAGCTGGGACGACTACGTGACCCGTGAGTTCGGACACCTCCACCTCCGTCCGCCCTTGGAATATCGGCAGGACGTGGTCCTCTCACTTCGTGAGGCCGGCATGAGCGCACGCGCCATCGCAACCGCCACTCAGTTGTCTAAGAGCACCGTGCACCGGGAACTCGACGCGACGGCGGGTCGAGATGTCCCAAATGGGACACCTGGAAACGCTCGGCGGGTGACTGGCACGGACGGGAAGACCTATCAGCCGGTGCGCGAGCGAGCCGCGACGTCGTCCGAAGGGCCAGAGGCGGTGCTCGAGGGCCAGATGGGCCTGGACTCGGTGCTGGACATGCCGGCCGAGGAGTTCGGGATCGAGCCGCTGGACTTGGTCCGGCGCGACGAGGAACAGAAGGGCCGGGCACGCCGGGTGCTGACTGCGTTCAACGGGTCGGGTGCGGCCGCGGTGCCAGCGCTGATCAAGGCGGCTACCCCGGTGGCCTCGCTGGTGTCGCCCGCGACGGGCAAGGCGCTGGTCGAGGACGAGGACCTTCACGGGGTCGTGTGGGACTCGGTGCGGTGCGTGCGGACGCTGGCGCACGTGATCCGGTCCGTGGGCCATGTGGACGGCGAGTCCCAGGCGGAGATCCGGTCGACGCTGCGGGATGCGGTGGACGACCTGGACGAGGTGCTGAAGAAGATCGAGGAGGGCACGCGATGAGCGCGCAGCAGATGTGGGAGGCCCGAACGTCTGGGCCGAAAAGGGCGGAAGCCCCGAGCAGCGGCCAGGCTGTCGGGGCTTCCGAAAACGCTCAATCCGAGACGGTGCACATTCCAAAGAACACGCTGGTCGAGCACTCGAAGGATAGCACCGGGGCGCGGCCCACGGGCAGTGGGATTCGGTCGCTTCCGCGCCGGGTGAACCCGAACGACGGTCGGTTCATCAGGGCCGTGGTGGCCGGGACCGCTGTGGCCGGGCTGGTGGCGTTCTCCATCTCGTTCGCGGCGCTCTACGAGGTCGCGGCGTGGCTGGGCCTGCCGCCGTTCATGCATTGGGCGGTGCCGGTCTTCATCGACCTGGCGATCCTCGTCTACGCGGGCTCCGTACTGGTGCACGAGTCCCGAGGGGAGTCCGCGCGGGCGTCGTGGTGGGCGCTGGGGGCGTTCACGGGGCTGTCGATGATCGCCAACGGGGCGCATGCGTGGAGTGCTGAGAACGCGAGCGTGTGGCAGTCCGTGGTGGGTGCGCTCATCGCAGTGATGGTCCCGGTGGCGGTGTTCGTGGCCACGGATCAGCTGGCGCGGGTCGCGGTGGAGAACCCGGACTCGCGGCGGGCCGAGCGCGCATCGCAGGTGTCGGAGGAGGCAGAGCAGCTGAAGGCTCAGGCGGAGCTGGATCGTCAGCGCGCGGAGCTGGAGGCCGAACTCGCGGCGAGCCGCCGGCAGATCGAGGCCCAGCGGCGCGAGGCCGAGCGGGAGGCCGAAGTGGCCGAGGCTCGGCACCGGCAGGAACTGGAGCGGATGGAGCGTCAGGCCGAGCGCGAGGACCGTGAGGTTCAGCAGGCCGTGGTCGAGGAACCGCAGGTCGCCCAGGGGGTCGAGGTCGTCGAGGCCGTGGCGTCGTCAGAGCCGGTCGCCGCAGAGACGAAGACGGTGGAGAAGGCATCGGGTGCGGACATCACTGCATGGATCGTGGCCCGCGCGCAGGAGGGCCGGGCGCCCTCGGCAGCGGAGGTCGCAGAGAAGTTCGGGTGCTCAGAGCGCACCGGGCGCCGACGCTTGGCCGATGCCCGTGAGACGCACGCCGAGGCGTTCGGAACCGAGGAGAAGCAGGCATGACCATCGAGGCAATCATCTGGGCGCGGCGGGTCACGGAGACCGGTGTACTGAAGACGGGGCAGGCGTTCGTGCTGATGCTCTTGGGCGACCATGCGGACGAGTCATGGTCGTGCTTCCCGAGCCAGGAGCTGCTGGCCCGTGGGACGGCACAGTCGGTGCGGTCGGTCCAGCGCCAGATCGACCAGCTCGAGCAGCTGGGGCTGATCTCGGTCAAGGCCGTCTACGGCGGTTCGGGACGCGAGGGGCGGACCGGATCGCGGTACCAGCTGCATCCCGAAGCCCTGGAAGGGATCGTGGGCGGGGGTGCAGATACCCGCATGGATTCGCGCCCTGACAATTTGTCGCCCAACTGGGCTGACCCCGTTTCGTAGGTCCAGTCGTTATGAGAGTCGTCCTGTTGCCCGCGGTCGCGGGCAGGGAGACTGGTCAGATCATGACGAACAGCAGGAAGCGTCACACCCCCGAGCAGGTCGTCCGTAAGCTCGGGCAGGCCGACAGGATGCTCGCCGATGGTCAGGACGTCGCGGCGGTGTGCCGGGAGCTCGGGGTGTCCGAGCAGACGTACTACCGGTGGCGGAACCAGTACGGCG
>NZ_JABFBA010000048.1:0-397 GCF_017168445.1 Micrococcus sp. KRD026 | reverse complement strand
GAACACGTGCCGGTGGTCGAAGGCGGCCACCAGCCGGGTGTGCTCGGAGCAGAGCATCCCGTTGCCGAAGACGTCGCCGGACATGTCGCCGATCCCGACGCAGGTGAAGTCCTCGGTCTGGCAGTCGATGCCCCGCTCACGGAAGTGCCGCTGGACCGAGACCCAGGCGCCGCGCGCGGTGATCCCCATCGCCTTGTGGTCGTAACCGACCGACCCGCCGCTGGCGAAGGCGTCCCCGAGCCAGAACCCGCGCGCCACGGCGATCTCGTTGGCCAGGTCGGAGAAGGTCGCGGTGCCCTTGTCGGCGGCCACCACGAGGTAGGAGTCGTCCTCGTCGTGGCGCACCACGTCGCGCGGCGGGACCGTGGCCCCGTCCACCCGGTCGTCGGTGACGCTG
>NZ_JABFBA010000047.1:0-467 GCF_017168445.1 Micrococcus sp. KRD026 | reverse complement strand
CCTGCACCTGTTGCTTCAATTTCTTCTTCGCTATCTTTATCACGATACTCTAATGCTTTATCCACGCCTTGTGCAATGTCAGGTGATTGTTCATCAATCGCAGTTAAAATTGCCATTGTTTCATAATCATAACCATATTTTGCTCTTGTGTATCCAATTTCTTTAATTGTTTCTCTAACAACTTTCGGAATATCAACATATGTTGTTGTAGAAATTTCGCCGGCGATCAATGCCATACCTGTTGTAACAGTTGTTTCACAAGCTACACGTGCATTTGGGTCGTCTTTTAAAATAGCATCTAATATTGCATCTGACACTTGGTCAGCGATTTTATCTGGGTGTCCTTCTGTAACAGACTCTGAAGTAAATAATCGTTTGTTATTTAACATAGTTTGCTCCTTTAAATTTATATTACGAAAATTCTCTCTCTGTGAGCTAAATAAAAAAGACCTTCTAACTATTAATAT
>NZ_JABFBA010000046.1:0-1188 GCF_017168445.1 Micrococcus sp. KRD026 | reverse complement strand
GGCGCGGAGACGACGGCACGGCAGGGCCCCGCCGTGGGGGCGATGTCTGGGCCGGCGACCGGCGGGGGACGTGTCGTGGAGGGGCAGCCAGCTGCCGGTGCCGCGCTGCGAGCTCGCGGTGCCGCGGAGACAGCGGCAGCCGCCGCGGGCGGACGGCCCCGCCCGCATCGTGCGGGCGGGGCCACCGGGGGGTGTGGGCGCTCGCGGCCCGGGTGGTCAGCGGCGGGGCCGCCGCAGTGCGACGACCCCGCCGAGAGGGAGAGGGAATCAGGCCGTGGCGGGAGCCTCGGCGGTTCCGCGGGTGCTGGCCCGCTCCACGGCGGAGCCCTCCCGCACGCTGGCGGACTCCGGGGACTGCATCAGCGGCACGGCGCGGAACAGACGTCCCACGCCCTCGTACTCGGCGTCGATCGTGGGGAGCTGTTCCCGACGGATCGGCATCAGAATGCCGTGTGCCCACTGGCCGTGGACCCACGCGACGGGCTTGCCCGAGTGGTTGGTGTCCGGGTCGAACGTGAGCACCTCACCGTCGCTGGTGTACCGCGCCGTCACGTCGGCCAGCGCCTTGACGTACTTCGGATTGACCGTGAACGTGCCCTCCTCGAGCGCGCCCCGCGGCTGGGTGTGCAGGCGGAACAGGGAAGCGATCTTCGGATACTCGTCCGCGTCCGCGTAGTTCTTCAGCGGCACCGTCTGCACCTGCCCGTTCGCCGCGTGGACGGTGAACGTGACGGTGTCCTCGTCGGCCGTCAGCTCCACCGTGCCGTCCTTCTTCGCGGCGCGGAGCACCGGGAGCAGAACCTTCAGGCCCGAGCGGTGCAGGCGCACCGGCGGCAGGCCCGCGCCGTGCGCGGGCGCCTCCAGGGCGTACTCGGTCAGCGTGCGGGCGAGCTGGTAGCGGTCCGTGCTGTAGGCGATCAGGCCCTGGTCGGTCACCTCCAGAGGGACCGTGGTCAGGCGAGCCCCGACCGGCTCGTCGGCGAGGCGGGCGGGGTAGGAAGCGACATCGAGACCGCGGAGCAGCTGGCGGGCGTTGAACGTGAGCATGAGAGCCTCCAAGGCTAGGGGTGCAGGGGGCCGGGTGCCTCCCGCTGAGTCAAACCATACACGGGTTGTGGTGTGGGCGCAATCGGTTGTGTGGTGTTGTTTGTGGTGGGGGTGTGGTGGTGTGCTGGCGGTGTTATGGCA
>NZ_JABFBA010000045.1:0-422 GCF_017168445.1 Micrococcus sp. KRD026 | reverse complement strand
CTATTTCTGCAATGGTTTTAACATCATTAATTGTACCGAGTACATTAGAAATATGTGCAATAGCAACGATCTTTGTTTTATCATTAATCGTTTGCTTAATATCTTCGATGTTTAATTCCCCGTCAGCTGTCATTGGTATAAATTTCAATGTCGCATTTTTACGCTTTGCTAACTGTTGCCAAGGAACAATATTGGCATGATGTTCCATTTCAGTGACAACAATTTCATCGCCCTCTTCAACATTTGCATCACCATAGCTATGTGCTACAAGGTTAATCGATGCAGTTGTTCCGCGTGTGAAAATGATTTCTTCAAAATACTTCGCATTAATAAAACGACGAACGGTTTCACGAGCATTTTCATAACCATCAGTTGCCAATGATCCTAATGTATGAACACCACGATGAACGTTTGAATTATAA
>NZ_JABFBA010000044.1:0-254 GCF_017168445.1 Micrococcus sp. KRD026 | reverse complement strand
CGGACGACCTGCTCGGGGGTGTGACGCTTCCTGCTGTTCGTCATGATCTGACCAGTCTCCCTGCCCGCGACCGCGGGCAACAGGACGACTCTCATAACGACTGGACCTACGAAACGGGGTCAGCCCACAACGCGCTGGTCTCCTCGGCGAGCATGTGGTCCGGGCGGCGCCGGGTCACCCGGTGCTCCCGGGAGTTCACCATGGCCATGAACCCCGCGCAGGCGGCCTCGAGCTCAGCGAACGAGGCGTACTGG
>NZ_JABFBA010000043.1:0-1115 GCF_017168445.1 Micrococcus sp. KRD026 | reverse complement strand
TGTTGTGGGTCATGAGGTTCTTGCCACGGGGTACGGGCTGAGATGAGACGAGTGGGCCTCTCCCGCAGGATGGAAGTTCCTACACCACCGACCTGCCCGAGAAGACCCACTCATGACTCACGCTAACGCACCCCTGACCCCCACTGGCCGACTCAGGATGGTCCACCGCCACCTGCACGACGGGATCCCGCAGGCACACGTGGCCGCCGAGTTCCGGGTGAGCCGGCCCACGGTGGCCACCTGGGTCGCCCGCTACCGCGCCCAGGGAGAAGCCGGCCTTCAGGACCTGCCCAGCCGGCCGCACCGTTCACCTGCCCAGCTCGATCCGGTCCTGGTCGCCCAGATCCACGCCCTGCGGCGGGAGCGCAAGTGGTCCGCACGGCGCATCCATCACCACCTCGTCTCCGAGGGCCACCGGGTGTGTCTTCGTACCGTGGGACGGTGGCTGCACCGACTCGGGATCTCCCGCCTACGGGACCTGACCCCGGCCGGAGAAGACCTGCGCCAACGACCCCAGAAGATCACCGCGAGAGGGCCGGGGCACATGGTGCACCTGGATGTGAAGAAGATCGGGAAGATCCCAGACGGGGGCGGTTGGCGCACCCACGGACGTGAAAGTGAAGCAGGCCGTGCTTCCAAGCGTGGTGCAGGCCGGCGGGTCGGCTACACCTACCTGCACTCGGCGATCGACGGGTTCACCCGGCTGGCCTACACCGAAGCGTTGGAGGACGAGCGGGCGGCCACGACCGTGAGCTTCTACTGCCGGGCGAGGGCGTTCTTCGCCGCCCACGGCATCACCGTGGACCGGGTGATCACGGACAACGGAAACAACTACCGGGCTGCGGACTTCACCGCGAAGGTGGTCTCGCTCGGGGGCCGGCATCACCGGATCCGGCCCTACACCCCGCGCCATAACGGGAAGGTGGAGAGGTACAACCGGCTGATGGTCGATGAGGTCATCTACGCCCGCCCCTACACCTCAGAGCAGGCTCGGCGTGAGGCCCTGGCGGTGTGGGTGAACCACTACAACTACCATCGGCCTCATACCTCCTGCGGGGACGCCCCGCCAACCTCGTTGGCACCGGCCCGAGTCAACAACGTCATGCCCTCCTACA
>NZ_JABFBA010000042.1:0-1669 GCF_017168445.1 Micrococcus sp. KRD026 | reverse complement strand
CGGGTATACCCACTAGGCGCATGTGTCAGAGCCAGTTGGGTGCTGCTGGACAGAGGTGCCAGGGTGCGATCTTGCTTGACAGGGTTGCCCATCATCGCGCTCGACGGATTCGTCGATCCGGCCTTCTCCAACCGCGCGCTGGCTCGCTTACCCGTTGGGCTTGGCCTCGGATTCATGGACGTCATTCTGGAGTAGCGCGATGATCTGCTTTGCGGTTTCACTCCGGTGGTCCTGTGAGATGGGCCTGCTTCCGATCAGGTCGTTGACCCAGAGCCCGTCAGCAGCGAGCAGGGCGAGCGAGGTCATCTGGTCGCGCTCAGCTTCGTCTCGTTCGCTACGTCCGGTCCATCGGTCGATGAGGTCTTCCCAGATCGCCTTGTGCTGGGTGTGCTGGCTGTCGAGAATCATCTGGAACTCGGCGCGGGAGGCGGCTGTCGAACAAGTGAGTATGTAGGCGGTCAGGCGCTCCATCGGCGTTGCCTCAGCGGTCGGCTTTCCACAGGCGATCTCTAACTGCCGCTCCCAGCGATCAGCGAGTCTCTGGTGGATCGCAGCGATCAAGTCGTCTCGTGACGGGAAGTGGTAGATGATCCCGGCCCTGGTGATCCCTGCAGCGGCCGCGACAGAGTCAAACGTGACTGCTGTGATCCCGTCTTCCTCGATCACTTGGATCGCGGCGTCGAGGATCATGGTCTTCTTGCTCTCACGCACCATCATGCGCCCCTCCGATTGGTTCAGTGGTTTTCGGCGTACTCCATTGCCTCGCTGCCGCGCCCGTAAGCGCGGAGCAGCCGATTGGTCAGAGCGGCTCCACTAGCCAGCATGACAGCGAGGACGATCATCGTGACCAAATAGGCCGTGTCGTAGGCGGAGGTGGCGGCTGCGATCACGTCGAGATCTCCGTCGGCGATCCCGAGGGCATCGGCAATGCTCTCCCCCGCTGCGGCGGGAGTGCCATCCGGGAGTCGGACGACTGTGGCGTAGACGAAGGTCAGGAGGCTCCCGAGGAGTGCTACAGCCGAGAGGGAGCCCATCTCATAGGAGACTTCTTCGATCGAGGCCGCCATGCCGGCCTTTCGCGGAGGCGCGTTGCCCATAATGGCGGCGGAAGCGACGGCGAAGGTGCCGCCCAGGCCGAAGCCGGTCACGATGAAGCTGACGACCAGCAGGGGTAGTGATCCGTTCGCAGAGGCCAGCACGGCGAGAGCTAGTCCTAGGGCGGCGATGGCGAGGCTGCCGGAGATAATGATCCGCAGGCCCACGATGTGCAGGATCGCGGCCCCTAGGACACCTGAGGGCAGGGCGCCAAGCGCGGTGGCTGCGACTAGCAGGCCTGCTTGCAGGGGGGTGAAGCCCTCGACGAGCTGGAAGCGCTGTGTGGTCGCGAGCTGGGCGCCAGCGATGGTGAACATCGCGAAGAAGGCTGCCAGAGAGCCGCCAGCGAAGGCGCGGTTGCGGAAGATGGAGAACTCGATGAGTGGTTCTTCCAATCGGCCCTGGCGTCGCACGAAGAGGACGAACCCGATGACTGCTGACGCCAGCGCCCCTGCGATCAGAACCCAGTTCTGTGGAATATGGGCCAGTTCCTTGATGACGAGCACGGTGCCCACCAGCCCGACCATCGCATAGAGGGATGAGACGAGATCCCACTTCTTCGACGGATCGGGAT
>NZ_JABFBA010000041.1:0-435 GCF_017168445.1 Micrococcus sp. KRD026 | reverse complement strand
CCTTTCTTTGACCCGCTTCCTTATGAGGCGCGGACTCTATCAAAACGGGGTCCCCGGCCAAAGCAAAAAGTCGTGTGGTTGTCAGCGCCGCCGAAACAACGGTCGAGGCTCGATCACCGAGCGGCCATACAACACGCTCATGCCGGCGAGGCCCTTGAGCGCGTCTTCGGCGGACTTGTCCTCGCGCACCGCGAAGCTGTCGAAACCGCACTGGCGCATGTGGCTGAGTTGATCGCGCAGGACATCGCCAACCGCGCGCAATTCGCCGGTCCAGCCCAATCGGGTACGCAGCAAATACGCCTGGCTGTAACCACGACCGTCGCGAAAACTCGGGAAGTCCAGCGCAATCAGCGGCAGTTGGTCGAACCACGGCTTGAGGCTTTCCACCTCATCGTCCGGCCCCAGCCACACGCCCTGCTGCCCGGGCGCCTCCAG
>NZ_JABFBA010000040.1:0-830 GCF_017168445.1 Micrococcus sp. KRD026 | reverse complement strand
TGATGAGTAGCAGGCCGGCCCCCACGGTCATGAGCAGCCACCACCGCCGCGGCGATGATCCAACGTCGTTCACTGTTGTACCCCTGTCCTCTGCCTGTAGTCGCATCAACGAAACTATACTAACAGGTGAGTAAAGTAAACGTCAACGCTCCGACAGAGGGATGCCTCACAATCCAGCTGGGTGTTCATTGCCCCATCCCGGCGTCAAGCCGGGTATACCCCTTTACACACCACCGGCCCCCACGAGAGGATCACGTCAGAGTGGGTCGTTTTCGGACCCGTTGGACACATCTGGCGGAGGCTCTAAGACGTGGTTGGACAGACGGTGGCCTATGTGCGGGTGAGCTCGGCCGAGCAGAACCTGGATCGTCAGCTCGAGACGGTGGGGGAGTGTGACCGCATCTTCCAGGACAAGATCAGCGGCAGCTCCCGCGCCAAGCGCGCGGGCCTGGCCGAGCTGATTGGGTACGTCCGGGAAGGGGACCTGGTGAAGGTCGCCTCCATGGACCGGCTCGGCCGTGACACCCGGGACCTGTACGCCATCGTGGACGAGCTCACGAACAAAGGATGCGCGGTGCAGTTCGTGGCCGAGCGGATCACCGTGGACAAGTCCGGCACATCCCCGGTGGACGGACTCATGCTGGGGATCCTGGCTGCGTTCGCTGAGTTCGAGCGACGGCGGATCAAGGAACGCCAGGCTGAGGGGGTCAAGTCCCTGGAAGTGGTGTAACCGTCTTCGAGGCGGTGGGGGCTTGAGTCGGTCAGGTCTCCAAGGTCGGCATCACCTCCGTGCCCAGGATGGTCGTGGATGTCGTGTCCGCATCCAGACC
>NZ_JABFBA010000004.1:89667-92859 GCF_017168445.1 Micrococcus sp. KRD026 | reverse complement strand
CCACCTCCCCCCGCGCCCCTCGCCGCCTCGGCGCCGCCGCCGTGCTCGCCGTCGCCGCCCTCGGCCTGACGGCCTGCGCCGGAGACGACGCCGGCTCCGCCCCGAGCGCGTCGGACGCCTCGAGCGTCGCGCCGGCCACGGACGCCGCCCCGGCCTCGGATGCCTCGCCGGCCGCGTCCACCGCGGACGGCCAGGCCGCCGGCCTCACGATCACCGACCCCTGGACGAAGGCCACCGAGGAGGGCATGACCGGCTCCTTCGGCATGCTCGAGAACTCCTCGGACCAGGACCTGCACATCGTCGGCGTCCGCTCGGAGCTGGGCGAGACGGTCGAGCTCCACGAGATGGTCTCCGGCGAGGACGGCCAGATGGTGATGCAGGAGAGCCCCGACGGCTTCACCGTGCCCGCGGGCGGGAGCCTCGAGCTCGCCCCGGGCGGCAACCACGTGATGTTCATGGGCCTGACCGACCCGATCGAGCCGGGTGAGGACGTGACCTACGACCTCGAGCTGGAGGACGGCTCCACCCTCGAGGTCACCTCCGTGGTCCGGCCCTTCACCGGCGCCAACGAGTCGTACCACGGCGGCGAGTCCCACGAATCGGAGGACCATGCCGACCACTGACCCCGCCGTCCGGCCGGACGACCACCACGGGTCGGGCGGGCGCGAGGGCGCCCGCCCGGCCCCGGGGGGCCCCTCCCGCCGCGGCCTGCTCCTCGGGGCGGGCGCGGTGGGCGGCGGCCTGCTGGGCACGGCGCTCGGCTACGGCGCCGGCCACGCGTCGGCCTCGACCGCCCCGGGCGCGTCCGCCGCGCCCGGGGCGGGGGCCTCACCCTCCGAGGTCATGGGCGACACCGGCATCGAGGGCGACGTCGGCCGGGCCGGCTGGGCCGAGCCCGGCGGCCAGGCCGCCCGGGTGGCCGTCAGCTCGCCCGTGGGCACGGACACCGTGCCGTTCCACGGGCCGCGCCAGGCCGGCGTCGACACCCCCGCCCAGGCCCACGCCGTCTTCCTCGCCCTCGACCTGCGCGAGGACGCGGACCGGGTGCGCATCGAGCGGATGCTGCGCCTGCTCACCGACGACGCGGCGCGTCTGACCCAGGGCCGCGCCACGATCGCCGACACCGAGCCGGAGCTCGCCGCCGCCCCCGCGCGGCTCACCGTGACGTTCGGCTTCGGCCCGGAGCTCGTCCGCCGCGTGGCCCCGGACCGGGCCCCGGCCTGGCTGCGCCCGCTGCCGGCGTTCGAGCAGATCGACCGCCTGGACCCCGCGTTCAGCGACGGCGACCTGCTGCTGCAGATCTGCGGCGACGACCGGATGTCCGTGGCCCACACCCGGCGCATGCTCCTCAAGGCGGCCCGGCCGTTCGCCACCGAGCGCTGGGTGCAGGAGGGCTTCCGCTCCGCCCGCGGCGCCCACCCCACCGGCACCACGATGCGCAACCTCTTCGGGCAGGTGGACGGCACCGGCAACCCGGCGGCGGACACCCCGCACCTCGACCGCGTGGTGTGGGGCGTGGGCGCCGAGCAGGTGGGCGTCACCCCGTGGATCCCGGACGGCACGTCCGTGGTGATCCGGCGCATCGAGATGCTCATGGACACGTGGGACGAGCTCGACCGCCCGGCCAAGGAGAAGGTCATCGGCCGTCGCCTCGGCACCGGCGCCCCCCTCACGGGGGAGCAGGAGCACGACGAGCCGGACTTCGACGCCGTCGGCCCCACGGGCTTCCCGGTCATCTCGGACATCGCGCACCTGCGGCGGGCCCGCGGGGAGGAGCCCGAGTACGGGATGCTGCGTCGCGGCTACAACTACGACGACCCGCGCGGGGCGCTGGAGGCGGGCTCCGGCCTGATCTTCGCCGCCTACCAGGCGGACGTGGACCGACAGTTCGTCCCCGTCCAGGCCCGGCTCGCGGAGTCGGACCACCTGAACCTGTGGACCGTGCCCGTCGGCTCGGCGGTCTTCGCGATCCCGCCCGGCTGCGCCGAGGGCGGGTTCGTGGGCGACGCCCTGTTCGCCTGACCCAGGGGCCCGACGACGGCGGGGCCGCTCCCGTCGTCGCCGGGCGTCCGCATGCTTTGAGAGGATGGACCCCATGTCCGCCGCCACCGCCCCCGCCCGGGGCAGCCACCCCACCGAGAACGACGACGCCGCCCGCCCCGGTCCGTCGGGGCCGGTCGGAGTGCCCCGGTGGATCTGGGTGCTCGTGGCCGCCGCGGGAGCCGCCGGCCTCGCCGCCGCCGGCTGGCTGACCGGCGTCACCGCCGCGCGCCAGCTCTCCGACCCGGGGTGGATCACCCGCTGGGGCGTGCCCGTGGGGGAGCTCGTCTCCAACCTGGCGATGTCCCTGACCATCGCCGCGCTGATCTTCGCGGCCGGGGTCCTGCCGCCCCACGCGGCGGGCACGGAACGGTGGCACCGCTCCGCCCGGCAGCGGCGCGAGGATGCGGACGCCGCACCGCTGCCCGAGCACCCCGCGTTCACCCGCGTGATGCGGATCGCCGCCGTCAGCGCCGGCGTGTGGACAGTGGCCGCGCTGGCCGTCGGCGTGCTGTCCTACTCGGATCTCGCCGGCATCCCCGTCACGGCGGGGCAGGGCTTCACGGACGGCCTGGCGGCCTACGTGGTCGGCATCTCGGTGGGCCAGGCGTGGTTCTGGGTCACCGTGATCGCCGCCGTCGTGACCACGTTGGCGATCGCCGTCCGCTCCCACAACGGCCTGTTCTGGACCGGCATCCTGGCGATGCTCGCCCTCGTGCCCCTGGCCCTGATCGGGCACGCGGCGGGCGGTGACGACCACAACGGCGCCGTGAACTCGATCGGCCTGCACCTGCTCGGCGTCGTCGTGTGGGTGGGCGGGCTGCTCGTGCTCGTCGCGATCTCGGACACCCTCGTGGGGCCCAACGGGGCGCAGGGGCGGGGCCGCAGCCTGCGCCGGCAGGGCCCGGCGCCCCTGCTGCACACGGTCCTGACCCGGTACTCCGTGCTCGCCGGGCTGGGCCTGGTGACGGTGGCGCTGTCCGGCGTGGTCAACGCGTCGATCCGCATGGACGATCCGGCCCAGCTGCTGAGCCCCTACGGCATCCTCGTGTCGGCCAAGTTCCTGGCGGCCCTGGGCCTCGGCCTGATCGGCCTGCTGCACCGCCGGTGGGTCATCCCCCGCCTCGACGCCGGCCCGGACCGTCCCAGCCC
>NZ_JABFBA010000004.1:75690-89567 GCF_017168445.1 Micrococcus sp. KRD026 | reverse complement strand
CCGCATGACCACCACCCCCGTCGCCCGCCCCGTCACGCGGGTGCTCATCGCCAACCGCGGCGAGATCGCCGTGCGCGTGGCCCGCGCCGCCCGCGACCACGGCATCGCCTCGATCGCCGTCTACTCGGATCCGGACGCCGACGCCCTGCACGTGGCCGTCGCGGACGAGGCCTTCCACCTGCCGGGCGCGTCCTCGGCGGACACCTACCTGAAGATCGACGCGGTCCTCGACGTCGCCCGCCGCGCCGGCGCCGACGCCGTGCACCCGGGCTACGGCTTCCTCTCCGAGAACGCCGACTTCGCGCAGGCCGTGATCGACGCCGGGATGACCTGGATCGGCCCGTCGCCGGACGCCATCCGCGCCCTCGGCGACAAGATCACCGCCCGCTCCCTCGCCCAGCAGGCGGGCGCCCCGCTCGTGCCGGGTTCGGACGGCCCCGTGCCGGACGCCGCCGCCGCGCGCGCGTTCGCCGAGGAGCACGGCCTGCCGATCGCCATCAAGGCGGCCTTCGGCGGCGGCGGCCGCGGCATCCGCGTGGTGCGTGAGCTCGGCGACGTCGAGGACGCGTTCGAGGCGACCGTCCGCGAGGCCGTGGCCGCGTTCGGGCGCGGCGAGTGCTTCGTGGAGCGCTTCCTGGACCGCCCCCGCCACGTGGAGGCCCAGGTCCTCGCCGACGAGCACGGCCACGTGGCCGTGCTCGGCACCCGCGACTGCTCCCTGCAGCGCCGCAACCAGAAGCTCGTGGAGGAGGCCCCGGCGCCGTTCCTCACGGACGAGCAGCGCGAGCGCATCCACACCTCCGCCCGCGAGATCTGCCGCGCCGCCGGGTACACCGGGGCCGGCACGGTCGAGTACCTCGTGGCCCCGGACGGCCTCATCAGCTTCCTGGAGGTCAACACCCGCCTGCAGGTGGAGCACCCCGTGACCGAGGAGGTCTTCGGCGTGGACCTGGTGCGCGAGCAGTTCCGCATCGCCGCCGGTGAGCTGCTGAGCATCCCCGAGGACCCGACCCCGCGCGGCCACGCCCTCGAGTTCCGCCTCAACGCCGAGGACCCGGCGTACGGCTTCCTGCCCGTGCCCGGCCCGATCGACGCGTTCGAGGCCCCCACCGGCCCCGGGGTCCGCATGGACTCGGGCGTCCGCACCGGCTCCGTGGTGCCGGGGGAGTACGACTCCCTGCTCGCCAAGCTCATCGTGTGGGGCGAGGACCGCGCCCAGGCCATCGCCCGCGCCCGCGACGCCCTGGCCGAGCTGCGCATCGACGGCGTGCCCACCGTGGTGCCGTTCCACCGCGCCGTGCTCGAGCAGGACGCCTTCACCTCGGGGGACCGCCTCGGCGTCTACACCACGTGGATCGAGTCCGAGTTCGCCGAGCCGCTGGCCGAGTCCCCCTACCTGGGCGCCGAGGTTCCCGCGGGCGGCCGCACCTCCGTCACCGTGGAGCTGGACGGCCGCGCCGTGCGCCTGGGCCTGCCCGCGGATCTCTACGCGGCCCTCCTCGGCGGCGGCGGTGCGGGTGCCGCGGCCCCGGCTGACGCCGCGGGCGCCGGGAAGCCCGACGACGACGGCGCCGTGGCCTCGCCGGTCACCGGCACCCTGGCCTCGTGGAAGGTCGAGGACGGCGCCGAGGTGGTCGAGGGTGACACGGTCGCGATCGTCGAGGCGATGAAGATGGAGACGCCGATCCGTGCCCCGCGTGCGGGCCGGATCCAGCTCCTCGTGGCCGAGACCCCGGCCTCGGTGACGCGCGGCCAGGCGATCGCCCGGCTGGGGGCGTGAGGGTGCCGACGCGCGACGGTGTCACCGGGGACGACCTCGCGCCCGGCGCCGGTGACGGGGAGTCCGCCCCGGCGCCGGCTCCCGTGGCCGCGGCCGCGCAGCTGCGGCAGCGGATCGCGGCGGCCGGGCTCGTGCCGGGGGAGCGGCTGGGGGAGGTGGCGCTGGCCGCCGAGCTCCAGGTCAGTCGCAACAGCCTGCGCGAGGCGTTCACCATGCTGGCCTCGGAGGGCCTCGTGGAGCGCCGGCCGCACCGCGGGGTGTTCGTGGCGGCGCCGGGTCCGGAGGACGTGCGCGGGCTGTACCGCACGCGTCGGGTGATCCAGCTCGGCGCCCTCGAGCACGGCGAGCTCACCCCCGGCGCGGCGCGCCACCTGCGCTGTGCCCAGGACCTGCTCTCCGGTGGCCCGGACACGCCCGCGCGGGTCCTGGGCGACGCCAACCATCGCGTGCACGTCGGCATCGTGGACCTGGCCGGCGCCCCCGAGCTCACGCGGCTCATGGCGTCGGTGCAGGCCCGCGTGCGCCTGGCGTTCCATCCGATGGACGAGCAGACGCGCCTGCACGTGCTGTTCGCGGACCGCAACCGGTGGATCGTGGAGCGGCTGCTGGCCGGCGACCTGCCCGCGGTGCACGCCATGTTCGGCGGCTACCTGGACGAGGCGGAGCAGTTCGTCCTGGCGCACCTCGCCGCCGTGGGGGGCTGACCGTCTCCCCGGGTCCCGGCGGTCACGGGACCTGGAACATCCGGTCCGGCAGGTCCGTGATGAGCATGTGCCCGGGCGCGTGCGTGATGGCCAGCGGCGGGCGGGACTCCATGATCGCCGCCTGCGGCGTCACCCCGCACGCCCAGAACACGGGCAGGTGGCCGTGCGGGACCTCGACGGCGTCGCCGAAGTCCGGTGCCGACAGGTCCGTGATCCCGAGGCCGGCCGGGTCGCCCACGTGCACGGGCGCGCCGTGCACCGCGGGGTAGCGGGAGGTGATGCGCACGGCGTCGGCCACGCGGTCGGCGGGGATGGGGCGCATCGAGACCACGAGCGGGCCCGAGAGGCGGCCCGCCGAGGCGCAGCGCCGCGTGGTGCGGTACATCGGCACGTTCACGCCGGCGTCCTGGTGGGCCATCCGGATGCCCTCGGCCACCAGGGCGGACTCGAAGGTGAACGAGCAGCCGATCACGAACGTCACGAGGTCGTCCCGCCACACGTCGAGCAGATCCGTGGGGCGGTCCGTCTCCACGCCGTCGCGGTACACCACGTACTGCGGCACGTCCGTGCGGACGTCGCCGTCCAGTGCGGGGCCGTTGACCTCGCCGGCCTCGAACACGCCGAGCAGCGGCAGGGCCTTGGGGTTGCGCTGGGCGAAGAGCAGGACGTCGTAGGCGTGGTCCTGCGGGATCGAGACGAGGTTCGCCTGCGCGTAGCCGTCGGCGATCCCCGAGGTCGGCCGCACGAGCCCCGCGCGGAAGCGCTCGCGGGCCTGCGCGGGGGTCGTGGCGCCGTCCAGCGGCAGCAGCGGCGTCGTCGTGGTCATCTCAGGCACCGGTGATCATCTCGACCATGGGGAGGAACCCGCGCACCGCGATGAACACGGAGACGATCCACGCCAGCGCACCGATCACGAGCAGCCACCCGGGGTAGCGGTAGCCGTGCAGCAGGTCGCGGCGGCGCCAGGCCACGTAGAGGAGGGCCGCGAAGCCGACCGGCAGGATCATGCCGTTGAACGCGCCGGCGAACACGAGCAGCGTCTGCGGGGCCTGGCGCAGGGCCAGGTAGAGGGCGGTGCAGACCACGATGAACGCGACGGTCAGCAGGTTGCGGGTGCGGACGCTCGTGGTGGAGCGGGTGACGAAGCTGATCGAGGTGTACGACGCGCCGATCACGGAGGTGACGGCGGCGGCCCACAGGACGATGCCGAACATGCGCAGCCCGATGTCGCCGGCGGCGGCCTGGAAGGCGGAGGCGGCCAGGCTGTCCTTGGCCAGGACCGCCCCCGAGGCGACGACGCCGAGGATCGCCAGGAACAGGAGGGCACGCATCAGGCCGGTCACGAGGATCGAGGCCACGGAGCTGCGGGTGATGTCCTGGACGTCGTCCACGCCCTTCACTCCGGAGTCGATCATGCGGTGGGCGCCCGCGTAGGTGATGTACCCGCCGATGGTGCCGCCCACGAGGGTGACGATCACGAAGAAGTCGACCTCCTCCGGCATCACGGACTGGCGCAGGGCCTCGCCCACGGGCGGGGCGGAGGTGATGGCCACGTACAGCATCAGCAGGATCATGACGGCGCCGAGCACCACCACGATCCGGTCCAGGGCCACACCGGCGCGCTTGGAGAGGAAGATCAGCAGCGCGATGAGGGCGGAGACGGCGCCGCCGATCAGGGGGTCGACGCCGAGCATGGCGTTCGCGCCGAGGCCGGTGCCGGCGATGTTGCCGATGTTGAAGACCATGCCGCCGAGGAACACGAGCGCGGCGAGGACCCAGCCGAGGCCAGGCAGGACGCTGTTGGCCAGCTCCTGGGCGCGCATGCCGGAGACGCCGATGACGCGCCACACGTTCATCTGGACGGCGACGTCGATGAGGATCGAGACCAGGATGGCGAACGCGAACGCGGCGCCCATCTGGACGGTGAACGTGGCGGTCTGCGTGATGAAGCCGGGGCCGATGGCCGAGGTGGCCATGAGGAACATGGCGCCGAGCAGTGCGGTGCGCCGGGTGGCGCTCGCGGCGCGGGAGTCGGTCTTCGGCGCGGTGCCCGAGGGGGTCGAGCCGTCCGGTCCGGCGTGGGGGATGTCTGCGTGGGACACGGTGGTCACCTTCGTCGAGGGCGCCAGGCGAGGTGACGGGCGTCACGAGGCGCTGGGGAGACGGTAGCTGTTGTTGAACAATCCTGGCAACAGCGAGACCGGGTGTCGTGGCGTCCCCGCCCGAAGGAACGCCTCACCTGCCTGGCGCGCCCCGCCCCACGCCGCGACCATGGAGACATGTCGCACACGTCTGAACAGTCCTCGCCCCTGGCCGATCAGCTCCCGCCGGGCGGTCCCGACGAGCCGCACGCCTCCGGCGGCGTGCATGCCCGCCTCAACTGGCTCCGCGCGGGCGTGCTCGGCGCCAACGACGGCATCGTGTCCGTCGCCGCCACCGTCGTCGGTGTGGCCGGCGCGACGACGGCGCTCACCCCGATCCTGCTGGCCGGCGCCGCCGCCGTGGTCGGCGGCGCCTTCTCCATGGCGCTGGGCGAGTACGTGTCCGTCTCCTCGTCCTCCGACTCGCAGAAGTCGCTGATCGCCAAGGAGCGCCGTGAGCTCGAGGAGGATCCCGAGGGCGAGCTGGAGGAGCTCGTGCAGCTCTACGAGGCGGACGGCCTGAGCCGGGCCACGGCCGAGGCCGCCGCGCGGGAGCTCACCGAGAAGGACGCGCTCGCCGCGCATCTGCGCATGGAGCTGGGCATGGCGGAGGAGGACGTCGTCAGCCCGTGGGCCGCCGCCGGAGCGTCCTTCCTCGCGTTCCTCGTGGGCGCGCTGCTGCCCTTCCTGACGGTCGTCCTGGCGCCGGTGGGCCTCCGCGTCCCGTTCACGTTCGGCGTCACCCTCGTGGCCCTCGCCGTCACCGGCTGGGTCGGGGCCCGGCTCGGCGATGCGCCCGCGCTGCGGGCGGCCGTGCGCGTCGTCCTCGGCGGCGCCCTGGCGCTCGGCCTGACCTTCGCGGTGGGCTCGCTGCTGGGGGCGTCGGTCGCCTGATCCGCGCCGGAGGGGTGGGCCGGCCCAGCGCCCGTGGCCGCGCCGTGGCGCGCGCGGAGCGGTCCTGGAAGCCGAGGACCGTGCGCATACCACAGGCGCCCCCCGTCGAGTTGAAGCGACGCCCACGGTTCGCGTAAGATAGGACGGCGCACGCCGCGTTGTTCTCGTCGTTCCATCGGTCAGGTGACCGGGCGGACGGCGGGTCGGAAAAGCAACGCGCTCCCGCAGACCGGATCCCGGGACGCCCTCAGGGCGGACCGGGGCTCACCGTCCACACCAGCGATCCCATAAGGAACTTCGGTTGGCTCTCACCCAGCCTGGTCCACCTTTTCGAGAAGTCGCAGTAAGAGTGCGGTGTCCACACCCGGGGCGGGGCTCACAACAGGTGTCCGCGGACAGGTCCGCGGCTCGCCGCCATGCGGGTTCCGCCCGTCCTTTTACTACTACTTGCCACGAGGAGTGATCATGGCAGCTCACTGCCAGGTAACCGGGGCTGGGCCGGGATTCGGCCACAGCATCTCCCACTCGCACCGTCGCACCAAGCGCCGGTTCGACCCGAACATCCAGAAGAAGACCTACTGGGTCCCCTCCCTGCGCCGCAACGTCACGCTGACGCTGTCCGCCAAGGGCATCAAGACCATCGACGTGCGCGGGATCGACGCCGTCGTGGCGGACCTGATCGCGAAGGGAGTGAAGCTCTGACATGGCCAAGGACAAGGACGTTCGTCCGATCATCAAGCTGAAGTCCACCGCCGGCACCGGGTTCACCTACGTGACCCGCAAGAACCGCCGGAACAACCCGGACCGCATCACCCTGAAGAAGTACGACCCGGTGGTCCGCAAGCACGTCGACTTCCGAGAGGAGCGCTGAGATGGCCAAGAAGTCCAAGATCGCCAAGAACGAGCAGCGCAAGGCCATCGTGGCCCGTTACGCCGAGAAGCGTCTCGAGCTGCGCAAGACCCTCGTGGACCCGAACGCGTCGGACGAGGCCCGCGAGGCCGCCCGCCTGGGCCTGCAGAAGCTGCCCCGCGACGCCTCCCCGGTCCGCGTGCGCAACCGCGACGCCATCGACGGTCGCCCGCGCGGCACCTTCCAGCGCTTCGGCATCTCCCGCGTGCGCTTCCGCGACATGGCGCACCGTGGCGAGCTGCCCGGCGTGACCAAGTCCTCCTGGTGACCCGCGGCCCGGTCTCCGGGCGTTAGGCACCACCACGACGGCGGCGCCCCTCCTTGAGAGGGGCGCCGCCGTCGTCGTGCCTCGGGGGTGGGGGCGACCCGGGTCACGGGAAATCGCGGATTCTCGCGGTTCAGGGGGCGATTCGCCCGCGGAGAGGTGGTACGTTCACAACTGGCAGCCCGGTCCGAACGGCCCGGGAACCGTAACCGACGTCCCATAGGGAGGACCCATGGCCATGAACCGCAAGGAACTCGTCGCCGCCGTCGCCGAGCGCTCCGGCAACACCCAGGCCGCCGTCAGCGATGTGCTGGACGCCCTCTTCGAGGTGTTCACCGCCCAGGTCAAGAAGGGCGAGAAGGTCTCGATCCCGGGCTGGCTGGCCGTGGAGCGCACCGAGCGCAAGGAGCGCACCGGCCGCAACCCGCGCACCGGCGAGGAGATCACCATCCCGGCCGGCCACTCCGTGAAGGTGACCGCCGGCTCCAAGCTCAAGGCAGCCGCCTCCGAGTGATCCCGGTCGCGGTGCGCGTCCCCGGACCCACGCCGCACGCCGCAGGACGGGCGTCCCACCCTCGGGTGGGGCGCCCGTCGTCGTCTCCGGCCGCGTAGGATGGGCGGACGATCGTCCGGCCGACGTGGACCGGGGCCGTCAGGAGAGGAGTCGTGGCATGCGCAGCGCCGTCGCCGCCGCTCCGTGGGCCCCGTCCGGCCTCGAGGACGCCCCTCCGCGCGTCGTGCGTGGGCCGGCCCGTCTGGCCCGGGGCTGGGCCGGGTCCCTGGCGATGACCGCCCTGGCCGCGCTGTTCCACACCGCCGCCGAGCCCGGTCACGGGTTCCCCGAGGTCGGCGTGGTCGCCTTCGCGGCCGTCCTCGCCGCCCCGCTCTGCACCGCCCTGGCGGGCCGCGCCCTCTCGCTGTGGCGCACCGCCGCGGCCGTCGCGATCGCCCAGGGGCTGTTCCACATGCTCTACGGGCTCGCCGCCGGCGGCCACGCCGTGGCGCCGGTCGCCGGCGTCGACCCCGCCCACCTCGGCCACGCCCGTCCCGGCGCCGGGGCCCTCCTGGCGCCGGGGGAGGCCCTGTCCGGCGCCCCCGCCGGCCACCTGACCGACCTGCGCATGCTCGCGGCCCACGTGATCGCCGCGGTCCTCACCGTGCTGGTGCTGCGGCGCGGTGAGGTCCTCGTGCTCGCCATCGCCGAACGCGTGGTGGCCGTCGTCTGCCCGCCGCCGGCCGCGCACGGCCCCCTGCCGGCGCCGGCCCGCCTCCGTGTCCCCGTCCCGCCGGTGCTCCGGCCGGCGACGTCCCTCGCCCTCCTCGGCTCTCCGGGGCGGCGCGGCCCGCCGTTCGCCCTCGCGGCCTGAGGACGCCGGCTCCGTCCGCGTCTCGAGGCCCGACCGCGCCCGACGACCCTTCGGAACGGTCCGCCCGCGACTCCCGTCCGGGACCGCGGCAGACCCGTGAGGACACCACCATGCATCACCAGACCACCCCTGTCCGCCGCGCCGCTCGCGCCGCCGCCGGACTCACCCTGCTGCCCGCCCTCGTCGTCGCCGGAGCCGCCCCCGCGGCCGCGCACGACGAGCTCATCCGCACCGCCCCCGCGGTCGGCGAGACGGCCACGACGGCGCCGTCGGAGGTCTCACTGACCTTCAGTGGCGAGCTGATCGACGGCGAGGGCATCCAGAACCTCCTGCAGGTCCGCGACGCCGACGGCAACCAGTGGCAGTCCGCTGCCGGCACCGTGGACGGCCCCACCTTCTCCGCGCCGCTGTGCGAGGGGCTGCCCAACGGCGACTACGAGGTCGCCTACCGCGTCGTCTACTCGGACGGGCACTCCGAGGAGCGCTCGTTCGACTTCGCGGTGGACGACCCGGCCGCACCGGCCGCCGGCACCGCGCCCCAGGGCTGCGGCACCGCCGTCGCCGGGGCCTCGACCGCCGCCTCCCCGGAGGCCACGGCAGGTCAGGGCGACGCCGCCTCGGCCGAGGCGACCGCGCAGGCGGACGGCTCCGACGCCGCGCAGCCCGCGGACACCGACGCGCTGCCCGCCTGGGTGTGGGTCGCCGGCATCGCCGGCCTGGCCGTGCTCGTCGTGGCCTTCCTCCTGATGGGCCGCCGCGCCCGCGCACTCGGCCACCTCGACGACGGCCGCTGACCTCTGATCCCCGGTCGGCCCCCTGAGGGGGCCGGCCCCGCCCTCGCGCGCCCGAACGCCCCGCGCGTCGTCGCGCGCCCGCCTGACAAGGAACCCCACAGACGTGACCACCACCTCCCCCGGCCCGGACCGTCCCAGCCCCGCCCCCGCGCGTCGCCTGCTGTGGCAGCTCATCGCCGTGGAGGCCGTGATCATGGGCGCCGTCATGGGCGTCTCCTCCGTGCTCTCCCGAACGGCCCCGCCCGTGCCGGAGGAGCTCGCGCCGGACGCCTCCCCGGCCCGCATCCTCACCGGCTACGAGCTGCCGCCGGCCCTCGAGGGCGCCCGGTGGATCACGATGTGGCGGTTCGACTGGCTGTGGGTCGCGATCATCGCGTTCCTGTCCCTCTGGTACCTGCGCTCCGTGTGGCAGCTGCGCCGCCGCGGCGACCGCTGGCCCGTGCTGCGCACCGTCGCGTGGCTCGCGGGCCTGGCCGTGCTGCTGTGGGCGACCTCCGGGTCCCCGGCCGTGTACGGCCGCGTCCTGTTCAGCGCGCACATGGTGGGCCACATGACGCTGACGATGCTCAGCCCCGTCTTCCTCGTCCTGGGCGCGCCGATCACCCTGGCGCTGCGGGCCCTGCCGTCCCGCACGGACGGGACGCGCGGCCCCCGCGAGTGGATCCTGTGGATCGTGCACTCCCCGTGGGGGCGGTTCATCACGAACCCGATCGTGGCGGGGGTCAACTTCGCCGGCTCGATCCTGGTGTTCTACTACACGGACTTCTTCCGGTTCTCGCTGGAGACCCACGTGGGCCACGAGTTCATGAACGTCCACTTCCTGCTGACCGGGTTCCTGTTCGCCCTGGTCATGATCGGCTCGGATCCGCTGCCGCGCCGGCCCCCGTACGCCCTGCGGCTCGTGCTCCTGATGGCCACGATGATCTTCCACGCCTTCATCGGCGTCGCCATGACCACCTCCACCGGCCTGATGCAGGCGTCCTGGTTCGGCAACATGGGCCGCGACTGGGGCCCCACCGCCCTCGAGGACCAGCGCATCGGCGGCGCGGTGATGTGGGGCATCGGCGAGTTCCCCACCGTGATGATGGCGGTGATGGTGGCCGTGCTCTGGTATCGCAGCGACCGCAAGAACGCGGTCCGGCTGGACCGGCAGGCCGACCGCGACGGCGACGCGGAGCTGCGCCGCTGGAACGAGATGTACGCCCGCATGCACGGCACCCCGGTCACCGACGCCCCGAGCGGCGCCGAGCCCGTGGCCCGTGACTCCTCCACCGGCCCCGAGGAGGCCCGTGATGTCCGCTGACCTCCTCCCTCCCCTCGGCCGCCCGGCCGCGCCCCGGCGTGGTCGGCTGCGCCTCGCGGCCGCCGTCGCCGCCGGCCTGCTGGCCCTGACGGGCTGCAGGGCCGGGGACGGCGATCCGGCCGCCGCGTCCGCGCCCGCGGACGGAGTCCACGGCGACGCCGGCACCGCGGCGCCCACGGAGTCGGCGGCCCCGGAGGGGCTCGGCCTGGGCGACCGTCAGGACGAGCGCATGGCGCAGGCCGCGGCCGAGCGTGCGGCCACGTTCGGCTTCGTCCGGCAGCGGGCCGCCACGGCGGAGGAGATCGACGCGGCCCGCGAGGACTCCCGGGACCGGCGCGCGGACGCGGACCGGACCACCGTGCAGCCGGCGCAGTGCAAGGCGCCGCTGACCGCCCTGGACTTCTCCCCGATCGCCCTAGACGAGGCCGAGGCCACGCGCGTGGACGTCGGCGCCGACACCTTCACGGGCACGGGCACCGTGGAGGTCGCCCGGCTCACGGGCCAGGGCCGCCAGGACGTCGAGCGGCACCTCCAGACCGTCAACGCCCTGCGCGCCGACTGCCGCGAGATGACCATGACCGTGCAGGAGGGGGACGCGACCGTCGACTACCGCCTCGAGGTCTCCGACGCGCCGCTGTCCGACGGCACGCCGGCGCAGTCCGCCCTCGTGTGGGAGCGGACCGTGGCCTCGGAGTCCGAGCCCCAGCTCACGGCCCAGGTGCTCACCGCCGTCACCTCCGACGCCGTGGTGATGGTCTCCTTCGTGGGCCGGCCCGAGGCCGGGCGCAAGGAGTTCACCCTCATCGCCGAGGAGATGCTGGCCGCCGCCCTGGCCGCCGACTGAGCCGGACCCGCCCGGCGGCGTCGTCTTTCCCCCTGTGACGCCGCCGGCGTCCGCTCACGGCTGACGCGTCCGGGGCGTGCGTCATGATGGTGGGCATGACCGCACCGCAGACCCCGAACCCCGCCCCGTCCGCTGACGCCCCCGCCGCCGTGCCGCGCGCGGCCACCCGGGTGCGCGCGTCCGAGCTCGTGGGCCGCGGCTGGCTGAACACCGGCGGCGAGCAGGTGGCCCTCGAGGACCTGCGCGGCAAGGTCGTGCTCCTCGACTTCTGGACGTTCTGCTGCATCAACTGCCTGCACGTCCTGGACGAGCTGCGCCCGCTCGAGGAGGAGTTCGCGGACGTGCTCGTCACGGTGGGCGTGCACTCGCCCAAGTTCGAGCACGAGGCGGACCCGGACGCGCTCGCGGCCGCCGTCGAGCGCTACGCCATCGAGCACCCCGTGCTGGACGACCCCGAGCTGACCACGTGGCAGGCGTACTCGGCGCGCGCGTGGCCCACCCTCGTGGTGGTGGACCCGGAGGGCTACATCGCCGCGCACCTGTCCGGAGAGGGGCACGTGGCCGGGCTCTACGGGCTCGTGCGCGAGCTCGTGGCCGAGCACGAGGCCAAGGGCACGCTGCACCGCGGCTCGGGCCCCTACGTCCCGCCCGCCCCCGTGGCCCGGGACCTGTCGTTCCCCGGCAAGGCCGTGTCGCTCGGCGGCCGCGGCTCCCGCCCGGGCACGTTCCTCGTCTCGGACACCGGCCACCACCGCCTCCTGGAGGTCGCCGAGGACCTGACCACGGTGCTCCGCGCGTTCGGCGGCGGGGACCCCGCCACGGCGGACGCGGGCCAGGCCGAGCTCGCATTCCCCACGCCCGGGGAGAAGGGCCACGCGGACGGCGGGCCGGACCAGGCGCTGTTCAACGAGCCGCAGGGCCTGGCGCTGCTGCCCGAGGACGTCGCCCAGCGCGTCGGCTACGACGTCGTCGTGGCGGACTCCGTCAACCACCGGCTGCGGGGCCTGCGCCTGTCGGACGGGCACGTCAGCACCCTCGCCGGCAACGGCGTGCAGAAGCTCATCGACTCCGAGCGCGCCAAGGAGGCCGCCGCCGTCGACGACGAGGGGGACGTCGCCGTCGACCTCGCGGACCTGCCCGGGGAGCCGACCGCGATCTCGCTGTCCTCCCCGTGGGACGTCGTGTGGCACCCCGCCCTGGGGCGTGTGGTGATCGCGATGGCCGGCACGCACCAGCTCTTCGACTTCGACCCCGTCACGGGCGCGCTCGCGGTGCACGCGGGCACGGCGCTCGAGGGCCTGCTGGACGGCGACGCCGGACGGGCCTGGTTCGCGCAGCCCTCGGGGCTGTCCGTGGGCGCGGACGGCACGCTGTGGGTCGCGGACTCGGAGACCTCCGCGGTGCGCTGGGTGCGGACCGGGGAGGACGGGCGCCGCGAGGTCGGGACCGCCGTCGGGGCGGGCCTGTTCGACTTCGGCCACGTGGACGGGGAGGCGGACCGCGCGCGCCTGCAGCACGCGCTGGGCGTCACAGCCCTGCCGGACGGCTCCGTGCTGATCGCCGACACGTACAACGGCGCGATCCGCCGGTACGCCCCGGCCGGCGAGGATGCCGCGGGCCGGGCGGTCCCGGCCACGGTGACCACGGTGGCGCGCGGACTGCTCGAGCCCTCGGACGTGCTCGTGGAGCACGACGCGGACGGGAACGACACCGCGATCGTGGTGGTCGAGTCCAACGCCCACCGGCTCACGCGGCTGGCGGTGCCGGAGGAGTTCCTCACCGTGGACGAGGGCGCGCGGCAGACGCAGCGTCCCCGCACCCCGGTGGTGGCCGGTGACCTGGACCTGACGATCGGCTTCGCCGCGCCCACGGGGCAGAAGCTGGACGACCGCTGGGGCGACCCCACGCAGCTGAAGGTCTCCTCGTCCCCGGAGGAGCTGCTGCTCGAGGGCGCCGGCACGTCCACGGGGCTGCACCGGACGCTGCGGCTGAACCCCGAGGTCGAGGAGGGCGTCCTGCACATCACCGCCCGGGCCGCCGCGTGCGACGGGGAGAAGGGGCAGCCCATCCCGGACCACGCCGCCTGCCACCTGTACCAGCAGGACTGGGGCATCCCGGTCACGGTGCACACCCCGGACCGGGTCCCGGAGGGCGCCGAGACCCGCCTGGACCTGGACCTGCGCGGGATACACTGAGCGCGTCGTCCGCCCCCGACCCCGAAGGCTGCGCCCCACCATGACCACGCTCATCGTCACCTCGTCCGCCCACGGATCCACGCGAGAGATCGCCGAGCGTGTCGCGGAGGTGCTGCGCACGTCGCAGGCCGTCCCGACCGTGGTGGAGGACGTCGAGGGCGCCGCCGCGTGGCTGGCCACGGCGGACGCGGTGATCGTCGCGGCCCCGGTCTACACGGGCTCGCTCGCCGCCGACGCGCGGGCGTTCCTCGACACCCGTCGGGCCGAGCTGGCGGACCTGCCGCTCGTGATCCTGGCCTCCGGCGGCGCGCCCGAGCTGGCCCCGCCGGTGCGGGAGAAGCTCGAGTCCTACGGTCCGCGCGAGGTGGCGTACTTCCGCGGGGCGCTCGTCGAGGAGCGCCTGGGCCGGCTGGAGAAGCTCAAGCTCAAGCTCTCCCGCAACGAGCACTACGGCGACTACCGCGACTGGGACGCCATCGAGGCCTGGGCCAAGACCCTCTCCGGCGCCGGCGTCCGCTGACCTCACCCACCGCGCTCGCCGACGAGACGGCGGGGGCGCAGGAGCCTCCACAGCCGCTGTCGTTGACGAAACGGCGCCGGAGGCGCTCGTGCCCGCGGCGGAGGCGAGCGGTTAGCCTGGCCGCATGTCCCCTTCCGCCCGTCGCCCCGCCGCGTCCTCC
>NZ_JABFBA010000004.1:60108-75590 GCF_017168445.1 Micrococcus sp. KRD026 | reverse complement strand
GCCCCGCCCGACGACGGCGCCCCTCGCCCTGCCCGACCGGCCCGGCTGGGTGCGGCTCGCCGCGGGTGCGGTGGTCCCGGGCGTCATCGCCGCCGCCGCGGCGCTCGCGGCCCTGCAGGTGTTCGTCCTCAACCCGTTGGCCGCCGCGCCCGGCGACCGCGGCCTCGGGAGGATCTACGCGGACCTGAGCGCGGCGGGCCAGCTCGGCGTCCCCTTCGTCCTGTCGGCCGTGATCCTGGCGGCCGGGCTCGGTGTGGCCGCGATCCTGTGGTTCCTCACGTGGCGTCGCGAGGAGGTCGACCCCCTGGCGGTCCTCGCCCTGGGCCTCGCCTCGCTCGTCGCCGCGTCCCCGGCCTACTTCATGGCCTCGTTCGGGCCGGGCATGGCGCTCGCGGACACCTACGGCGTCGGCGGGGGCGACCACAGCCCGTGGGCCTGGCCGATCTACGTGGTCAGCGTGCTGGCGTTGGCGGGGCTGGTCGCCGTCGTCGTGCTCCTGCTGCGCGGTCCGGCCGGCGGACTCGGCGCCCCGCGGCGCCGGGCCTAGGCTGGCGGGACCGACCTGACCACGACCCCACCAGGAGGACGCACATGACCATCCGCGCCGGCATCGTCGGATACGGGAACCTCGGACGCAGTGTGGAGAAGCTCGTGAAGCTCCAGCCGGACATGGAGCTGGTGGGCATCTTCTCGCGTCGCACCGGCCTGGACACGGACACGCCCGTGCTCCCGGCGGAGCGGGCCGCCGAGCACGCCGGGGAGATCGACGTGCTGTTCCTCTGCCTCGGCAGCGCCACGGACATCCCCGAGCAGGCGGCCGGCTACGCGCGGCACTTCACCACCGTGGACACCTACGACAACCACCAGCTCATCCCGCGGCACCGCTCCGAGATGGACGCCGCGGCCCGGGAGGGCGGGCACGTGGCGATGATCTCCACCGGCTGGGACCCGGGCCTGTTCTCGGTGAACCGGGTGCTGGGCGCGGCGCTGTTCCCGCAGCCGCAGCAGAACACGTTCTGGGGCAAGGGTCTCTCGCAGGGCCATTCCGACGCCGTCCGGCGGGTCCCCGGCGTGCGGCGCGGCGTGCAGTACACGATCCCCAGCGAGGAGGCGATCGCCGAGGCCCGCGCCGGACGGGGCGCCGAGATCACCGGCGCCTCCGCGCACGTGCGTGAGTGCTACGTGGTGGCCGACGAGGCCGACCACGCGGCCATCACCGAGGCCATCACCACGATGCCCGACTACTTCGCCCCGTACGAGACCACCGTGCACTTCATCTCCGAGGAGGAGTTCGAGCGCGACCACCAGGGCATGCCGCACGGCGGCCACGTCGTCACCTCGGGCGACCTCGGCGGCTCGCGCAGCGCTGTCGAGTTCGTGCTGGAGCTGGAGTCCAACCCCGACTTCACCGCCGCCGCGCAGGTCGCCTACGGCCGTGCCGCCGCGCGGCTGAAGGCCCAGGGGGAGACGGGGGCGCGCACCGTGCTCGAGGTCGCCCCGTACCTGCTCTCGCCCACGGGGCTGGACGAGCTGATCCGCCGGGACGTCTGAGCCGCGGCGAGGCGTCCGGCGCGTGACACCGGGCCGGGCGCCGCCGTCGTCGGCCTCAGGCCAGCAGCAGGGCGACGGCGATCATCGCCGGGATCGCGACGATCGTGGTGACCAGGATCGTGTCCTTCGAGACGCGCAGCCCCGCGTCGTAGCGCACGGCGGTGACGAACACGTTCTGTGCGGTCGGCAGGGAGGCCAGGACGACGGCGACGAACACGTGCCGCGCATCCAGGCCGAACACGAACTGCGCGAGCAGCCAGGCCAGCAGCGGATGCACCACCAGCTTCACCGCCGAGGCGAGCAGCACGTCCGCGCGTCGCCCGCCGGCCCGCTCGAGCGGCCGCGAGCCGACCAGCGACATGCCGAACGCCAGGAGCATCGCCGGGATGGACAGCCCGCCGATGAGCTCCACGGACTCCATGAGGGGGCCCGGCAACGACCAGCCGGTGAGGGAGAAGACCAGGCCGGCCACCGAGCCCAGGATCAGGGGGTTGGTGACCGTGTGGCGGACCTGGTCGGCCACGGCGCGCCCGGGGGAGCGGCGCACCGCCCGGCGCCGGCCCGCCGTCGTGCGTCGTCGGACCTCGCGCGCGGTGGCGGCGTCCATCGCGGCCACGTAGAGCGGCGTGTAGATCGCCAGCTGGAAGATGAGCGCCGGGGCGGCCAGGGCGGCGTCGCCGAGGACGTAGGCCGCGATGGGGATGCCGAGGTTCGCCGAGTTCACGAGCGAGGCGCTGAGCGCGGACATGATCCGCTCCGAGGCCGACCTGCCCTTCAGCAGCGGGACCGTCACCGCGAGGTACAGTGCGGCCGCGGTGAACGCGGACAGCGTGGCCACCCACAGCTGGGGGCCCAGCACGGCGCCCACGTCCGCGCGGGAGAGCGTGACGAACAGCAGCGCCGGGTTGCCGATGAAGAACGCCGCGCGGGAGAGCACGGTGCGGCCGTGCTCGCCGAGCACCCCCGTGCGCCCCACCAGGACGCCCACGAGGATGATCACCCACACGACCGCGAAGCCGGAGAGCACCTGGGTCACGGACGGGCCTCCACGGGTCGGGGTGGGGCGGTCCGCGGAGGGGTCAGGGGCATGGCGCGATCCTACGCCGCGGGCGTGGGCTAGCCTGGATCACGACGGCGGCGCCCACCGCCGAGCGCGCCACGCGGCCCGGCCCCGCGCGGCAGGGCCCTGCGGCCCGGCGCGAAGGGGAGCGGATCCTCGGGCCCACCCGCACGCGACGGACGTCGTCCCCGACCCGCGGCGCGGCATGGCCGGGAGCGCGCCGGCGAGGATGCACCATGACCCGTCAGTCCGACCTCAAGACCCTGATCCGCGCCCGCATGGCCGTCACCGGTGAGCGGTACACCGCCGCGGCGGCGGCCCTCGCCGACGAGTGGCAGTCCGCCGAGCGCTACCACGCGACCGTGCTCGCCCGCTTCTTCGACGGGGACCGGCTGCGCTCGATCCCTGCGCGTCGCAAGCCGCGGGTGGCCGTCCTTCTCGAGCTGCTGCGTCGCTTCGGAGCGGGCCGCGCCTACGCGGAGGCCGAGGTCAACGACCTGCTGCGCCCCGCCCACGAGGACGTGGCCACGCTGCGTCGCGAACTCGTGGACTACGGGTTCCTCGCCCGCGCCGACGGCGTCTACCGGCTGGCGGACGCCGGGCCCGACCTCGACCCGCGCTTCGCCGCAGACCTGCCGGTCGACCTGGAACGCCGGCTGCGCGAGATCCGCGCGGGCCGTTGAGGGGAGCGGGACCCCACGCGGCGACCTGGAACGCCAGCGGTCGGTATGACGCCGGAATGTGGCCGCATTCCGACGTCTTGCGTTCCCGGTGCGGCCGTGGCGGGACGGCGTGGAGCGACACGGCCGCGGGTCCCTCGCGTGAGGGGCCCGGGGCCGTCGTCGTGGCGTGGAGCGGGCGACGGGAATCGAACCCGCGTATCTTGCTTGGGAAGCAAGCGCTCTACCATTGAGCTACGCCCGCGCAACCGCTCGGCTTCCGCCTGCGGCGCGGGCACCACCATACACCAGCCCGGCCGTGCGACCGGCCCCGCGTCGTCATCGAGCCCCGCGGTCCCGTACGTCAGTGCACCGGGTCCGCTGCGGCGACCTCGCGCGCCCGCACCCGCCGCGTCGCCGCCCGGGCGCGCGAACGACCGAACGCGTCCGCGTACCGCGTGAGCACCGGCCCGGCGATCACGATGGAGAACTCCCCGCGGATGGTCAGGGCCGCACCCGCGCGCCAGCGGCCGGCCACGCCGTTTCCCGAACGAAAGCGCACCAGGGGCCGCCGTTTCCCGAACGAAAGCGCGCCGGGGGCCGCTGGTAGAGTCCGAACCGCGCCCGGCCGCGGCCGGACGCGTCCGGCAGCCCCCGTCCCGGAAGGACGTCCCATGCGCGACACCACGGCCGACGCGGCCCAGGTCCCCGCCCGCCCCGACGACGCGGCGGTGTACCGCTACCTCGCGTTCGGGGAGGCGGACCGCCCCTTCCTCGTCGGCGGTCCCCGGCCCGCACCGCTGGCCCCCGCCGCGACACCGTCCCCGGTCGCCGACCTCGAGCCGGTCCGCGCCGCGATCCGCGCCCACGGCGGCCCCCTGGCCTCGACCGCGCACGTGTGCGGCCGCCCCGCCCCGACGCCTTCGGCCGCCGACGCGTCCCGCGGCCTGCGCGGTGCCGCGCGCACCCTGACCGCGACCCGCCGCGACGTCGCCGCACGCCTGGCCGACTCCCGCGAGCGCGCCGACGTGCCCGTCGAGGCGCTGCTGAACTCGGCCTTCGTCGACGCCCACGCGGACGAGCGCCCCGCCGATCGCGGCGTGCCGCGCGGGCGGCTCGCCGGCCTGGTGGACGCCGTCCTCCCGCCGGCCCGCCACGCGGACGACGACGCCGCGGCCGGCCTGCTGCTCGCCCTGCGCGAGCCGGTCCGCGAGGTGTTCGCCTCCGACTCGTTCGCCGCCCGCCCGTACGCCGACGCGCCCACCGTCCGCGCGCTCTTCGAGGACTTCCTCGCCCACCCGCGCCGGCACGACCCCGAGCGCTTCTGGCGCCTGCTCAACCTCGAGCTCTGGCTGCGCGACGCGGTGGACGCGGACGCCGCCCCGCCACCGCGGTCGACGAGGCCCCCACCGCCCCGGCACCGGCCAAACCGGACCACGAGCCGAACCCGGGCAAGGAGCTCGACCTGGTCTCCGCCGAGGACGGCCGCCGCTACCGCCGCTTCCCTGTGCAGACCGGCCTGGTGGACCGGGACACGGACCTGCAGGCCTACCTGCGCGGCGAGATTGAGGACTTCTTCCGCGACCTGCCCGCGGACGCGATGCCGCAGGACGCCCCGTGGCACTTCTCCGTGTCCGAGAAGATCGTGGCCATCACCCAGGGTCGCTCCTACTACACGTGGGAGGTCCGCCCCTCCGTGGCCGCGCGCGCCCTCTCCCGCCTGGTCACCCGCACGCCCGCGGGCATCGGCCTGGGCGATCCCACCACCATGCAGCTGGCCATCCAGGAGGCCGGACTGCCGCGCATCGTGCTCTCCGCGGCCGCCGGCGCCGCCGGCAAGGTCGCCGGCAAGCGCGGTGTGTTCTACAACGTGGTGGGCGGCAACGTCCGCGCGATCGACGGGCCCACCACCTACTCCACGTTCCCGGCCAACGTCTCGGCCAAGCTGCCGCCGGCCGAGCCGGACCGGGTGGCCGCCGAGGTCTCGGCGATGATCCGGGCGGCGGACATCCCGGCCTGGGCGAAGGCCTCCTTCGCCGGCACCGTCGTGATGGACGCCAACGACATCGGCCGCAACGCCCTCGGCAAGGACACGGCCGCGTCGGCCGCCGCCCTCGAGGCCGCCTTCGCGGACAACCCGCTGGGCCAGGGCCGCGAGCGCACCCCGCTGGCCGTCGTCGTGCGGATGGACTGAGCCGTGCTGCTCTCCGACCGCGACATCCGCGCCGAGCTCGACTCCGGGCGCGTGGGCCTGGACCCCCTCGACCCGACGATGGTCCAGCCCGCGTCCGTGGACGTGCGCCTGGACCGGTTCTTCCGGCTCTTCGACAACCACCGGTACGCGCACATCGACCCGCGCCAGGAGCAGGACGAGCTGACCCGGCTGGTGGAGGTGGACCCGGACGAGGCCTTCATCCTGCATCCGGGGGAGTTCGTGCTCGGCTCCACCTATGAGCAGGTCACGCTGCCGGACGACCTCGCCGCCCGCCTCGAGGGCAAGTCCTCGCTGGGGCGGCTGGGCCTGCTGACGCACTCGACCGCCGGGTTCATCGACCCCGGGTTCTCCGGGCACGTCACGCTCGAGCTGTCCAACGTGGCCACGCTGCCCATCACGCTGTGGCCGGGGATGAAGATCGGCCAGCTGTGCTTCTTCCGGCTCTCTTCGGCGGCCCAGTCGCCGTACGGCACCGGGGCCAACCAGAACCGGTACCAGGGTCAGCGCGGGCCCACGGCCTCCCGGGCGCACCGCGACTTCCACCTCACCCGCATCGAACGATGACCGACGTCGCGCTCCCGCCGGTCGCCTCCGCCGCCCCGCGCCGCCAGGTGGCCGCGTGGGCGCTGTGGGACTGGGGCTCGGCCGCGTTCAACGCGGTCATGGTCACCTTCGTGTTCGGCACCTACCTGGCCTCGGACGCGTTCGGGCCGGACGAGCGGGGCACGGCGTGGCTGTCCACGGCCCTGGCGATCGCCGGCGTCGTGATCGCCCTGACCGCGCCCGTGATGGGCCGGCGCGCGGACGGCGCGGGCCGGCGCCGCCTCTGGCTGGGGGTGATGACGGCGGCGGTGATCGCGTGCACCGCGGCGTGCTTCTTCGTCACGCCCCGGGAGTCCTCCCTGCTGCTGGGCGTCACCCTGATCGCCCTGGGCACCGTGTTCTTCGAGTTCGCGGAGGTGCAGGTCAACGCGATCCTCGTGCAGATCTCGACGCCGGCCACGATCGGCCGGATCTCGGGGATCGGCTGGGGAGCGGGCTACCTCGGCGGGATCCTGCTGCTGCTGATCGTGTTCGTGGGCTTCGTCTCGGGGGACGCGCACTGGTTCGGGATCACGGAGGACGAGGGGCTGAACATCCGGGTCGTGGCGCTGGTGGCCGCGGCGTGGTTCCTGGTGTTCGCGATCCCGGTGCTGGTGGCCGTGCCGGACCCGGCGCCCGCCCCGGCGGCGGACGGCGGGCCGCGCCGTGAGTCGGTGCTGGGCTCCTACCGCGAGCTCGGGGCCACGCTGGCCCGGATGTGGCGCGAGGACCGGAACACGCTGTGGTTCCTCGTGGCCTCGGCGGTGTTCCGCGACGGCGTGGGCGCGGTGTTCGTCTACGGCGCCATCCTGGGCACCACGGTCTACGGGCTGGCGGCCTCGGACGTGGTCCTGTTCGCGATCGCGGCCAACGTGGTGGCCGCCCTGGGCGCCTTCGTGGGCGGGCAGCTCGACGACGCAGTCGGCCCGCGCCGGGTGATCCTCGGTTCGCTGGCCGCCATGGTCCTCGTGGCCGGGGCGCTGTTCTTCGCCTCGGGCACCCTCGCGTTCTGGGTCGGCGGGCTGGCGCTGTGCCTGTTCGTGGGCCCGGTGCAGTCGGCCTCGCGCGCGTTCCTGGGCCGGCTCACCACGCCGCGGACGGCGGGCGAGGTGTTCGGGCTGTATGCCACCACGGGCCGCGCGGTCGGGTTCATCACGCCCGCGCTCGTGACGCTCGCGCTCGCCCTGCACCCGGACAACCGGGTGGTCATCCCCGTGATCGCCGTCGTGCTCGTGGCCGGTGGGCTGCTGTTCGCCCGGGTCACGGAACCGATCACGCGGAGCGCGGAATCGGTCCGCTGACCCCGGACCGAGGGCGTCCCTCCGCTAGGCTGGACCGGACCCTCGCCCGTGTCTGACGAAGGGACCGCATGCTCGTCACCCTGACCGCGCTCTTCGTCGTCGCGCTCGCCGCCCCGGTGATCTTCCGGTGGACGGGACGTCAGGGGTTCTATCTGCTCGCCGCCGCTCCCGCGGCGGGTTTCGTCTGGCTGCTCACCCAGCTGCCGCACGTGTTCGCGCTGCAGGAGGCGCTCGACGCCGGCCGGCCGGTCCCGGCCTCGGCGGCGCACCTGGACCGGTCCCTGCCCTGGGTGCCGTCCCTGGACATCACGCTCGCGTTCCGCATGGACGCGCTCTCCGCGTTCATGTCCCTGATCGTGCTCGGCGTCGGTGCGCTGGTGCTGGCGTACTGTGCCCGCTACTTCCGGGAGCACGAGGCGAAGGACGCCGTGTTCGGCGGCCAGCTGCTGGCCTTCGCCGGCGCGATGTTCGGCCTCGTCACCACGGACGACCTCATGGTGCTCTACACCTTCTGGGAGGTCACCTCCGTCCTGTCCTTCCTGCTGATCGGCTACTCCGGCCACCGCATCTTCGCGCGCCGCTCGGCCATCACCGCGCTGATCGTCACCACGGTCGGCGGCCTGGCCATGCTGGCGGGCCTGATCATGCTGGCCCACATGGCCGGCTCCTGGCGGATCTCCGGCGTGCTGGCCGCGGCCCCCGGTCTCCTCGCGGACGACGGCGGGCGCGTCCTGCTCGAGGTCGCCGTCGGCCTCGTGCTGATCGGTGCGCTGACCAAGTCCGCCCAGGCGCCGTTCCACTTCTGGCTGCCGGGCGCGATGGCCGCCCCGACCCCGGTCTCGGCCTACCTGCACGCGGCCGCGATGGTGAAGGCCGGTGTCTTCCTCGTGGCCCGTCTGGCCCCGGAGTTCCACGGCCTCGCCATGTGGCAGGTCCTCGTGATCGGCGTGGGTCTGTGGACCCTGCTGCTCGGCGGCTGGCGGGCCCTGCGGCAGACCGACGTCAAGCTCGTGCTCGCCTACGGCACGGTCTCCCAGCTCGGCTTCCTCATGGTGGCCAACGGGCTGGGCGTCCGCGACGCGGCGCTGGCCGGCCTCGCGATGCTTCTGGCGCACGCCCTGTTCAAGGCCCCGCTGTTCATGGTGGTCGGCATCATCGACCACGAGGCCGGCACCCGCGACCTGCGCGAGCTCTCCGGCATCGGCCGCCGCCATCCCGTGCTCGCCGCCGTCGCCGTCCTGGCCGCCGCCTCCATGGCCGGCCTGCCCCCGCTGTTCGGGTTCGTGGCCAAGGAGGCGGTCCTGCAGAGCCTGACAGACCACGGCGCGGGCCACGGCGGCCTGCTGGCGTGGGCGCCCCTCGTGCTGATGGCCGCGGGGTCCGTGCTCACCGTGGCCTACACGTGGCGCTTCCTCTGGGGCGCCTTCGCCACCAAGCGCACCCCCGACGGCGCCGCCGTGCCCGCCACCCGATTCCACACGCGCGTGACCTTCCTCGAGCTCGCCCCCGCCGCGCTGCTGGCGCTCACCGGTCTGGTGCTCGCGGTCCTGCCCGGGCCCCTCGAGCGCCTGCTGGCCGCCCACACGGCCACGATCCCGGCCCTGGACCCGGCCGCGTCTCCGGCCCACCTGGCCCTCTGGCACGGCTGGACGCCCGCCCTCGCCGTCTCCGCCGCGGTGTGGCTGCTCGGCGCCCTGCTCGCCCTCGGCCGGCCCCGGTTCGAGGCGTTCCAGCGCCGCGTCGAGTTCCCGGTCGACGCCCTGCGCACGTACCGGAAGATCACCGGCGCCCTCGACGAGGCCGCCATCTGGGTCACGGGCCGCACCCAGACCGGCTCCCTGCGGCGCTACCTGGCCATCATCCTCACGACGGCGGCCGGTCTGCCCCTCGCCTTCCTCCTGTTCCCCGTCGGGCGGGAGGACCGCGTCCTGGCCACCGCGTTCCTCGACGGGGACCTCCTCTGGGCGGAGAGCCCGGCGCAGCTGGTCATCGTCCTCATGATCGCCGTGGCCACCGTGTTCGCCGTCCGCGCCCGTCGCCGGTTCATGGCGATCATGCTGGTGTCCGTGACCGGCTACGGCTCGGCCGCCCTGTTCGCCCTGCGCGGCGCCCCGGACCTGGCGATCACCCAGGTGCTCGTGGAGTCGATCATCCTGGTCACCGTGGTCCTGGGCCTGCGCGTGCTGCCTCCGGACTGGCACACCCGCCGCACCGGGTCGCGGCGGCTCGGGCGGCTGACCGTGGCCGTCGGCTTCGCCGTGTCCATGATGTGGATCGCCGCCACCGCCCTGACCGCCCGCACCGCCGAGCCCATCTCCCTGGCCATGCCGGAGCAGGCCTACGTCCACGGCCACGGGCTGAACGCGGTCAACGTGACCCTCGTGGACCTGCGCGGGTGGGACACGTGGGGCGAGATCACGGTGCTCGCCGCCGCGGCCACGGGGGTGGCCTCGCTGATCTTCCTGCAGCACCGGGACGGGCGCACCCGCAGCATCGACGACGTCGCCCCCGGCTCCGTCGGCGATTTCGGCGCCGACTCCTCGCTCGGGGCGCGCGAGCTGTCCGTCGTGCGCAGCTTCGCCGTGGACGACCGCGAGGGCCAGTGGCTCGTGGCGGGGCACACGATGGCCCCCGAACGGCGCTCGATCATCCTGGAGGTGGTCACCCGCTTCCTGTTCCCGATCATGATGCTGCTGTCCGTGTACCTGCTGCTGGCCGGGCACAACACGCCGGGCGGCGGCTTCGCGGGCGGCCTGCTGGCCGGGTTGGCCCTGACGCTGCGGTTCCTGGCCGGCGGCCGCTTCGAGCTGCAGGAGGCCTCGCTCATCCCGGCCGGCGCCATGCTCGGCCTGGGCCTGGCGATCGCCACGGCCACCGGCCTGGCGCCGCTGTTCTTCGGCGGTCAGGTGCTGCAGTCCGCCGTCGTCGAGTTCACCGACCTGCCGCTGTTCGGCGACTCCCTGAAGCTCGTCTCGGCCACCGCGTTCGACATCGGCGTGTACTTCGTGGTCGTGGGCCTCGTGATGGACGTGCTGCGCTCGCTCGGCGGTGAGGTGGACCGCCGAGGCGAGGAGGCCCGCCGCGCGCGGGCGCGCGCCGCGGCCCGCCGTCGCCACCCCCGCATGGCCACCCCGTCCACGCCGAAGCCCGAGGAGGCCACCCCGTGACGACCGTCGACCTGGCCCTGCTCGCCGCGATGGGCGTGATGTTCGCCGGCGGCATCCACCTCGTGCTCGAGCGCAACCTGACCCGCATCCTGATCGGCGTCATGCTGATCAACAACGCCGCCGTCCTGCTGCTGTTCCTCTCGTCCGGCGGCACGGGTGCGGCCCCCCTGTTCGTGCCGGGCCGCGACCCGCGGGAGTACGCGGACACCCTGCCGCAGGCGCTGATCCTCACCGCGATCGTGATCGGCTTCGCCGTGATCGCGTTCCTGACCGCCATGATCTACCGCTCGTGGCTGCTCATCCGCGAGGACGAGGTCGAGGTGGATGCGGAGGACGTCAAGATCGCCCGGATGCCCGCCTGGGACGCGGAGGACGACGCGGAGCTCGTGGAGGAGTCCTCCGAGTTCCTGGACGACGCCGCGGACCCCAACGCCCACTACGAGCACGCCACGGAGTCCCGACCCCACGTGCGCCACGCCTCGCCCACGCCGCCCGCCCATCCCGGCCCGGCGTCCGTCGTCCGTGCCCACCGCGCCGACGGGGGGCCGCGCCCGTGAGCATCGGCACCCTCCCCCTGACCGACCTGGCCCCGTTGGCCGTCATGCTGCCCGTGCTGGGCGCGGCCGTGACCTTCATGCTCGTGCGCCGCCCCCGCGCGCAGATCACCGTCACGGTCTCCGCGCTCGTGCTCACCCTCGTGCTGGACGCGCTGCTGCTGGCCTCGGTCTGGGACACCGGGGTCGCGGCCGTCCACCTCGGCGGCTGGCCTGCCCCGCTGGGCATCAGCCTCGTGGTGGACCGGCTCTCGGCCCTCATGCTCGTGGTGTCGGCGCTGATCACCCTGGCGGTGCTGCTGTACGCCTCGGCCCAGGGGCTGATCAACCGGGACGAGGGCGGACCGGTCTCGATCTTCCACCCCACGTTCCTGATCCTCGTTGCGGGCGTGTCCAACGCGTTCCTCGCCGGCGACCTGTTCAACCTCTACGTGGGCTTCGAGATCCTCCTGACGTCCTCCTACGTGCTGCTGACCATGGGCGGCACGGCCCAGCGGATCCGCGCGGGCGTCACCTACGTGGTGGTCTCCGTGATCTCCTCGGTGGTGTTCCTGATCGCGATCGCGATGATCTACGCGGCCACCGGCACCGTGAACATGGCGGACCTGGCCGTGAAGCTGGGCGAACTGCCCACCGACGTGCAGATGGTCCTGCACGTGCTGCTCCTGGTGGGCTTCGGCATCAAGGCGGCCGTGTTCCCGCTCTCCTTCTGGCTGCCGGACTCGTACCCCACCGCGCCCGCCCCGGTGACCGCGGTGTTCGCGGGCCTGCTCACCAAGGTCGGCGTATACGCGATGATCCGCACCGAGACGCTGCTCTTCCCCGGGGAGCACGTCAACGCGCTCCTGCTAGTGGTGGCCGCGCTGACCATGGTGGTGGGCATCCTCGGCGCGCTGGCCCAGACGGACATCAAGCGCATCCTGTCCTTCATCCTCGTCTCCCACATCGGCTACATGATCTTCGGCCTGGGCCTGGCCACGGAGGCGGGGCTGGCGGCCACCGTGTACTACGTGGCCCACCACATCACCGTGCAGACCGCGCTCTTCCTCGTCACGGGCCTGATCGAGAACCGCGCCGGCACCGCGAACATCGACCGCCTCGGGTCCCTGGCGAAGGTCTCCCCGTTCGTGAGCGTCCTGTTCCTCGTGCCCGCGCTCAACCTCGGCGGCATCCCGCCGTTCTCCGGCTTCCTCGGCAAGGTCGGCCTGCTGCGCGGCGGCGTCGAGCAGGCCACGCCCCTGGCGTACACGCTGGTGGGCGTGTCCCTGCTCGTGTCCCTGCTGACCCTGCTCGTGGTGGTGCGCGTGTGGACCCGCGCGTTCTGGCGCCGCGTCGAGGACGTGGAGCACCCGCCCGCCCAGCTCGTGGCCGCCTACGAGCGGGCCGTCGCCCGTGGCGAGCGCCCCCGCCCGCTCGAGCGGGGCCTCGTGCTGCCCACCACGGCGCTCGTGGGCCTGACGCTGGTGTTCACGGTGGCCGCCGGCCCGCTGTTCGCCCTGTCCGACGACGCCGCCACGGACATGCTCGACCGCTCGCCCTACATCGCGGCGGTGCTCGACGACGCCGCGGCCGAGCGGGCCGCGGCCACCCTCAGCGTCGACCCGACGGAGGTGCACGATGCCCGGAAGTGACTCCGCTCGCCGCGACGTGGTGCGCCCCGACCGGATCCGGGGCATCGTGGCCCAGTGGCCGCTGATCCTCGTGATGGTGGCCGTGTGGTGCGCCCTGTGGCAGGACTTCGCTCCGCACGTGGCCCTGACCGGCCTCGCCTTCGCGCTGCTGATCATCGGGCTCTTCCCGATGCCGGACATCCCGTTCAGCGGCCGTCTGAACCCCTGGTGGTCCCTCGTGTTCACGGTGCGGTTCCTCGTCGACGTCGTGCGCGCCTCGGTCAACGTGACCGGGGTGGTGCTGCTGCGTGGCCGCCGCGCCCGCGGCTCGATCGTGAGCGTCCCGCTGCGCAGTCACGACGACCTCATCATCACGCTCGTCAGCCACGCCCTGGCCCTGGTGCCGGGCTCGATCGTGCTGGACGTGGACCGGGTCCGCTCCGTCCTGTACCTGCACGTGCTCGACGCGACCACGGACGAGGACGTGGAGGGCTTCCGCGCCAAGGCCCTCGACGTGGAGGCGGGCATCATCCGCGCCGTCGGCACGCGTGAGGACCTCGAGCTGGTCCGCCGCTTCCCGAGTTCGGCGCCCCCCGCCGCCCGCCCCCCGAAGGAGGAGGCCTGATGGACCCGATGGACCTGGCCACGTGGGCCGGCGGGGCGCTGCTCGTGGTCGGCGCCCTCGGCGCGCTCTACCGGATCGTGCGCGGCCCCTCGCTGCTGGACCGGGCGATCGCCACGGACGTCCTGCTCGTGGTGTTCTCCGGGATGCTCGTCCTGGAGATGGCCGTGCACCGCCACACGCACCACGTGGTCCTCGTGGTGCTGGCCGCCGCGGTCGGCTTCGTCGGCTCGGTGACGGTGGCGCGCTTCGCGGAGGACCGGCGCCCGGACCACTCGCTCGAGGACCAGGCGCGCGTGCCCGGCACCACGGACGTGCCGGGCGGGGAGGAGGGCCGATGACCGACACCGCCACGCTCCTGGACTGGCTGGCCGCGTTCCTGATCGTCAGCGGCGCCTTCTTCTCCCTGGTGGCCGGCGTGGGCCTGCTCGTGCTGCCGGACCTGCTGGCCCGCATGCACGCCGCCGCCAAGCCGCAGGTCCTCGGCCTGCTGCTCATGCTCGCGGGGCTGGCGATCGAGTGGCGCTCGTGGGTGTGGCTGCCCGTGCTGTTCCTGGCCTGGGTCACCCAGATGGTCACGGCCCCGGTGGCCTCCCACCTGGTGGGCCGCACGGGCTACCGCACCAAGCACGCCCGCCGTGAGCTGCTGCACCGGGACGAGCTGGCCGCCGTCGTCCGTCGGGCCGAGCCCCCGGCGGACCCCGGGCCGCGCCGCGCCGGTGCCCGGCCACGCGGGCGCCGCTGACACCACCCCGCACAGCACGACGGCCGCCGTCCGGATCCCTCCGGGCGGCGGCCGTCGTCGTGGTGGTCGCGGGCGGCTCAGACCTCGTGGTCCACGCGGTGCGCGGTGGACTCGGACACCTTGCGGATCGCGGCGCCGGCGCCGCGCTGGCCGGCGACCTTCAGCAGCGCCGCGACGCCCGCGGAGATGAACGCGAAGGACAGGGCCTCGACGAGGGGCAGCGTCTCGTCGGCCGCGTCGTCCGGGGCGCTGTGGCCGGTGACGAGCCGCCAGCCGCCCGCGACCACGCGGGAGCCGACGATGCCGCCGACCAGCGTGATGCCGGCGGACAGGGCTTTCTGGACGAGCGTGTTCATGGTGCGCCTTCCGTGGTCGGGGATATCACGTGCGGTTGCGGTCGCGGCCGACGACGTCGGACGGGCCGGTCTCCAGCCTAGCCCGCGGTGGGCACCGGGTCGCCGCTGACGTGCCGGCCGGGATCGCCGTCGGCGTCCAGATGGGCCTGCAGCATGCCGGTGAGCTCGTGGTCCACGGGGATCTCGACGCCGTCGACGGCGCGCACCGGCAGGACGCCGCGCACCGAGGAGACGAGCCAGACGCCCTCGGCACCCTGGAGGTCCGCCGGGACGAGCGGGCCGTAGCCGAGCTCCCAGCCGTCCGCGTGGGCGGCCGCGAAGATCACGGCCTGCGACGTGCCGGCGAGGATGCCCTTCTGGCGCAGCGGGGTGAGGAGGCGGCGGACGCCGTCCTCCCCGGTGCGCACGATCAGCACCGTGGAGGTGGGGCCCTCGAGCAGGTAGCCGTCCGCGCTGGTGAAGACGACGTCGTCGGCGCCGTGGTCGCGGGCGTGGCGCAGGGCGGCCATGTTCACGGCGTAGGAGAGGGTCTTGGCGCCCGTGAGCAGCCACGGGGAGCGCTCCGGCGCCCGGGAGTCCAGGCCGCGGTCCAGCAGGAGCACGCGCAGCCCGGTGCGGCGCTCCTCGTCCTCGACGGCGGGGGCGGGGCTGAGCAGCGCCCAGGCGGAGGGCTCGGGCACGGCGCCGGGCGCGGCCTCGGGCCCGCGGGTGACGGTCAGGCGCACGGAGAGGCGGTCCCCGGCGGCCACGTCGTTGGCCGCGGCGAAGGCCTGCAGGCCCCGCTCGACGGCGGCCTCCCACGCCGCGGCGCTCGGCGCCGGCAGCTGCAGGGCGGCGGCCGAGGAGGCCAGGCGCCCCAGGTGGGCGCCGAGCTTGCGCATCCGCAGCACCCCGGCCTCGTCCGCGACGGCGAGCGCGGTCTCGAACAGGCCGTCGCCGCGCGTGACGCCCTGGTCGCTCACGCGCAGGTGCGGGACGGCGGGGTCGGCCACGCGGGGCAGGCGGGCGCCGTCCGCGCCGGCCTCGAGCAGCACGAGGACGGGCTCGCCGGGGGAGGGGG
>NZ_JABFBA010000004.1:55381-60008 GCF_017168445.1 Micrococcus sp. KRD026 | reverse complement strand
GGGGGAGAACGGGGTGGGGGACATGCGCCCAGGATAGTCCGCCGCCCCCGGCCGCAGTGGCCGGGGGCGGCGGTGTCCCGCGCGGTCGGGCGCGCTCAGGCGCGGTGCGCGCCGCCGTCGACGGCCGGGGTGCGGCCGGCCTCGGGAGCCGGGGCGGACGCGGCCTCGGCGGCGGGGGCGTGGCCGCGCTCGAGCTGGGCGCCCTCCACGTCCACGTCCGGCATGATCCGGTCGAGCCAGCGCGGCAGCCACCACGCCTTCTCGCCGAGCAGGTGCATCAGCGCCGGCATCAGGAGCAGGCGCACCACGAACGCGTCCAGCAGCACGCCGAAGGCCAGGCCGAAGCCCATCGGGCGGATCATCGCGTCGTGGGCGAAGATGAACCCGCCGAACACGGAGATCATGATGATCGCCGCGGCGATCACGACGGCCCGGCCCGAGCGCAGGCCGGTCAGCACGGCCTGGCGGGCGGGCAGGCCGTGGGCGTAGGCCTCGCGCATGCCGGAGGCGATGAACAGCTGGTAGTCCATGGCCAGGCCGAACAGCACGCCGATCATGATGGTCGGCAGGAAGCTGAGCACGGGGCCGGGGTTGTGGACCCCGAACACCGAGCCGAGCCAGCCCCACTGGTAGATGGCCACCACGCCGCCCATGGCGGCGAACATGGAGAGCACGAACCCGCCGGTGGCGATCAGCGGCACCAGGATCGAGCGGAACACCAGCACCATGATCAGCAGGGACAGGCCCACCACCACGCCCAGGTAGAGGGGCAGGGCGTCGGAGAGCTTCTCCGAGACGTCGATGAACCCGCTGGTCATGCCGGCCACGCCGAGGTTGGAGGCCTCGCCGGCCGGCTCGGTGGCGCGCAGCTCGCGCACCAGCTCCTCGGTGGAGACGGCGTTCGGGCCCTCCTCGGGCAGCACCTGGAACATGGTGACGGTGCGGTCCTCGTTGAAGCCCGCGGGCACCACGGCGTGCGCGTGCTCGAGGCCGGCGAGCTGCTCGCCCACCGCCAGGCGGGCGTCCTCGGCCGCGTCCTCGTCCAGGCCGGCGGGCAGGTCCACGGTCACCACGAGCGGGCCGTTGTAGCCCTCGCCGAACTTCTCGGCGGTGAGCTCGTACGCAACCTGCGAGTCGGAGCCCTCCGGCTCGGACCCGCCGTCCGGCAGGCCCAGGCGCATCGAGCCGACCGGCAGGGCCACGAGCACCAGCAGGGCGACGGCCGCCAGGGCCGAGGCGATCGCGGCCGGGGTGGACATGGTCGAGCGGCGCCCGGCGCGGCGCACGGCGGCGGAGCCCTCGGCGACGGAGGCGGGACCCTCGTCGGCGAGGCGGGCCCGCTCCTTCTTCGAGAGGATCCGCATCCCGGCCAGGGAGAGCAGGGCCGGGGTCAGGGTGACGGCCACCAGCACGGCCACGGCCACGCAGACCGCGCCCACGGTGCCCATCAGGCCCAGGAACGGGATGCCGGTGACGTTCAGGCCCACGAGGGCGACGATCACGGTGATGCCGGCAAACACCACGGCGTTGCCGGAGGTGCCGGTGGCCAGGGCGATCGACTCGTGCAGGCTCGTGCCGCGACGCAGCTCATGGCGGTGTCGGTTGACGATGAACAGCGCGTAGTCGATGCCCACGGCCAGGCCCAGCATCACCCCGAGCACCGGGGTCACGGAGATCATCTCCACGGCGGAGGAGAACGCGAGCGCCCCGGCGGCGCCCACGCCCACGCCCACCAGCGCATTGACCAGCGGCAGGCCCGCGCCCACGAGGGTGCCGAGCATGACCACCAGCACGATCGCGGCGACCACGAGGCCCACGACCTCGCCCGGGCCCAGCAGGGAGGACACGGTGGCGTTGAGCTCCTGGGAGGGATGCACGGCGACGCCGTCGATGTCCGCGCCGGTGAGGGCGCCGGTGACCGCCTCCTTGTCCTCGGCGGTCACGTCCAGGGTCGGCGTGGTGAAGGTGACGATCCCGACGGCGGTGCTGCCGTCCTCGGACACGGTGCGGAAGTCCTCCGCGAGGGCCAGGGTGCGCTCGCCGCGCTCGGCCTCGACGCGGCCGTCCTCCAGCTCGGCGCGGCCGTCGGCGAGGTCCGCCTCGGCCTGGTCCAGGCGCTCCGCGCCGGCGGCCAGCTGGGCCCGGCCGTCCTCGAGCTCGGCGACGCCGCGCTCGTACTCGGCCCGGCCCTCGTCGATCTTCTGCTGCTGCGCGTCGAGCTCGGCCTCGGCCGCGTCCAGGGCCTGCTGCCGTCCCGCGGCCACCTGCTCGCGGCCGGCCTCGAGCTCGGCCTCGGACTCCTGCAGCTGCTGCCGGCCGGCGGCGAGTCGGGCGGCGCCGTCGTCGGCCTCGGCCTGGGCGGCCGCGAGCTGTTCGGCGCCCGCGTCGGCCTCGGCCTGGGCGGCCTCCAGCTGGGCGCGGGCGGCGTCGGCCTGGTCCTGACCGGCCGCCAGCTGTGCCTCGGCGGCGGCGAGCTGCGCCTCCTGGTCGGCGAACTGCTCGGTGACCTGCTCCGCCGGGATGCCGGCGGCCTCGGCCTCGGCCAGTGCGGCGTCCCGGGCCTGCTCGAGCTCGGCGCGGCCCGCGGCCAGCTGCTCGGCCCGGGCGTCGAGCTCGGCCTGCCCGGCCTCGAGCTCGGCCCACCGGGCGTCGAGCTCGGCCTGCGCGGCCTCGAGCTCCTGACGCTGTGCGTCGAGCTTGGCCTGCCCGGCCTCGAGGCGCTCCGCCTGCTCCTCGAGCTCGGCGCGGCCGGCGTCGAGCTGCTCCTGGCCTTCGGCCACCTGCTGCTCGGCCTCCCGGAGCGGGGCCAGGGCCTCGGCCGGCAGGGCGTCCAGGCCACGCTCCTCGAGGTCGGCGCGCGCGGCGTCGAGCTTCGCCTGCCCCTCCTCCAGCTGGGCGGCGGCCTCGGCCAGGCGCTGCTCGGCCGCGTCGGCCTCGGCCGTGCGACGCTCGAGCTCGGCCCGGCCGTCCTCGATCTCCTGGCGTCCGTCCGCGAGGCGCTGCTCGCCGTCGGCCAGCTCGGTGCGGCCCTCGTCCAGCCGGGTGCGGGCGTCGTCCTGCTGGGCCTGGGCCTCGAACGGGTTCACGACGCCCTCCACGGCCGGCTGCTCGGCGACGTCGTCCAACAGGGCGGTGATCTGCTCGCGCTGGGCGTCGGTCAGGGGGGAGCCGTCCTCGGTGGTGAACACGACCTGGCCCCTGCCGCGGGAGGCCTCGGGGAACTCCTCCTTGAGGCGGTCCGTGACCTGGGCGGTGGGCGTGCCGGGGATGGTGACGGTGGAGGAGAGCGTGCCGCCGAAGGCGAGGAACCCGCCGACGGCGAGGGCCAGGGCGAGCACCCAGGCGAGGATCACGAGGAGGGGGCGGCGGGCGGCGCCGAGGCCGAGACGGTAGAGCAGTGTCGCCATGGGAAGGGGAGGTCTCCGTGCGCTGGGGTGGGACGCGGCCGGACGCGGCGCGCCGCCTCCGATGCTACACCTAAGCGGAGCGAACCGCTCCGGTCCCAGCGCGGGCGCCCGACCGGCCCGCACGCAGACCCCGACGCCCCCGGCCCCGGGCACCGCCGCCGTCAGGCGGAGGGCAGACGCAGGATCAGGTCCGCCGCGGCGCGCGGGGCGTGCCGGGCCAGGTAGTCCTCCTCCTGTGCGGCCCAGCGGTCCCAGTGCGGGGCGAAGGTCTCACCGTCCCGGGCCAGCGCCCGCGTGCGTCGCGCGGGGGTCTCGAGCTCGAGCCACACCGCCAGGTCGAGCAGCGGTCGGGCGGCGGTGCTGAGCGCACCCACGCCCTCGCACACCACGACGTCGGCCGGCGCGGTCCGCCGCGGCGGGCCGGGGGCGGCGCGGTGCCAGTCCCACGTGGTCCAGGTCGCCGTGCCCCGCTCCCGCAGCGCGCGCACGACGCCCGGGTAGGGGCCGTCGTCGTCCACCGCGGCGGCCAGCCCGTCCCAGCCCCGGTACATGGACTCGATCTCGATCACCTCGACGCGCGCGAACGGCGCGATCCGGGCCGCGAGCGCGGCGGCGAGGACGGTCTTGCCCGACCCCGAGCGGCCGTCCAGGCCGATGAGCGCCGGTCGGGTCACGGGTCCTCCGGGGCGGGGTCCGTCAGTGCGGCGGTGGCCGCCTCGAGCACCCGCACCGCGGCCCGCAGCTCCGCGGCGGAGAACCCCTCGAGGGCGGCGCTCAGCCGCTGGGACATCGGTTCGAACGCGCGCTGTCCGTCGCGGCGGGCCGTGTCCGTGTGCTCCACCAGCACGCGCCGCCGGTCGCCCTCGTCCCGGTGGCGGCGGACGTGGCCCGCGGCGGCCAGGCGGTCCACGAGGGCGGTGGCCGAGGCCCGGGTGAGGTGCAGGTGGGCGCCGAGGTCCGAGGCCGTGACGGGCTCACCGGCCGCCGCGCGGGCCATCAGGTACGCGAGGGCTCTGAGGTCCGTGCGGTGCAGGCCGACGCCGCGGCCGGCCTCGTCGACGGCGTGCTCCGCGCTCTCGCTGAAGACGCGCAGGGCGTGGACCACGGCGAGGTGCTCCGCGGGGGCGGAGGGGGGCTGCGTGGTCATGGCCGGGAGTCTAGCCAGCCCCCATGGTTGTTTGATCATCGAACCATCCCCTACGCTCGGGGCATGCCCACCC
>NZ_JABFBA010000004.1:40301-55281 GCF_017168445.1 Micrococcus sp. KRD026 | reverse complement strand
CGCCCGACCTCTCCGCCTTCCGCACCCCCGCCGCCACGGGGCGTCCCCCTCGGGGGCTGCGGCTGGGCCTGGCCGCGGCGCTGGCCGTGGTCTGGTTCGCCGTGCTCGGCCTGGGCGGCCCCGTGTTCGGCAGGATCGGCGACGTCTCCTCGAACGACCAGGCCACCTTCCTGCCGGCGTCGGCCGAGTCCACCCGCGCGGGACAGGAGGCGGCGGCGTTCCAGGACGGCGAGGCCGTGCCCGCCGTCGTCGTGGGCCCGGCGAGCACCGCGGACCCCGCGGCCGCCTTCCCCGCGCTCGCGGACCTCGCGGGCCGGTTGGGCGAGGTGCCGGGCGTGACCGACGTCGCCGGCCCGATCCCCTCCGACGACGGCGCGGCGGTGCAGTTCCTGGCCTTCGTCGACTCCTCGGCCGGGGCCGAGCGGCCCGTGGCCGACGTGGTGGCCGACCTGCGGGAGGTCGTGGCGGACCCGGCGGCCGCCGACCCCGCCCTCGCCGGCACCGTGGCCGCGGACACCGAGTGGCACGTGGGCGGTCCGGCGGGCCTGGTCGCGGAGCTGGGCGGCGCGTTCGCGGGCATCGACGGGCTGCTGCTGCTCGTGGCGCTCGCGGTGGTGTTCGTGATCCTCGTGGCGGTCTACCGCTCCGTCCTGCTGCCGGTCCTCGTGCTCCTGACGGCCGTGGCCGCGCTCTGCGGCGCGATCGTGGCCGTCTACGGGATGGCACTGGCGGGCTGGATCCAGCTCAACGGCCAGGCCCAGGGCATCCTCTCGATCCTCGTGATCGGCGCGGCCACCGACTACTGCCTCCTGCTCGTGGCCCGGCACCGCGAGGAGCTGCTGGTCCGGGCGGACGTCGGGGAGGCGCTGCGGGCCGCCGTGCGCGGGTCCTTCGGCGCGATCACCGCGTCCGCCTCGACCGTGGCCCTCGCCCTGCTGATCCTGATGGCCTCGGACCTCAACTCGACGCGCTCCCTCGGCCCCGTGGCCGCCACGGGTGTGGCGTTCGCGTGGCTCGCCGCCCTGACCCTGCTGCCGGCGCTGCTGCGGCTGACCGGGCGTGCCGCCTTCTGGCCCACGATCCCGTCCCCCGAGCGCGCTCGCCGTCGCGCGCAGCGCAGAGCCGCCCGGGGCCGGGCCTTCACCCCGCCGCTCGACGGCGCGGGCCGACCCGTCGCCGGCCTCGAGGAGGACCACGGGGTGTGGACGCGGGTGGGCGCCGTCGTCGCGCGCCGGCCCCGTCTCGTCTGGGTCGCCACGACGGTCGTGCTCCTCGCCCTCTGCGGCGGTCTGCTGCAGCTGCGCGCGGACGGCGTCGCCCAGGAGGACGTGCTGCTCGGCGACTCCGACGCCCGGCAGGCCCAGGCCCTGCTGAGCGAGCACTTCGACGCCGGCGCGGGCGCCCCCGCCCAGATCCTCGCCCCGGCCGGGGACGCGGAGGCGGTGCTCGCCGCCGTCGCGGAGGACCCCGGCGTGGCCGAGGCCGAGGTCACCACGGACGCCCCCGAGGCCGCCGCGGGCCCACCCCCGGGCGTGACCGACGCGGAGGGCGGGGCGGGCGCCGCGTCCGCGCCGGAGCCGCAGCCCCGCGTGGTGGACGGCCGCGTGCTGGTCTCGGCCACCCTGGCGGACCCGGGCGAGTCCCTTGCCGCGCAGCAGACCGTGGCCCGCCTGCGCGACCGGCTCGCGGACCTCCCGGCCACGGGCGAGATCCTCGTGGGCGGCCCGGCGGCCCAGGCGCTGGACACGAACGTCACCACGCAGCGCGACCTGCGGGTCGTCATCCCGCTGATCCTCGCGATGCTGCTGGTCATCCTCGCGGTGCTGCTGCGCTCGCTCCTGGCACCCGTGCTGCTCGTGGCGGCCACCGTGGTCAGCTTCGGCGCGGCCCTGGGCGTCTCGGCCCTCGTGTTCCGGCACGTGTTCGGCTTCGAGGACGCCGACCCCACCGTGCCGCTGTACGGCTTCGTCTTCCTCGTGGCGCTCGGGATCGACTACACGATCTTCCTGATGACCCGGGCGCGGGAGGAGACGCCGCGGCACGGCACGCGGGCGGGCGTGCTGCGCGCCCTCACCGTGACGGGCGGGGTGATCACCTCGGCCGGCGTCGTGCTGGCGGCCACCTTCGCCGCGCTCGCGGTGATCCCGCTGATGTTCATGGTGCAGTTGGCGTTCATCGTGGCCTTCGGAGTGCTGCTGGACACGCTGGTGGTGCGCACGCTGCTGATCCCCGCGCTCGTCCGGGACATCGGCCCGCGCGTCTGGTGGCCGGCGCGGGCCGCCTGAGCCCGGACGGCGACGGAGGGCCCGACCGGTGGTGCGGTCGGGCCCTCCGTGCACGCGGGCGCCTCAGGGGCGCGCGGTCACTTCTTCTTGGACTTCTTCGCGTTCGAGGCCGTGGCCTTCTTGGCACCCGACTTCTTCGTGCGCGCGCCCTGCGGGGCGGGCGCGGCCTGGTCGTCCTTCACCCGGCCCGCGGCGGCGGCCTCCGTGGCCGCACCCGCGCTGCTCAGGCGGCCGTCGTCCGTGGTGAGGAAGGAGCGCATGAACCACTGGAACAGCTCGAGCTGGGCCACCTGGTCGATGAGGATGTCCTGCGTGACCGGGTCGAGGTCCTCGGTGGCGTCGATCGCGGCGCGGTGGTCCGTCACGACGCCGTCGTAGACGAGGTCCAGCGCGGCCAGGTGCTCCAGGGTCGACGCGCGGCCCAGTGTGTAGTCGTCCCACGCACGGGCGGCCACGAGCGCGCCCGGGGTGCCGGCGGGGGAGACGCCCAGGGTGGCGATGCGCTCCGCGAGGACGTCCACCATCCCGCGGACCAGCTCGATCTGGGGGTCGAGCATCTCGTGCACGCCGATGAAGCCGGGGCCCACCACGTTCCAGTGGGCGTGCTTCAGGGTGAGCTGCAGGTCGTTGAGGGCGTGCAGGCGACCCTGGAGGATCTCGGCGGTGCGGCGGCCCGTGCTCAGGGACAGGCCCGGGACGGTGTAGTCGGCGGCGTTCTGCTCGGCCATGGTGGTGCTCCTTCTCCGTCGGGACGGGCGCGCCGTCGGCGGCGCCCCGTGATCCGCCATCCAACCGCGTGAGACCCCCGCGCCTCCAGGGCCGGGCGCCTGCACCGGGACGGATGGGGGATGGAGCCGGGGCCCGGGAATGGATCGCGGACCGCCCGCGTTGACCCTCGCAGAAGCAGAAGTGAGTGAAGTCGACTCAGGTTCACTTGACAGTCCACCGCCCCGGTGGCAACCTGAGTCATGAAGGCTCAAGTCCCTGCGGCGCCGGTGCCCCGGCCCGCGGGTCCGGCCCCCGCTTCACCGTCAGACAGGAAGGACCCCATCATGTCCCGTGCAGTCGGCATCGACCTCGGCACCACCAACTCCGTCGTCGCCGTCCTCGAGGGTGGCGACCCGGTCGTCATCGCGAACGCCGAGGGCGCCCGCACCACCCCGTCCGTCGTCGCGTTCTCCAAGGGCGGGGACGTCCTGGTCGGCGAGGTCGCTAAGCGCCAGGCCGTCAACAACCCGGAGCGCACCTTCGCGTCCATCAAGCGCCACATGGGCACCGACTGGACCACCGAGGTGGACGGCAAGAAGTACACCCCGCAGGAGATCTCGGCCCGCACGCTGATGAAGCTCAAGCACGACGCCGAGGAGTACCTGGGCGAGAAGGTCACCGACGCGGTGATCACCGTGCCCGCCTACTTCAACGACGCCGAGCGCCAGGCCACCAAGGAGGCCGGCGAGATCGCGGGCCTGAACGTCAAGCGCATCATCAACGAGCCCACCGCGGCCGCCCTGGCCTACGGCCTGGAGAAGGGCAAGGAGGACGAGCTCATCCTGGTCTTCGACCTGGGCGGCGGCACCTTCGACGTGTCCCTGCTCGAGGTCGCCAAGGACGAGGACGACTTCGCCACCATCCAGGTGCGCGCCACCGCAGGCGACAACCGCCTCGGCGGCGACGACTGGGACCAGCGGATCGTGGACTGGCTGCTCCAGCAGGCCAAGTCCAAGGGCGCGGACCTGTCCAAGGACAAGATCGCCCTGCAGCGCCTGAAGGAGGCCGCGGAGCAGGCCAAGAAGGAGCTCTCCTCGGCCACCTCCACCAACATCTCGCTGCAGTACCTGTCCGTGACCCCCGAGGGCCCGGTGCACCTGGACGAGCACCTCTCCCGCGCCAAGTTCCAGGACCTCACCAAGGACCTGCTCGAGCGCACCCGCAAGCCGTTCGAGGACGTCATCAAGGAGGCCGGCGTCAAGGTCTCCGACATCGACCACGTGGTCCTCGTCGGCGGCTCGACTCGCATGCCCGCCGTCTCCGACCTGGTGAAGGAGCTGACCGGAGGCAAGGAGCCCAACAAGAGCGTGAACCCGGACGAGGTCGTCGCCATCGGCGCCGCGGTGCAGGCCGGCGTGCTCGCCGGCGAGCGCAAGGACGTGCTCCTGATCGACGTGACCCCGCTGTCGCTGGGCATCGAGACCAAGGGCGGCGTGATGGCCAAGCTCATCGAGCGCAACACGGCCATCCCGACCAAGCGCTCCGAGACGTTCACCACGGCCGAGGACAACCAGCCCTCCGTGTCCATCCAGGTCTTCCAGGGCGAGCGCGAGTTCACCCGGGACAACAAGGCGCTGGGCACCTTCGAGCTGACCGGCATCGCCCCGGCCCCGCGCGGCATGCCCCAGATCGAGGTCACCTTCGACATCGACGCGAACGGCATCGTGCACGTCTCCGCGAAGGACAAGGGCACCGGCACCGAGCAGTCGATGACCATCACGGGCGGCTCCTCGCTGTCCAAGGAGGACATCGACCGCATGGTCAAGGACGCCGAGGCCCACGCGGACGAGGACAGGAAGCGCCGTGAGGCCGCCGACCGCCGCAACCAGGCGGAGCAGTCCGCGTACTCCGTGGAGAAGCTCCTGCAGGACAACGCGGACAAGCTGCCCGAGGACGTCAAGACCGAGGTGCAGGCCGACGTCGACGCCCTGAAGGCCGCCCTGGAGAAGCAGGACAACGACGACGAGGTCGCCGCCGCGTTCGAGAAGCTCCAGGCCTCCCAGGTCAAGATCGGCGAGGCCCTCTACGCCCAGCAGGGCGCGGAGTCGGCCGACGCCGGCGCCGAGTCCGCCGCCCCGCAGGGCGACGACGAGGACATCGTCGACGCCGAGGTGGTCGACGAGGACGACGAGAAGAAGGCCTGACACCCCGGTGCCGGGGCGGGCGTCCACGCCCGCCCCGCCCGGAGGCCCACGACGCCGGCGGGCCGGCCCGGCAGCGCCCCTGCCAGGCCGGCCCGCCGGCCTTCCCGCACCACCCCCCCGCGCGGCGGACCCGCCGCGCCCACCCGCTTCGAAAGGACACACCATGAGCGCCGACCAGCAGCGTCCGCACGGCTCCTCCGACGCCGAGCGCGGCTCCGAGGAGGAGCCCATCGTGTTCAACGACCGTCGCCGCATCGACCCCGAGACCGGTGAGCCCCGCGTCTCCGCCGAGAGCGCGGCCGAGCAGGCCGAGGACGGCGACGCCCTCGCCCAGGCCGAGCGCATCCTCGACGAGGCCGGCGCGGAGGCCGGGACCGAGGCGCCGCAGCCCGCGGCCTCGGACCGCGAGGCCGAGCTCGAGACCGACCTGCGCCGTCTGCAGGCCGAGTACGTGAACTACAAGCGCCGCGTGGACCGCGACCGCGACCTGGCCAGGGACGCCGGCGTGCTCAAGGCCGTCACGGCGCTGCTGCCGGTGCTCGACGACATCGACGCCGCCCGCGCCGCCGGCGACCTGACGGACGGTCCGTTCGCCGCCATCGCGACCAAGCTCGACACCGCCCTGGCCGGCCTCGGCCTCGAGCGTCACGACCAGGAGGCCCTGGCCGGCGTCGAGTTCGACCCGGCCGTGCACGAGGCCGTGATGCGCCAGCCGCACGCAGAGGTGCCCGCGGACCACGTGGTCCAGGTCTTCCGCAACGGCTACCTCCGGGACGGCCGCGTGCTGCGCGCCGCCCAGGTGATGGTCTCCGCCGGAGACGAGTGACCCCGTCGGCCGGCGGCCCACCCCGCCGCCGGCCGACCCCCTGACCGATACACACGAGAGGAGGCACCATGGCCTCGCAGGATTGGATGGACAAGGACTTCTACGCGACCCTGGGGGTGTCCAAGGACGCCTCCGATGCGGATGTGAAGAAGGCCTACCGCAAGCTCGCCCGCACCCACCACCCGGACCAGAACCCCGGGGATGAGGCGGCCGAGAAGAAGTTCAAGGAGATCTCGGAGGCGTACGCCGTCCTGAGCGACCCCCAGGAGCGCCAGGAGTACGACGCGATCCGCGCGATGGGCGGCGGCGCCCGGTTCTCCGCCCCGGGCGGTGCCGACGGCGGCGGCTTCGAGGACGTCTTCGGCGGGATGTTCGGCGGCGGGGGCGGCCCCCGCACCACGCAGTCCGGGCCCGACCTGTCGGACCTGTTCAGCGGGATGTTCGGCGGCGCCGCGGGCCAGACCGGCGGCTTCGGCCCCGGCGGCTTCGGCCCCGGCGGCTTCGGCGACGCCGGCTACGCGCGGCCGCGCCCCACGAAGGGCGCGGACCGCACCGCCACCACCACGATCTCCTTCCGCGGCTCGATCCAGGGCACCACGGTGTCCCTGCGCGCCCCGGACGGCGAGACGATCGAGGTGAAGATCCCGAAGGGCATCCGCGACGGCCAGAAGGTCCGTGCCCGCGGCAAGGGCGCGCCCGGTGCGGCCGGCCGCGGCGACCTGCTGGTCACCGTGCACGTGCGCGAGCACGAGTTCTTCCACCGGGACGGGGACGACCTGCGCATCACCGTGCCCGTCACCTTCCCCGAGGCCGCCCTCGGCGCCACGATCGAGGTGCCCACGCTGGAGCGCCCCGTGAAGGTGAAGGTGCCGGCGGGCTCCCAGTGTGGCCGCGTGCTGCGCCTGAAGGGCCGCGGTGTCGAGCGCGGGACGACGACGGGTGACCTGCTCGTGGAGCTGCGCGTCACCGTGCCCACCACGCTCAACGACGACGCCCGCGCCGCCGTCGAGGCCCTGCAGTCCGCCACTGCCGGCGACGATCCGCGGCGGGAGCTGGCCCGGAAGGCAGCCTGGTGAGCGCCCGCGACGGCGCCGCCCGTGCGGACCGGGGCCGCGAGGGGGGTCCCGACCGGCACGCCCCGGTCTTCGTGATCTCCGTGGCCGCCGAGATGGCGGACATGCATCCGCAGACCCTGCGCCAGTACGACCGGCTCGGCCTCGTGGTCCCCGCCCGCCAGGACGGACGGCACCGCCGCTACTCCCTCGCCGACGTCGAGCGGCTGCAGACCGTGCAGACCCTGAGCCGCGAAGGCATCTCGCTGGAGGGCATCCGCCGCGTGATCGCGCTGCAGCGCGAGGTCGAGCAGCTGCAGGACACCGTGGTCGAGCTGGCTGCCCAGGTGGACCGCCTCCACCACGCCTCCCGCCTGGCCCGCGTCTTCACCGTGGGCTCCGGCGGTGACGTCTCGGCCCGCTACGCCGACCGGATGGCCGTCCGCCGTCACGCCGCGGCACGGGCCGGGGCGGACACCGCGGGCGAGGCCTGCCCGAGCGGCCTGCGGAGGCTGCCCTCCGGCGTCGCAGGCCTCCGACGGGTGCCCACGTGGCAGTCCGAGCAGGACTGAGCCGGGCGTCGTTCGGGGCGGCCGCGCGGTCCCGCGTGCAGGAGCGGCTGCGCGCCGACATGGCCCGGCGCGACGGCCTCGGCCGGCAGGCCCGGAGCGCCCTGGACGGGATCGTCCACGCCCTCAAGCCGGAGGGCATGGACCCGCACCTGCCCGCCCGGCATCTGCTGGACTACGTCCTCGAGGGCCCGGACGGGCCGCGCGCGGTGGTCGCCGCGGGGGACCCCGCGACCGCCACCCACCTGACCTGGCTCGTCTCCGGCATGGGCATCCGCCCCCAGACGGCCATGTGGGGGACGGCCCGGGAGGCCGCCCACCTCGCCGCCGCCCAGCGCGCCGCCGGCGCACCCCGCCCCGTCGTCATCGGGTGGCTCGGCTACCCCGCACCCACGCCCTGGCGGGTGGTGCTCGACGGCCCCGGCCGGCGCGGCGGCGCGATGCTCGCCGCGGATGTGCGGGCCTGGTGGGAGTTCCTGCGCCACGGGCCGGGGGAGGACGACGATGTCGCCCCGGCCCTGCGCGCCCGCGGGACCGCCGTGCACGGGGCCGTGGAGGCCCACTCGTACGGCTCGCTCGTGGCCGCGCACGCCCTGCGCCTGCTCGCGGACCGGGGCCTGCAGCCCGACGACGCGGAGGCCCCGTGGCCGGCCGAGCGTCCCGTCGAGGCCCTCGTGGTCTCGGGCACGGTCGGCCTGCCCGCCGCCCTGGCGGCCCGGGCCGCGCACCTCGGCCTGCGGTCCGGGCGGACGTTCCGCGCCCTGGCCCCGGGCGATCTCCTCGCCCGGGTCGGCCGCGCGGTCGGCCGTCGTCGGGACTGGACGGACGCCGCCGCGCTGCCGGTGGCCCCGCGGCCCGGCCTGGCGGGGGCCGCCGTCCGCGGCCACCGCACGGCCCGCTGGTCGCCGACGGCCCCCGAGGACGCCCCGAGGGGCTACCGGGACGCCGGGTCCGTGACGCTCGCGGCGACCGCGCGGGTGACCGCCGGCCTGCCGCTGTCGCCCGTTCCGGACGGCGCCGACCCGGCCGGGCCGGTCGCCCCGGCCTGAGCGACCCCGTCGGGCCCCGTGCTCAGCGGCGGCGGTACGCCAGGTCGAACACGAGCCGCCCGGCCCGCTGGGACTTCGCCTCGAAGCTCGTGATCGGTCGGCCCTCGAACCGGGGCGCCCAGCCGCCGTCGTGGTCCACGGGGTCCGCGGCCGCCGCGCCGGCCCGCGCCTCGCCCAGGCCGGCGCGCAGGGGGCGCTCCTCCTCGGCCGCGCTCTCCCATCCCGCGGGCAGCGGCTGGGCACCCACCTCGGTCTCCCTGCCCTCGCGGCGCACCCGCGTGAGCGGAGAGTCCTCGCCCGCGGCGCGCCCGGGGAAGAGGTTCTCGAACTCCGGGTGCGCCTCGAGCACCTCGCGCATCTGCACGGCGTAGCCCGACCAGTCCGTCGCCAGCCGCAGCACCCCGCCGGGGGTGAGCACCCGCGCCACGCGATCGGCGAAGGCGGGGGAGACCAAACGGCGTTTGTGGTGCCGCTTCTTGTGCCACGGGTCCGGGAAGAACACCCACACCTCGGAGACGGAGCCGGGCGTGAGCAGGGCGTCCAGCAGCTCGGGCGCGTTGGCCTCCACGGCGCGGACGTTCTCCAGGCCCTGCTGCTCCACGCGCGTCATGAGCGCGGCCAGGCCGGGCACGTAGACCTCGACGGCGAGCACGTTCCAGTCCGGCCGGTCGGCGGCGGCCTGCGCCGTGGACTCGCCCAGCCCCGAGCCGATGTCCACCAGCAGGGGAGCCTCGCGCCCGAACACCCCCGCCCAGTCCAGTCGGGCCCGGGCGTCCACCGAGGTGGCGCCGCGGCCGCGGGGCACGTCCACGAGGACCCGCTCCGCCTGGCGGTCCCACACCGCCTGTCGCCCCGCGTTCAGGCGCGCGCCGCGCCGGACGAAGGAGACCGGCTCCCGTCGGACGAGGGCGGGGTCCTTGTCCCGATTGTGGTCGTGCGCGTGGACGCGCTCGGCGGGCGGCGGCACGGCGTCGGGGCCGGGTGCGTCCGGGCAGGGGCGGGGCAGGTGCTCAGTCATCGCCCCGATCCTGCCACGGCCGCGCGTCGACGGTGCAGACCGCGGCCGACGACGGCGCCCGGCGCCGGGGTCAGGGGGTGCTGCTGGAGCGGTCCCCCGACGGGGGCCGAGGAGGACGGGGCCGTGCTGCTCGGCACCGGGGTGGTCACGCTGGGCGTCGGGGCCGCCGTGTCGGCGGGCGCGGACGGGGGCGGCACGGGTGCGCCGGTGGCCTCCTCCGTCCACGAGGACGTCTCGGGCTCCGGCTCGGGGGCGGGCTCCGGCTGCTGCTCCTCGGGGGTCGGGGTGGAGCGGTCCGGCAGACGCAGGTCGGCGGGGGCGGAGGCGGCGTCCGCGGCGACGTGGCCCAGGTCGGACAGCCAGGCGGTCGCCGTGTCCCGAGGGATCCGCACCGTCAGCACGCCCGCGGCGGCCGGCGCCATGGACGCCTGGTCCGCCTCGAGCATCAGGCTGCCGTCCGGCAGGAAGACCACCGCGTCCCAGACGCGACGGTTCTCCACCTGCTCCGGGGCGTCGACCGCCGAGTCCAGGCGCGAGCCGATCACGTCCGGGTCGTTGGCCATGCGCTGGCGCACCTCGGCGCGGAACGCGTCCCAGCCGTCGGGGGTGAAGAGATCGGCGGTCTCGAGCACGCGGTCCTCGCGGGCCGAGTACCAGATCACGTGCGAGGTGGACACGGAGTCCGTGCCGCGCCGCTCCGTGGCGAGCAGGCGGGCCGCGGCGATGTCCTCGGCCACGACGGCGAGCTGCGGCTGGATCTCCAGACGCGGGTCCGCGCTCGGGTCGGTGTCCCGGCGGTACTGGTCGATCTGGGCGCGCACGGCCTCGGCCATGGCCTCCGTCCAGGCCGGCGCCCCGGGCACCTGCAGCCACGCCCCGTGGTGGTCCGGGTCCTCGCCCTCGAGCACGGCGACGCTCGCCTCCGGCACCCGCTCGAGGTCGTGCGAGGGGACCTCGACCGTGAACGGGGCCATGTCCATGGACGGCAGGGCGGAGGCCGCCGTCGTGGCGGGCGCAGGCTCAGGCTGCGGCTCGGTGCGGGCACAGGCGCTCAGCGTCACCAGGGCGACGGCGGCCAGGCCGAGGGCCGCGCGGCCACGGCGGGGGGAGGGCAGGACGGGGTGCATGCGATTCACTTCCGGTGGTCGGAGGACTCCAGGATGGCCTCGACGCGGGCGGCCATCTCGTCCGCGGTCGGCGGGCGCCAGTCCGGGTCGTTCCGGCGGCGGGCGTCGCGGCGCAGGCGCAGGACCACCCAGGTCGCGAGGAAGGCCAGGATCAGGACCAGGACGACGTTGGAGAAGACGTCCGCGTACTCGGAGATGAGGTGGAACCGCTCCCCGAGCGCGTAGCCGCCGTACACGAAGATCGCGTTCCAGATCAGGGAGCCCAGCGCCGTGAACAGGGTGAACTTCGCGAGGTTCATCCGCTCGATGCCCGCGGGGATGGAGATCAGGGAGCGGAACACGGGGACCATGCGGCCCAGGAACACGGTCCAGTAGCCGTATCGGATGAACCAGCGCTCGGTCTTGGCCACGTCCTCCATGTCCACCAGCGGCATGCGGTCCGCGAGGCGGTACATGCGGTGGCGGCCGAGCCACGCGCCGAGGCCGTAGAGGGCCAGCGCTCCGACGATCGAGCCGACCGTCGCCCAGACCAGCGCGGCATGCGGGCTGAAGGCGCCGCCGGCCGCGGTGAAGCCTGCCAGGGGCAGGATCACCTCGGACGGGATGGGCGGGAAGATGTTCTCCGCGAAGACGGCCAGGCCGACGCCGATCGGGCCGACCGCCTCCATGATGTCCACGACGATGTTGCCGAGCCAGCCGTAGTCGGTGGGCGCGGCGGCGGCCACGGTCAGGGGTGCGACGAGGGGGAGCATGCGCCCCATTGTCCATCATCGACCGCCTCCGCGACGTGGTGGAGGCGCCGACGTCGTCCGCTCTGCGCGCACAGCCGCGCCTCCGGGCGGGCGGGAGCGGGCTGCCGTTGGTACTGTCGGAGGTGCAGACCGCTCACCGACCGTTCGCGCCACACCCCACTCCACGTGCGTGCCGCGGGCCCTACTGGAAGGAAGACTCCATGAGCATCGTCCAGATTCCGCTGCGCCTGGCCTCCGGCGCGTTCATCCTGAACTCCGGCCTGAACAAGCGCGGCATCTCCGCGGAGCAGGCCCAGGGCCTGCGCGACATGAGCGCCCGCGGCCTGCCCGCGCTGGCCAACCTGTCACCGGAGCAGTTCAAGAAGTTCCTCGTGACCACCGAGATCGGCGTGGGCTCGGCCCTGCTGGCCCCGTTCGTCCCGGGCTGGCTCGCCGGCTCCGCCCTGACCGCGTTCTCCGGCGGCCTGTTCTCCATGTACCTGAACACCCCGGAGATGACCGAGGCGGACGGCGTGCGCCCGTCCCAGGAGGGCACCGCCGTCGCCAAGGACATCTTCCTGGTCGGCTCCGGCCTGGCCATCGCCGCCGACTCCGTGGCCAACCGCCCCGGCAAGCGCCGCAAGGCCGCCAAGAAGCGCGCCGCCCGCATCGAGGGCGCCCGCGACGCCAAGGTGCAGGCCATCCGCGACGCCCAGGACGAGAAGGTCGCCGCGATCCACGCCGCCCGTGAGGAGCAGGTCGCCGCGCTGCGCGAGGCCCGTGACGAGCTGAAGAAGCTGCGCAAGAAGGCCTGACGCCTCCGCCGCATGCCTGAGGGGCCCCGCCCGGACCATGGTCCGGGCGGGGCCCCTCACGCATGTGCCCACCCACCGGGGCACGGCGGGCGGGCAGGCTCAGAGATCGATCTCGGTGGGGTGCAGCACGCGGCGCAGGAAGTCCTGGGTGCGCGGCTGCTGGGGGTCGGAGATCACCGCGGCGGCCGGGCCGGCCTCCACCACGACGCCGCCGTCCATGAACACGACCCGGTCGGCCACCTCACGGGCGAAGCCCATCTCGTGGGTGACCACGAGCATGGTCATGCCGTCGCGGGCCAGCTGACGCATGATCGCCAGGACGTCGCCGACGGTCTCGGGGTCGAGGGCCGAGGTGGGCTCGTCGAAGAGCATCAGCTGCGGGTCCATGGCCAGCGCCCGGGCGATCGCCACGCGCTGCTGCTGGCCGCCGGAGAGCTGGTCCGGGTAGCGGTCCTCGAGCTCGGCCAGGCCCACGCGGGCCAGCTGCCGACGGGCGATGTCCACCGCCTCGGCCTTGCCCCGCTTGAGCACCTTGAGCTGGGCCACGGTGCAGTTCTCCAGCACGGACAGGTGCGGGAACAGGTTGAACTGCTGGAACACCATGCCCACGTGGCGGCGCAGCAGGTCCAGGTCCACGTCCTCGTCCGTGACCGTGAACTCACCGACCGTGACGACGCCCGAGTCGGGCTTCTCCAGCAGGTTCACGCAGCGCAGGAGGGTGGACTTGCCCGAGCCGGACGGGCCGATCAGGCACACGACCTCGCCGGGGGCGACGTCGAGGTCGATGCCGCGCAGCACGTGGTTGGCGCCGAAGGACTTGTTGAGGCCGGCCACGTGCACGCCGGCGGCGTCCGCGGCGGCCACCGCGCCGAAGGATCCGGTGATGGGGTTCTGCTGGGCCATCTCAGTGCCCCTTCTTGGTCGAACGGGCCTCGAACCGGCGGGCCAACAGGGACAGCGGCACGGTGATCACGAGGTAGAACAGGCCGGCCACAAGGATCGGCGTCATGCCGGCGTCGAGGGCGGAGATGCCGTCGCGACCGAACTTGGTGAGCTCGTACTCGTGCGCGGCCAGGCCGAGCACGTAGACCAGCGAGGAGTCCTTGGTCAGGAGGATGACCTCATTGGTGAGCGGCGGCAGCACGATGCGGAACGCCTGGGGGATCACGATGGTGACCATGGCCCGCCACGTCGGCATGCCGAGGGACCGGGCCGCCTCCATCTGGCCGCGGGGCACCGCCTGCAGGCCGGCACGCAGGGTCTCGGCGATGTACGCGGCCGAGACCATGCCCAGGGCCACCATCACGACGACGGGGATCGGCCAGGACACCCCGAACGCGAAGGGCACCCCGTAGCCGAAGGCGAGGAACACCAGCAGCGCGGGGACGCCGCGGAAGAACTCCACGTAGGCGGTGGCCAGCCACCGGTACGGGCCGAACGAGCTCAGGCGCATGAGCGCGAGCACGATGCCGCCCAGCAGGCCGACGACGAACGAGGTGACCGTGTAGAACAGCGTGTTGCCCAGCCCCACGAGGATCACGTTGGGGAACATCGGGGCCACGGCGGGGAAGTTCAGGACGTTCTCGGCGAGCGCGCCCCAGTCGATGAGGACGGCCAGGACGACGAGGGCGAGGACGAAGACGGCCGCCTGGATGATCAGGGACAGCCGACGACGGCGGCGCGCGCGGCCGGGCTTCATGGCCGGTGCCGGCGAGACGGGGGCCTGCGTGCTCATCGGTAGTCCTCCTGTGCCTGACCGAACCAGCGCTCCTGGAGCTCGGCCACGGTGCCGTCGTTGCGCAGCTCCTGCAGCGCGCGGTTCACGGCGGAGCCGAGCTGCGCCTTCTGCGGGCCGACCGCCATGCCGAGCTGCTCGCCCGTGGGCAGCGACTCGACCACCTCGAAGCGATCGTCGTCCTTGAGGGAGTAGAGCAACACGGACTGGTTGCCCAGGGCGGCGTCCACGGTGCCGGCCTGCAGGGCCTGGACCTGCATGCCGCCGTCCTCGAACTGCACGGGGCTCAGGCCGTTCTGCTGGGCGTATTCGTCGCCGGTGGTCGCGGCCTGCACGCCGATCCGGCGGCCCTTCGCGGAGTCGACGTCGGTGATGCCGGAGCCCTTCTTCGCGACCAGGACGAGGTCGTCGTCGAGGTAGGGGAGGGTGAAGGCCATGACGCGCTGACGGGCCTCGGTGATGGAGATCGACGAGGCGTTCACGTCGCAGCCGGTGAGCGAGGCACCCGACTCGATGGCCTCGAAGGAGGAGTCGATCACGTTCACCCCGAGGCCCAGCTTCTCCGCCACCGCCTCGACCAGCTGGATGTCGTAGCCGGTCAGCTCACCGTTCTCCTCGAACTCGAAGGGCGGGTAGGGGACGTCGGAACAGACCGTCAGGACGCCGGGCTGGACGAGGCCGTACGAGGTGCTCAGGTCGTCGTCGGACACGATGCCGGCGGATCCGGCGTCGCCGCCGAGGACGGCGCAGCCGGTGAGCAGCGCCGCCGACGCGGTGAGCCCCACGGTGCCGAGGAGGCGGGAGTGGATGCGGGTCATGGAGGGCCTTCTGTGTCGCCGTCGGGAGGGGGCGGGTCGGAGG
>NZ_JABFBA010000004.1:28253-40201 GCF_017168445.1 Micrococcus sp. KRD026 | reverse complement strand
CCGTCGCCCTGTCCCTGCTCGCCGTGGGCGCCCTCGCGCTCGTCGGCTGCGGCGGGGGAGGCGGCGAGGCCTCGTCCTCCTCGGCCGACGCGTCCGAGTCCGCCCCGACGGGGGCCGGCTCGGACCTCACGGACGAGCAGGAGGAGCGCGTGGAGGCGCTCGAGGACGTCCTGCTCACCCCGGAGACCGCGCCCGGCGGCGTGTTCACGGGCATGGAGACCCAGGCCGGCGGCGGCGAGCCGATCAGCACCAGCCTGAGCCTGACGGGCGTCACCCCCACGGGCGCCTGCGCGGACCTCATCGAGCAGATCAACACGCAGCAGGCGCCCGGGCTCGGCGGTGCGCTGGCCCAGTACGAGGTGGACCCGGCCGCCGTCACCGGCCTGGCCGGTTCCCAGGCCGGGGCGTTCGGCATGGTCGCGGTCACCGACGACGGCACCGATCTGCTGGCGCCCTTCGGCAAGCTGGCCGACACGTGCGGCACGTTCGGCGACCCGGACGGCGTCCAGGCGGCCTTCACGAAGGTGCCCGGCGTGCCGGACGCGGTCCACATCGCTCTGGGGAACTCGGGCATGGACACGGCCCTGTTCACCATGACCGTCGGCGGCGTCACGGACGGGGACGAGCTCGTGTACCTCGGCATGGTGGGCCTCGACGAGGAGATCGCGGCCGAGACGCTGCGTGCCCAGGTCGAGGCGTTCGAGGCCCGGGAGCGCTGACCTGTCAGTCGTCGGGCCGGGACGTCGGCTCGAGGCGGGCGCCATCGTCGGACACCGGGTCCGCGTGGAACGGGCTGCCCGAGCTGACGTCCTCCGGGTCCCGCCGCCCCGACTCGACCGCGAGGAGGCGCCCCTCCTCGGAGAGCAGGGGTGTGGCCTCGATCGTGAGGTCCTCGCCGGCGCGCACGGCGTCGGCCACGAGCCGGGCCAGGCGGCGGTTGCGGGCCTCGTGCCGTTCGGAGGCCTCGAGCACCGCGGTGTGCCGCGTCGCCAGCTGGATCTCGACGGAGGCGTCGATGCCGACGGCCAGCTGGCGGGCACGCAGCACCTCCGCGTCGAAGGCGGCCCCGGCCAGCAGCACGATGCACGCCACCCACGCGAGGGCGAGCACGCCGATCGCGGAGTTGATCCGCCCGACCACGGCGAACTGGCCGAACCGGTCCGTGATCCAGCCCAGGGCCACGGTGGCGCCGAAGAGCAGGACCACCACGGCCACGGCGCCGAGCGAGAGCGGGCGGTAGCGGGGCTGCCGGACGTTGGGCCCCAGGCGGTAGGCGAGGGTCACGATCAGGGCGATCACCACGAGGATGACCGGCCACTTCACCACGTTCCACGTCTGGACCGTCTCCTCCGGCAGGCCGACGGCCTGGCCGAGGCGCAGGGAGAGGTCGCCGCCGACGACCACCAGGATCGTGATCAGCACGGCGCCGAGCATGAGGGCGAGCGTCTCGACGAAGACCACGAGGCGGAAGTGGAGGAAGGGCCGGCCCTCGCGGGTGTCGTGGATGCGGTGCATGGCCCGGTGGAACGCGCCGACGGCGCCCGAAGCGGACACCACGGTGCCGACGGCCCCCAGGACGACGGCGCCGGTGCCGGGCCCGGCCGAGCCGAGGGTCAGGATCCATTCGCGGACGACGTCGGGCGTCAGCGACGGCCAGATCTCGGCGGCCAGGTGGGCCGCGGCGTCCACGGTCTCCTCCTCGACGCCCAGCAGCGAGACCACGGAGAGCAGGGCGATGACGGTGGGCAGCAGGGACAGCGCCCCGAAGAAGGTCATGGCGGCGGCCACATCCCAGACCTGCAGCTCGAAGAGCCGGTGCAGGGTGCGGCGCAGGACGTACAGCAGGGACACCCGCGGTCGGGTGTACGTGCGGAGGCGCCGGGGCGCCGCTGTGGAGCCGGCCATGGCACCAACGTACCGGCGCGAGGGGGAATAGCCCTGGTGCGTGGAGGGTTGAGCTATATAGACTCAACTTCGTCTGCGGCGGGAACGGCCCGCGGTCGACGGTTGTCCGACACCCCGGGACACGGGAGAGAAGGAGCCAATAGTCCATGGATGCCAAGTTCACCACCAAGAGCCAGGAGGCGCTCTCGGCTGCGGCCATGAACGCCTCCACCGCCGGCAACCCCCAGGTCGAGCCGGCCCACCTGCTGAAGGCCCTGATGGACCAGCGGGAGTCCGTCGCCGTGGCCGTCCTGAAGGCCGCCGGGGCCGACCCCGACGCCGTCTCCACGGCGGCCTCCTCGGCCATCCGACGCCTGCCCTCCACCCAGGGCAGCACGGTGGCCCAGCCCCAGTTCTCGCGCGCCGCCCTGCAGGTCGTGCAGAACGCGCGCACCCAGGCCGAGCAGCGCTCGGACGAGTTCGTCTCCACCGAGCACCTGCTGCTCGGCGTGGCAGCGGACTCCGGCGAGGCCGGTGAGGCACTGCGCTCGAACGGGGCGAGCCTCGAGGCGCTCGCCGCCGCCCTGACCCTGGTGCGCGGCGACTCCCGCGTCACCACCCAGGACCCGGAGACCACCTTCCAGTCCCTGGAGAAGTACGGCACGGACCTCACCGAGATCGCCCGCTCCGGCAAGCTCGACCCGGTGATCGGCCGCGACGCCGAGATCCGCCGTGTGGTGCAGGTGCTCTCGCGCCGCACCAAGAACAACCCCGTGCTCATCGGCGAGCCCGGCGTCGGCAAGACCGCCGTCGTCGAGGGCCTGGCCCAGCGGATGGTGGCCGGGGACGTCCCCGAGTCCCTGCGCGGCAAGACGCTGATCAGCCTGGACCTGGGCGCCATGGTCGCCGGCGCCAAGTACCGCGGCGAGTTCGAGGAGCGCCTGAAGGCCGTCCTCGAGGAGATCAAGGCCGCCGAGGGGCAGGTCGTCACGTTCATCGACGAGATCCACACCGTCGTGGGCGCGGGCGCGTCCGAGGGCGCCATGGACGCCGGCAACATGCTCAAGCCCATGCTGGCCCGCGGCGAGCTGCGCCTGATCGGCGCGACCACCTTGGACGAGTACCGCGAGAACATCGAGAAGGACCCCGCCCTGGAGCGCCGCTTCCAGCAGGTCTTCGTGGGCGAGCCCAGCGTGGACGACACGATCGCCATCCTGCGCGGGCTCAAGGAGCGCTACGAGGCCCACCACAAGGTGGCCATCGCCGACTCCGCGCTCGTGGCCGCGGCCACGCTGTCCCACCGGTACATCACCGGCCGCCAGCTGCCGGACAAGGCCATCGACCTCGTGGACGAGGCCGCCTCACGCCTGCGCATGGAGATCGACTCCGCCCCGGAGGAGATCGACGTCCTGCGCCGCCAGGTGGACCGCCTGACCATGGAGGAGCTCGCCCTCGAAGGCGAGACGGACCCCGCGTCCATCGAGCGGCTCGACGCCCTGCGCGCGGAGAAGGCGGACCGCGAGGAGGAGCTCACCGCCCTCACCGCCCGCTGGGACGCGGAGAAGGCCACCCTCAACCAGGCCGGCGACCTGCGCGCCAAGGTGGACGAGCTGCGTTCGCTCGCCGAGAAGGCCCAACGCGACGGCGACCTCGCCGAGGCCTCCCGCCTGCTGTACGGCGAGATCCCCGCGCTGGAGAAGCAGCTCGAGGAGGCGGACCGCGCCGCCCGCGAGGCCGACCGCTCGGCCACCGAGCCGATGGTCTCCGAGGAGGTCACGGCGGACGACATCGCCGAGGTGGTCTCCGCCTGGACCGGCATCCCCGCCGGGCGCATGCTCACCGCCGAGTCCGAGAAGCTGCTCACCATGGAGGAGCACCTCGGCGAGCGGCTGATCGGGCAGCGGGACGCCGTCGTCGCCGTCGCGGACGCGGTGCGCCGCTCGCGGGCCGGCATCGCGGACCCGAACCGGCCCACGGGCTCGTTCCTGTTCCTGGGCCCCACGGGCGTGGGCAAGACCGAGCTGGCCAAGGCGCTCGCGGAGTTCCTCTTCGACGACGAGCGCGCCATGGTGCGGATCGACATGTCCGAGTACGCGGAGAAGCACTCCGTCTCCCGCCTGGTCGGCGCCCCTCCGGGCTACGTCGGCTACGACGAGGGCGGCCAGCTCACGGAGGCCGTGCGGCGTCGCCCGTACTCGGTGGTGCTGCTGGACGAGGTGGAGAAGGCCCACCCCGAGGTCTTCGACATCCTGCTCCAGGTGCTCGACGACGGCCGCCTCACCGACGGCCAGGGCCGCACCGTGGACTTCCGCAACGTGATCCTGATCCTCACCTCGAACCTGGGCTCGCAGTTCCTCGTGGACCCGACCCTGGACGAGGCCGCCAAGCGCGAGTCCGTGATGTCCGTGGTGCGCGGGGCGTTCAAGCCCGAGTTCCTCAACCGCCTGGACGAGATCGTGCAGTTCGACGCGCTCACCGTGGCCGAGCTGACGCGGATCGTGGACCTGCAGGTCGAGTCCCTGCAGGCGCGCCTGACGGACCGCCGCCTCACCCTCGAGGTGTCCGACGCCGCCAAGGCGTGGCTCGCCGCGACCGGGTTCGACCCGGCCTACGGCGCCCGGCCCCTGCGCCGCCTGGTGCAGCGCGAGATCGGCGACCGCCTGGCCCGCGGCATCCTCGCCGGGGAGATCGCGGACGGGGACACCGTGGTCGTGGACCGTGTCGAGGGCGAGAACGGCCTCACCGTGACCCGGAAGGGCTGACGCCGGGACCGACGGACCGTGTTCCTCCTCCCTCTGGCGCGTCGGGGGCGGTTTCGGGTGGTATCCGGCCTGGATACCACCCGAAACCGCCCCCGACGGCATCTGTGAGACGGACGGAGCCGCTCGGGTCAGCGGGTGCCGAGGGCGTCGGCGTCCTGCTGGAGGGTGCCGATCAGGTTCGCCACCGCGCGGGCCGTGTGGGTCAGCGTGGTGATGGAGACGTTGTCGATGTCGTCCTGGGGCGTGTGGTAGTTGTCGTCGCGGATCGAGAGCAGGCCCGTCGAGGCGATGCCCGCGTCCACGAACGGCGCGTAGTCCGAGCGGCCGTTGCTGCCCTCGGGCTGGTGCGTGTGGCCGTCGCGGTCGAGCTGCGCGCCGAGCAGGGACTCAGCACCGATCGACCAGTCGGCCGTGAGCACGCCGAGCGTGTTCTGGTGGTCCAGCGGGGCCACCATGTCCAGGTTGGTGTAGAGGATGATGTCCTCACGCTCCGCGGCGGTCAGGGTGTCCACGTAGTGGTGCGAGCCCAGCAGGCCGATCTCCTCGGCACCCCACAGGGCGAAGCGGACCTTGCTCTCGGCCTTGTTGGCCTTGGCGGCCTGGCGCGCGACCTCGAGGGTCGCCGCGACGCCCGAGGCGTTGTCGTGGATGCCCGGGCCCTCCGGCACGCCATCCAGGTGGGCGCCGAGCATCACGACGTCGTCGTCGCTGCCCGTGCGCGTCTCCGCCAGCACGTTCCAGGTGGGCCGCTGCTCCACAAGCTGCTCGAGGTCCAGGGTGACGGTGGCGCCGCCGGCGCGGGTCTGGGCCAGCAGATCGGCGCCCAGCTCGCGGGTCACGCCCACGGTCCCGACGACGTCGCCCGGCGCGGCGCCCAGGGTGCCGTTCAGCGCGCCCTCGGCGTTGTTGTAGATGATGACGGCCTCGGCGCCGGAGGCGGCCGCGACCTGGGACTTCTGGGCGAAGGTGCAGTCGCCCCGGGAGACCAGGGCGACGCTGCCGGTCAGGTCCGCGTCGGCCCAGTCCGCGTCGGCGCAGCCGGTGGCGGCGCCGGCGGGGGCCGCGAGCGGGGCGTCGGTGACCTGCGCCGAGGGCGAGGACGTGAAGACGGTGTGCTCGAGGTCGCGCTGGACGGGTCCGGTCTGCGCGAGCCGGTCCCGCAGGGTCTCGGTGTAGGTGATCTCGAACTCCTGGAGCTCGACGTCGTAGCCGGCCTCCTCGAGCTCGCCCACGGCGTAGTCGAGCGAGGCCTGGAAGCCCGGCGTGCCCGCGGCGCGGTTGCCGTGCTCGTCCGCGATGGCCGCGAACGCCTCGATGTCCTGGCGGAGGTGGTCCGAGGAGATGGATCGGACCAGCTTCTCCGGGGAGTTCGGGTTGCCGCCGGCACGGTTCTGGCCGGGGCCCAGGCCCCGGTCGGCGGTCTGCGTGGTGGCGGCGCTGGCCTTCGCCGGGGCGGCCGGGGCGGCCGGGGCGGCGAGTGAGACTCTTCTGCCGGGCGAGGGCGTTCTTCGCCGCCCACGGCATCACCGTGGACCGGGTGATCACGGACAACGGGAACAACTACCGGGCCGTGGACTTCACCGCGAAGGTGGTCTCGCTCGGGGGCCGGCATCACCGGATCCGGCCCTACACCCCGCGCCATAACGGGAAGGTGGAGAGGTACAACCGGCTGATGGTGGACGAGGTCCTCTACGCCCGCCCGTACTCCTCAGAGCAGGCTCGGCGTGAGGCCCTGCAGGTGTGGGTGAACCACTACAACTACCATCGGCCTCATACCTCCTGCGGAGACGCTCCTCCGGCCTCACTGGCACCGACCCGAGTCAACAACGTCATGCCCTCCTACACCTAGCCGGTCGTCCAGCGTCCGTACAGGGTGTGTGTCACGCCCGTCCAGCCGGATGCCGCCCGTGCCGCGGCCGCCCGCGCCGCACCCGGCGCCACTGCACGCCCCGCCGGACCGGGCCGGTCGTCGTCGTCCACAGGCCGTCCGGCGGGTCATGTATCCTTGTCCGCACGAACCATATTGACCAGTGAAGACCTCGGCGGGCCCCTGTGCGCCACAGATCCGAGGCGGCGAGAGATGCGAAGGGGGTCACGCTCATGGGGCGCGGCCGTCAGAAGGCGAAGGCCACGAAGCAGGCACGGGAGATGAAGTACTTCTCTCCCGGAACAGACCTCTCGGCACTGGAGCGAGAGCTCACGGGCGGACGCACGCGCGGCCCGGAGCAGGACCAGGAGCCCGAGTACGAGGATCCGTACGCGGACCTCTACGCGGAGGACGAGGACGACGACGCGCGGGCGCGATGACGCCCGCACGGCATCCGGCCCTGGACGGGCATCAGGCCGCCCTGCGGTCGATCGCCAGGGTGGTGGATGAGACAGCACCGCTGCAGGACCCCGAGACGGCGTCTCGAGGTCTGCTGCGTCTGATGGAGGAGTCCCGCCCGCTCGTGATCACCGGGGCCGGCGTGTCCACGGACTCCGGCATCCCGGACTACCGGGGGCCGAACGGGTCCCTGCACCGCCACCGGCCGATGACGTACCAGGAGTTCCGGGACGACCCGGCCGCCCGCCACCGCTACTGGGCGCGCTCGTTCGTGGGCTGGCGCCGCATGGACCAGGCCCGCCCGAACGAGGCGCACCGCATCCTCGCGCGCTGGGCGGCCGAGGGGCGGATCGCCGGCGTCCTGACCCAGAACGTGGACGGGCTGCACGCCGAGGCCGGACGCGCGGCGGGGATGCCGGAGGACCGGCTGATCGAGCTCCACGGGGACCTGGCGCGCGTGGCCTGCCTGAACTGCGGGGCCACCGAGTCCCGCCGTGACCTGGACCTGCGGCTCGAGGCCGCCAACCCGGGCTACCTCGAGCGCGTGGCGATCGACCCGGACGCCGTGAACCCCGACGGGGACGTCTCCCTCGACCAGCACTGGGTGGAGGAGTTCACGATGGTCGGCTGCCGGGTGTGCGGCTCCGTGAAGCTCAAGCCGGACGTCGTGTACTTCGGCGAGTCCGTGCCCCCGGCGCGGCGCGCGGCCGCGGAGGCGATGGCCGACGACGGCGGCACGGTGCTCGCCGTCGGCACCTCGCTGGCCGTGATGAGCGGCTACCGGTTCGTGCTGCGGGCCGAGCGGGCCGGGCATGAGACGGGGCTGATCAACCTCGGCCCCACCCGCGCCGACGCCAAGGCCCGCTGGCGCTGGCGCGCCCCGGTCGCCGACGCGCTGGCCTGGCTCGACGCCCGCCTCTGACCCCCACCCACGTTTTCGTGCGGGAAACGGCGGGCGCCGGGGCGTTTTCGTGCGGGAAATGGCGGGCGCCGGGGGTGTGGACACCGGGTGGCCCGGGGCCACGCACGACTCCTGCACAGGCGGCGCCGCCGACGTCCTCGTCCACGGTGGGTGCTCCCGCGCGGCCGGGGTCGGCCGGGTTGAGCCATCGTCACGGGCATGGTCACGTCTTCCCTGCCCCTATCGGACATCGCCGAGGCCGGCCGGCCGTTCACCCGTGGCGACCTGCGCGCGGCCGGGGTTTCGGAGCGACTGGTCCGCGGCGGTGACGTGCGGCGCGTGACGCATGGGGTCCATCGGCTCCGGTCTGACCACCTCGGCTCGTGGGCGGATCTCGGCTACGTCGAGGCCCCCGCTCCCTTCGCGCCGGAGGAGACGGCCGCGATCGTGGAGGCGAGCGGGGGAGTGGCCTCCCACCTCACGGCGCTGCTCCTGCACCGCGTGCCGCTGCCGCCGTTCCTGGCGGAGGACGGCACGGTGCACGTGTCCCGGCCGCACCCGCGCGGGGCGAGCGTCCGACCGGAGATCACCTCGCATGCCCGCCTCGTCCCGGCCGCGGACGTCACAGCCCTCCACGGGATCCGCCTGACGAGCCTGGAGCGATCCTGGGCGGATCTGGCCGCGCTGCTTCGTCCAGGCATGCTCGAGCCCGTCGTGGCGGCCGGGGACGCCCTCATCCATCGGCCGTGGTCGCCGGAGGGGCGTCGCTCACCACGGACCACGACGGCGGCCCTGCGGTCCGCGCTCCTGCGTGCCGGACGGTTCAAGGGAGTGCGCACCGCCCGTGCCGCACTCGAGCTGGTGCGGGTGGGCGCGGATTCCCCGCAGGAGACAGCCCTGCGACTGGCCCTGCTCCACGCCGGCCTGCCCGAGCCGGAGCTCCAGCTGGTGCTGCACCCGGGCCGGGCCCGGTCACCGGACGCGGATCTGGGGTGGCGGCAGTGGCGCTTGGTGGTCCACTACGACGGCGGTCACCACCTCGACCCGGCACAGCTCGCGGTGGACTCGTGGCGAGACGAGGGATGGGCGCGCGCGGGCTGGACGCAGATCTGGGCCACGGTGGACGACGCACGGGACGACTTCCGGCGCGTCGTCGCCGAGGTGCAGACGCACCGGGCCCGGCTCGGCGGGCGGGTGTTCGCGTCGTGAACCGCCGTTTCCCGAACGAAAACACCCCGGAGGCCGCCGTTTCCCGAACGAAAACGCCCCGTGGGGTCAGGCGGCGTACTGGCCGCGCATCAGCACGGCGCCGCCGTCGACGCCCTTGGCGCCCTGCACGAAGTTCAGGCCTGCGGCCGCCGCGTCGTCGGTGAGGGCGCCGATGGTGCCCATCTCCCACGCGTCGATGCCGGCGTCCACGAGCACGGAGATCGACGTCGCGGCCACCTCCGGGTCCACCACGGCCACCATGCCCACGCCGAGGTTGAGGGTGCGCTCGAGGTCGGACTGCGGAACGCGGCCGAGCTCGCCCACCAGGCGGAACACGGGCGGCAGGGACCAGGTGTCGCGCTCGACGGTCGCCATGAGGCCCTGCGGGAGCACGCGCGCCAGGTTCGCGGCCAGGCCGCCGCCGGTCACGTGGCTGAACGCGCGCACCGGCAGGTCCGAGCCGCCCTGGTGGCCGTTGAGGCGCTGCACCAGGTCGAGGCAGGCGCGGGAGTAGATGCGGGTCGGCACGAGCAGCTCCTCGCCGAGGGTGCAGCCGAGCTCGGTGACCTCGCGGTCCAGGGACCAGCCCGCGGCGTTCACCACGCGGCGCACGAGCGAGTAGCCGTTCGAGTGGATGCCGGAGGAGGCCATGCCGATCACGACGTCGCCGGACTGCACCCGCTCCGCGCCCAGGACCATGTCCGCCTCGACCACGCCGGTGGCCGCGCCCGCCACGTCGTACTCGTCTGCGGCCAGCAGGCCCGGGTGCTCGGCGGTCTCGCCGCCCACGAGCGCGGTGTCGGCCAGGCGGCAGCCCTCGGCCACGCCGCGCACGATGTCCGCGATGCGCTCGGGCACGACCTTGCCGCACGCGATGTAGTCGGTCATGAACAGGGGCTGGGCGCCGACCACCACGATGTCGTCCACGACCATGCCCACGAGGTCCTGGCCGATGGTGTCGTGCTTGTCCATCGCCTGCGCGATCGCCACCTTGGTGCCGACGCCGTCCGTGGACGTGGTCAGCAGCGGCTTGCGGTACTGCAGCAGCGCGGAGGCGTCCCACATGCCGGCGAAGCCGCCGATGCCGCCCATGACCTCGGGGGTGTGGGTGGCCTTCACGGCGTCCTTCATCAGCTCGACGGCGCAGTCGCCGGCCTCCACGTCGACGCCGGCCGAGGCGTAGGTGATCGGGGCGGCGGAGGAGGGGGTCTGGTTCGGGGTCACAGCGGGGTCCTATCCGTCTCGGTGAGCAGCTTCTCGTCGTCGGCGTCCGGGCTGGGCTCGCAGCCCGTGGCGGTCACGGTGGTGGTCTCGCCGCCCTCGTCCAGCACCACGGTGGACGCGGGCGACACGGCGACCGGCTCCAGCAGGCCCTTGCCGCGCTCGCCCTCGTCGGCCAGCGGGATCGGGTAGTCGCCGGTGAAGCAGGCGGTGCACAGGCGTTCGCGCGGCTGCCCGGTGGCCTCGATCATGCCCTCCTCGCTGATGTAGGCCAGCGAGTCGGCGCCGATGGACGCGGCGATCTGGTCCACCGCGGCGCCGTTGGCGATGAGCTCGGCGCGGGTGGCGAAGTCGATGCCGTAGAAGCAGGGCCACTTCACGGGCGGGGAGGAGATCTTCACGTGCACCTCGGCGGCGCCGGCCTCCTTGAGCATCCGCACGACGGCGCGCTGGGTGTTGCCCCGCACGATCGAGTCGTCCACCACCACGACGCGCTTGCCGGCCACCACGGTGGACTCGACGTTGAGCTTGAGGCGGATGCCGAGCTGGCGCAGCGTCTGGGACGGCTGGATGAAGGTGCGGCCCACGTACGCGTTCTTCACGAACCCCTGGCGGAACGGCAGGCCCGAGGCGTCCGCGTAGCCCACGGCGGCGGGCGTGCCGGACTCGGGCACGGGGATCACGACGTCGGCCTCGACCGGCTGCTCGAGCGCGAGGCGGCGGCCCATCTCCACGCGGGACTCGTACACGGAGCGCCCGGCGATCGTGGCGTCCGGCCGGGCGAGGTAGACGTACTCGAACACGCAGCCGGCCGGCTTGGACTCGGCGAAGCGGGTGGAGCGGATGCCCTCCTCGTCGATCGCGATCATCTCGCCGGGCTCGACCTCACGGATGAACGAGGCGCCGACGGTGGCGAGGGCCGACTGCTCGGAGGCCACCACCCAGCCCCGCTCGAGGCGGCCGAGCACGAGCGGGCGCACGCCCTGCGGGTCGCGGGCGGCGTAGAGGGTGTGCTCGTCCATGAACACGAAGCAGTAGGCGCCGCGGATCTTCGGCAGCAGCTCGAGGGCGGTCTCCTCGAGGCGGTCCCCGGGGGCGCCGTGCAGCAGGGCCGTGACCAGGGCGGTGTCCGTGGTGTTGCCCTGCTTCATCTCACCGTGGGTGTGGCGGCCGTCCGCGGCGTGCACCATGCGCAGCAGCTCGGCGGAGTTCACGAGGTTGCCGTTGTGCGCCAGGGCGACCGTGCCGTCGTCGGCGGTGGCGCCCAGGGTGGGCTGGGCGTTGGCCCACTTGTTCACGCCGGTGGTGGAGTAGCGGCAGTGGCCGACGGCGATGTGGCCGCTCAGTGCGGTCAGGGTGGCCTCGTCGAACACCTGGGAGACCAGGCCGATGTCCTTGTAGACGGCGATGCGCCCGCCGTCCGAGACGGCGATGCCCGCGGACTCCTGGCCGCGGTGCTGGAGGGCGTACAGGCCGTAGTAGGCCAGTTTCGCGACCTCCTCGCCCGGCGCCCACACGCCGAACACGCCGCATTCGTCCTGCGGCCCCTGGTCCTGGGGGTCGAGGGCGGCGGTCAGGCGGCCGTCGCCTCGTCGGGTGCGCGGTGCGATCACTGCTCGGGGGTCCTTTCGGTGGGGGTGGTGCG
>NZ_JABFBA010000004.1:0-28153 GCF_017168445.1 Micrococcus sp. KRD026 | reverse complement strand
GGCGGGCGGGGCACCCGCGTCCACACGGTCCAGGCGGACGTCCGCCACGGCCGGGTCGTCGGTGCGCTCGAGGACCACGGTGCGCGCGGTCGACCGGGAGCGGCGGTCCAGCAGCAGCCACACGAGCAGCCCGAGCACGCTCGTGCCGAGCATGCTCAGCAGCGATGCGAAGCCGAACGTCTCCGAGAAGGAGAGCGGGATGCCGGAGTACGGGTCCGCGGGCGGGGTGGGGGAGGCGTGGACCGCGGTGGTAATCACGAGTGCGATCAGCAGGCCGAGCGCGAGCGCCACCGCGAGCACCGCGGTCAGCCGCGGGGCGCGACGGACGGTGTAGGCGCGCTGATCGGGGGTCGGCTCGGGGGCGGAGGTCATGCGCGCCAGTCTATCGAGTCGGCCGCTGGGGCCAGTCGCGCGTGCCCGCGGCGGTGGCGGCACTCCCGGAGCACGCTCTGGCCGGCGCGTTGCGTGACGTTGAGCTCGTCGACCGCGGCCTGATACTCCTCCAGCGGGAGCACGACCTGCCCGCAGGCACGGGCGAGCTGTGCCTTCGCCGCGGTGTCCGGGGCGGGATCGGCAGAGCTGCATCCCGCGACGAGGAACGGTGCCGACGTTCGAACGGTCGGTGCCGCCGAGAGGACTGCCGGACACCCCTCGCTCACGGCCGCACGAGCGGCAGGTGCGCGCCGAGGTCGGCCCGCACGCCCGAGGCGCGCACGCCGCCGGCCGCCGTCGCGTCCTCCCAGGTCGTCAGCCCCGTGGCCAGGGACAGCCATGTCACGGCGTCCATCTCCACCACGTTGGGCGGGGTGCCGCGGGTGTGCCGGGGCCCGGGGAGGCACTGGGCGACGCCGAAGGGCGGCACGCGCACCTCCACCGAGTTCCCGGGCACGCGGGTCGCCAGCTCCTCGAGCGCGAAGCGCACCGCCATGGCCCGCGTGGGGCGCGGCAGCGCGGCGGCCGCCGCGGGGTCCTCCTCGTGGGCGCGTGCCCACGCCAGCAGCGCCGCGTGGCCCTCGACGACAGGCACCCGGCGGCGGGGCACGGAGCCGGTGGTCACGCCCGCGCCTCGAAGGCCGGCAGGACGTCCCCCACGAGGTCCCGCACCGGCGCGGCCAGGCGGATCTCACCGACCGGCTCACCCCGGCCGAGCACCGGGGGCACGACGGCGGCCAGCACGCCCGGCAGCGTCGCCCGGTCCACGTGGTCCGGGGCGAACCGGGCCAGCAGCGCGAGCGCGACCAGGTCGCCGGCCCGCGTGCCGCCGTCGAGCGCCTTGACGGCCACGGCCGTGCCGTCCGGCGCGGCCATGACGAGGACGCCGTCCGCGCCCGCCTTGGCGAGCAGGCCGAGCTCGCGCATCACCACGGTGTTGGAGCTCGTCTCCCCGTGGACGGCCCACGGGTGCTCGAGCATCGCGGTGGCGACGGCGGCCGCGTGCGGGTCCGCGTCGGCGCGGCCGGGTGCCGCGGCGACCCGCCCGATGCCGCGGGCCAGGCCCGCCAGCGAGATGACGGCGGCGGGGGCGCCGCAGCCGTCCACACCGGTGTGGGCCACCGGCTCGCCGCAGTATTCGGCGATCACCGCGTCCACCTCGCGCTGCAGGGGGTGCGCCGGGTCGAGGTACGTGGCGACGTCGTGCCCGGATGCCGCGCAGGCCGCGAGGAAGCCGGCGTGCTTGCCGGAGCAGTTGAAGGCCAGCGGGGTCGCGGCGGCGGCCTCGCCGTCGCGGCGGACCTGGGCCACGACCTCGGAGGTGTCCGCGGGCCAGGCCGGCGGACACCGCAGGGCGGACGCGTCGAGGCCGGCGTCCGCGAGCATGCGCTCGGCCAGCGCCTGGTGCCGGAGCGTGCCCCGGTGCGAGCCGCACGCGATGGACAGGGCCTCACCTGCCAGCGCCGCCCCGTGGCGCAGCGACGCGATGGCCTGGAACGGCTTCAGCGTGGAGCGCGGGTAGATCAGCGCGTCTGCGGGGCCGAGCCCGGCCAGCACCCGCCCGTCGGGGCCGGTCACGACGGCGGCGCCCGCCGTGCGGGACTCGACGAAGCCGTTGCGGACGGTCTCCACGAGCTCGACGGCGTCGGACAGGGCGAAGGTCTCGCCCGCGGGGGCGACGGTGGCGTGGGTCATGCGGTCCAGGGTAGCGAGGGCCCCAGACGCGCCGGGCGTCCGGGGCCGGTGGGCCGGGTCAGGTCCGGCGGCATCACCGGCTCACTCCGCGGAGAGCCGCCCGTCCACCATGGTCAGGGTGCGGTCCGTGGCGGAGAGGAACTCGTGGTCGTGCGTGACCATGAGCGTCGCCACCTGCTCCTCGCGGGTCAGCGTGCCCAGCAGGTCCACGACGGCGGCCGAGCGCTCGCGGTCCAGCGCGGAGGTGGGCTCGTCCACGAGCAGCAGCGTCGGCGAGGCCATCAGCGCGCGCACGATGTTCACGCGCTGCCGCTGACCGCCCGAGAGCTGGTGCGGGCGCTTGCCGGCCTGGTCGGCCAGGTCCACACGCTCGAGCAGCTCCAGGGCCCGCGCCTTGGCGGCCCTGCGGTCGGCGCGGGTGGCGTCACGGTCCAGGTGCACGGTCAGCTCCAGCTGCTCGGCCGCCGTGAGGGACGGGATGAGGTTGGGCTGCTGGAAGATCATGCCGATCTCCTGGCCGCGCAGCGCGGTGCGCTCCTTCCGGGACAGCCCGGCCATCTCGCGGCCGGCCACGGACACGCAGCCGGAGGTGGGCGTCACCAGGCCCGCGGCCACCGCCAGCAGGGAGGACTTGCCCGAGCCGGACGGGCCGACCATCGCGGTGAACGTGCCGGGGAGCAGGTCCAGGCTCACCTCGTCCAGGGCGCGCAGCACGCCGCGCTCGCCGTCCGGGTACTCCAGCACGAGGTCGCGCACGGACAGCGCGGGGGTGGCGTCGGCCGCGGCGGCGGGGCGCTCGCCGGCGACGCGGTGGGCGGCCGCGGCGGCCGGGGTGCGGAGGGCGTCGAGGTCGGCCTGCGGGGCGGTGAGGGTGGTCATGGGGAGGTCCTTTCTCCAGGCGGGGGCGAGGCGGAGCCGAGGGGGACGACGGCGCCGGGCGGCGCCGTCGTCGGGGCGGTCAGTTGCCGCCGAGGGCGACCAGCGGGTCGATCCGGGTGACGCGGTAGACCGCGACGACGGCGGCGAGCATGCCGAGCACGAGGACCCCGGCGGCGGGCACCGCGGTGGTGGCCCACGAGAGCTCGAACGGGACGGCCCGCCCCGCGAACGCGCCGACCACGGCGGCCAGCCCGGTGCCCACGGCCACGCCCCCGACGAGCACGAACGCGGCCTGCGCGAGCGAGTCCTTCAGCACCCAGCCGTTCGAGCCGCCGAGGGCCTTGAGCACCGCGATGTCGCGGGTGCGCTGCACCGTCCAGATGGACAGGAACGCGATCACCACGAGCGCCGAGATGCCGTACAGGAAGCCCTGCATGGTCATCAGGGAGCCGTTCTCGGACCGGTAGCTGGGCAGGGCGGCGTAGGAGCCCTTCACGGTCTCGGCGACGGTGCCCGCGGCGTCGTCACCGGCGGCGGCCACGGCGTCGACGTCGGCGCCGGCGTCGAAGCGCACCAGGCCGGCGGTGCCGAGCACCGCGTCGTCGGCGGTGTGCGAGATGGCGTTCCAGTCCTCGAGCGCCAGCCACGTCACGGGGGAGTGGGAGTAGTACTCGGTCGGCACGACGTCGGCCACGGTGTAGACGAAGCCGGAGACCGCGACGGCGTCACCCTCCTGCGCGTGGAGGGAGTCGGCCACGTCCTGGCTGAGCACGATCTGCCCGGGCTCGACGCCGGCCGGCGCGTCGGAGCCGCCCGGGGTGAGACCGATGAACGCGGTGGTGGCCACGCCGGTGGTGGGCTCGCCGGACACGTCCGCGCGGCCCTGCGGGTCCGTGTCCACGGGGTGCTCGAGGCCGATGGCCCGGCCCTGGCTCACACCGAGCGGCTCGACGGAGGCCACGCCGTCCGTGGCCGCCCACGCGTCGCGCTGGGCCACGGTGAACTCGGACTGGGTGAACGACGCGGTGGGCTCCTGGCCCGCCGCGCCGCCGAAGACCAGACGCTGCACGCCCTGCTCGCCGAGGCGGTCGATCGCGGCGGTGTTCTGCCCGCCCAGGCCGGCCGTGAGGCCGGAGAGCATGACGAGCAGCAGGCTGATGAGGGCCACCACGGAGCCCATGAGGGCGAACCGTCCGGTGGCGAAGCGGAGGTCGCGGAGTGCGAGGAACACGGGGCGCGTCCTTTCCTGGAGAGGTCTGTCCTGAGGTTGCCTCCACGGTCTCGCGCGGGCAGGGGTCGCCACATCGCCCGCGGCGGCTGGACCCGGTCAACCGAATGGTTGATTCCGGCGACGGGGCGGCGCGGCCCCGGGGCGGCGCGGCCCCGGGGCCGCGGGCCGTCGTCGCGTCCGGGGTGCGCCCTAGGTGTTGTGGGTCATGAGGTTCTTGCCACGGGGTACGGGCTGAGATGAGACGAGCGGGCCCCGCCCGGCAGGATGGAAGTTCCTACACCACCCACCTGCCAGAAGAGACCCACTCATGACTCACGCTAAGCCCGGCGTGAGGCGTTGGCAGTGTGGGTGAACCACTACAACTACCATCGGCCTCATACCTCCTGCGGGGACGCCCCTCCGGCCTCGTTGGCCCCGGCCCGAGTCAACAACGTCATGACCTCTTACACCTAGGGTGGAGCCATGTCCGTCGCACCCCGCGCCGCCGCGCCCACCGAGACCGGCACCACTGCCGTGCTCGCCGGCCTGCGCGTGGCCCTGCACGTCACGTTCGCCGCGCTGCTCACCGTGGGGCTGGCGCGCGCGCTCGCGGACCGGTCCCCGGAGGCGTCCTCCGGTCCGTTCCCGGCCACCACCCTGGTGCTGCTGACCGCCGCGCTGGCGGGCGTCTACCTGGCCGGGACCGTGCTGGAGCGGCGCCGGTGGGCCCGGGGCGACGACGTCGGCCGCGGTCCGGCGGTCGCCTGGCTGGCCCTGGTGCTGCTGCTGTGGGGCCTGCTCGTGGCCCACCACGGCGACTTCGCGTGGGTCGCCTTCCCCCTCTTCTTCGTCGTCCTGCACGTGGTCGACCGGGTGGCCCGGCAGGCGTGGGTGCGCCACGTGGTCGGGCCCGCGCTGGTGGTGGCGATGGCCGTCGTCGTGGTGGCCGGGATGGCGGCGGGCGCCGGTGGCGTGCGGGTGCCGGCCGTGATCGGTCCGCTGGTGGGCGCCGCCGTGGCCGTGGTGCTCTCCGGGGCGTACCGCGCCCTGCACGCCGAGTCCGAGCGCCAGCGTGCCGTGGCCGAGCAGCTGCGCGCCGCGCAGGCCGAGCTCGCGCGCACCGAGCACCGGGCGGGGGTGAGCGCCGAGCGGGAGCGGCTCGCCCGCGAGATCCACGACACCCTCACCCAGGGGCTGGCCTCGATCGTGCTGGTCTCGCGCGCGGCCCAGGACGCGCTCGACGCCGCCGACCCCGCCCTCGCCCGGCAGCGCATGGAGACCGTGCGCGCCACGGCCGCCGAGAACCTCGCCGAGTCCCGCCGCTTCGTCCGCGACCTGCGCGGCACCGGGGCGCCGTCCCTCATCGAGGCGCTCGAACGAGCGGTCACCGGGTTCGCCGACCGGCAGGCCGCCGCCGGGACACCCGTGGCCGCGGACGTCGAGGTCGTGGGCGAGCCGGTCGCGGTCGCCGAGGCCGTGGAGACCGCCGTGCTGCGAGCCGTGCAGGCCTCCCTGGCGAACGTCGGCGCCCACGCGGGCGCCCATCGCGCCCGCGTCACGCTGGGCTACCTCGGCGACGAGCTGACGGTGGACGTGGCCGACGACGGCGCGGGGTTCGACCCGGCCGTCGTCGCGGCCCGCGCCCGGGCCGGAGCCGCCGGTGCCGACCTGGGGGTGGGGACCGGCGTGGGACTGGCGAGCGTGCGCGAGCGCCTCGCGGCGGTGGGCGGCGAGGCCACCGTCGAGTCGGCCCCCGGCGAGGGCACCGTGGTGGCGCTGCGGGTGCCGCTGGTCGCCGCCGGGGCCGGCCGGAGCGCTGATCCCGAGCAGACCGAGAGCGAGGAGACCGCATGAGCGTGCGCGTGATGCTGGTGGACGACCACCCCGTGGTCCGGGCGGGGGTGCGGGCCGTCGTCGAGGCGCACCCGGACCTGACCGTGGTGGCCGAGGCCGCCGACGGGGCGGAGGCGATCGGCGTCCTGGAGGCGGGCGAGCCCGCGGTGGACGTCGTGCTGATGGACCTGCAGATGGGTGCGGGCATGGACGGCGTGACCGCCACCCGCGCCGTGCGGGAGCGGTGGCCGGGGGTGCAGGTGCTGATCCTGACGACCTTCGACACGGAGGCGGACATCCTCGCGGCCGTGAACGCGGGCGCCGCCGGCTACCTGCTCAAGGACGCCCCGAGCGAGGAGATCGCCTCGGCGGTGCGGCAGGCGGCGGCGGGACGCAAGGCGCTGGCCCCGCAGGTCGCGGCCACGCTGATGGGGCGCATGTCCGGCGGCTCCGAGGTGCTGTCCGAGCGGGAGATCCAGCTGCTCGAGCTGATCGCGCGGGGCGCCACGAACAAGGTGGCCGCGAAGGAGCTGTTCATCTCCGAGGCCACCGTGAAGACGCACCTGGTGCACATCTTCCAGAAGCTCGGCGTGGACAACCGCACCCGCGCCGTCGACGAGGCCCGGCGACGGCGCATCATCCGCTGACGGACAGGCCGGGGCGGCCGACCCTGGAGGGCCCAGCCCCGCTCAGCGGCGCCGCACGTACCGGGTGATCACCGCCGCGGCGACGGCCGCCAGCGCCAGCACGCCGAGCGCGGCGGGCAGGCTGAGGTCGCCGCGCTGGACGCCGAGCCCCCGCAGCGTCCAGAAGACGATCAGGGCGCACGTGAACATCACGCCGACGAACGTCCAGACCGACCGCAGCCCGGGTCCCAGCCCCGCACCGGGCCGGTGGCGGGGGTCGCGGGGATCGCGGTCGTCGCCGGGCTGACCGTGGTGGAGGGGAGGCATCGTCATGCGCTCCACCGTAGGGGCCACGGGCCGGGCCGGGCCAGGGCCACCGCGTAGGCTTGAGGCTCGTGAAGACCCTTGTGCTCGGCAACGGCGGCCGCGAACACGCGCTGCTCACCGCCCTCTCCCGTGATCCGCAGGTCAGCGCCCTCCACGCGGCGCCCGGCAACGCCGGCATGGCCGACCTCGCCACCCTCCACGCCGTCGAGGCCACCGACCCGGCCGCCGTCGTGGAGCTCGCGCGCGAGCTGGGGGCCGACCTCGTCGTCGTCGGTCCCGAGGCCCCGCTGGCCGCCGGCGTCTCCGACGCCCTGCGCGAGGCCGGGTTCGCCGTGTTCGGCCCCTCGCAGGCCGCCGCGCAGCTCGAGGCGTCCAAGGCCTTCGCCAAGGAGGTCATGGCCGCCGCGGGCGTGCCCACCGCCGGCTCCCGCGTGTGCACCACCGCCGCGGAGGCCGCCGCCGCCCTCGACGAGTTCGGCGCCCCCCACGTCGTCAAGGACGACGGCCTGGCCGCGGGCAAGGGCGTCGTGGTCACCTCCGACCGCGCCGAGGCCCTCGCCCACGCCGAGGCCTGCTTCGCCGTCGGCGGCACCGTGGTGGTCGAGGACTTCCTGGACGGTCCCGAGGTCTCCCTCTTCGTGATCTGCGACGGCGAGGACGCCGTCGCCCTCACCCCCGCGCAGGACTTCAAGCGCATCCACGACGGCGACGCCGGCCCCAACACCGGCGGCATGGGCGCGTACACGCCGCTGCCGTGGCTGCCCGAGGGCTTCACGGACGAGGTCATGGACCGCGTGGCCCGCCCCGTGCTCGCCGAGATGGCCCGCCGCGGCACCCCGTTCACGGGCGTCCTGTTCTGCGGCCTGGCCGTGACCGCCAAGGGCGTGGAGGTCATCGAGTTCAACGTGCGCTTCGGCGACCCCGAGACCCAGGCCGTGCTCGCCCGCCTCGAGACGCCCCTGGGCGGGCTGCTCGCCGACGCCGCGGCCGGCCGGCTCGGCGCGGACCGCCGGCTCGAGTGGAGCGACGACGTCGCCGTGGACGTGGTCATGGCCTCGGCCGGCTACCCGGCCTCCTCCTCGCGGGGCGACGTGATCACCGGGCTGGCCGACGCGGCCGCCCTCGAGGGCGTGCACGTGATCCACGCCGGCACCGCGGCGCAGGGCGAGGACGTGGTGACGGCGGGCGGCCGGGTGCTGGCCGTCGTCGGGCGCGGGGCGGACCTGGCCCAAGCGCGCGAGCGCGCCTACGCGGGCGTCGAGCGCATCCGGTTCGACGGCGCCCAGTGGCGCACGGACATCGGACTCAAGGCCGAGCGCGGCGAGATCACCGTGCCGGGGACGGAGGGAGCGAAGTGAGCGGGGAGCGCGTGGGGTTCACGGGGGCCGAGGCCCTCGAGCTGCCGGGCTGGCGGCACGTCTACTCGGGCAAGGTGCGGGACCTGTACGAGCCCGCTGACGCCGAGCCGGGGCGGTCCGCGACGCTGCTCGTGGTGGCCTCCGACCGGATCAGCGCCTACGACCACGTGCTGGAGCCGCCGATCCCGGACAAGGGCGCCATCCTCACCCGGCTGACCCTGTGGTGGTTCGAGAAGCTGGCCGAGGGCTACAACGGGGCCCACGCCGAGCCGGTCGAGCACCACGTGGTGAGCACGGACGTGCCCGCGGCCGTGGCCGGGCGGGCGATGATCGTCAAGCGCCTGGACATGTTCCCCGTGGAGTGCATCGCCCGCGGCTATCTGACCGGGTCCGGCCTGGTCGAGTACCGCGCGTCGGGCACGGTGGCCGGCCTGCCGCTGCCCGCCGGGCTCGTGGACGGCTCGCGGATCGACCCGCCGATCTTCACGCCGTCCGCGAAGGCCGAGGTCGGCGAGCACGACGAGAACATCACGTTCGAGCAGATGGTCGAGCGCGTGGGCACCGAGGCCGCCGAGCGCCTGCGGTTCCTCACCCTGGACCTGTACGCCCGCGCCGAGGCGATCGCCCGCGAGGCCGGCATCATCCTGGCGGACACGAAGGTCGAGTTCGGTGTGGACCCTGCCACCGGCCAGGTGGTGCTGGGCGACGAGGTCCTCACCCCGGACTCCTCCCGGTTCTGGGACGCCAGGGACTACGAGCCCGGCCGCCCCCAGGCGAGCTTCGACAAGCAGTTCGTCCGCGACTGGCTCACGGGCCCCGACTCCGGCTGGGACAAGACCAGCGGGGAGGCCCCGCCGGAGCTGCCCGCCGACGTCGTGGCCAAGACCCGCGACCGCTACGTGGAGGCGTACGAGCGCCTGACGGGCCGCCCCTTCGACGCCTGACCCGCACTTTCGAACGTGGGGTAGGCCCTCTGCCACGTTCGAAAGCGCGTCGGGCGCGCCACCCGTCAGGCGAGCGAGTCCTCCCAGGCCCGGTGCAGCGCCGCGAACCGCCCGTCGGCCGCCACCAGCTCGGCGGGGCTGCCGTCCTCGACGATCCGGCCGTCGTGCATCACGAGCACCCGGTCGGCGGTCTCGACGGTGCTGAGCCGGTGGGCGATGATCAGGGCCGTCCGGTTCCCCAACAGCCGCTCCAGCCCGGCCTGCACGAGTCGCTCGCTCGGCAGGTCCAGCGACGACGTCGCCTCGTCCAGGATCAGCACGGCGGGGTCCGCGAGGAACGCCCGCGCGAACGACACGAGCTGCCGCTGTCCCGCGCTCAGCCGCCCGCCGCGCTTGGCGACGTCGGTCGCGTAGCCCTCGGGCAGCCCCAGGATGAAGTCGTGCGCCCCCACCGCCCGGGCGGCCGCCTGGATCTCGGCCTCGGTGGCGTCGGGCCGGCCGAGGGCGATGTTCTCCGCGATCGACCCGGAGAACAGGAACGCCTCCTGGGTCACCATCACCACGTTGCGCCGCAGATCCGCCTGGCTGAGCTCGCGCAGCTCCACCCCGTCCAGCGTCAGCGAGCCGGCAGAGACGTCGTAGAACCGGGCGATGAGCTTGGCCAGCGTCGACTTGCCCGCACCCGTCTGGCCCACCACGGCCACGGTCTGCCCGGCCGGGATCACGAGGTCGAACTCCGGCAGCACCACCCGGTCCGGTCCGTAGCTGAACACCGCGTCCCGGAACTCCACCCGCCCGGACGCCACGCCCGTCCCCGGAGCGTCGGCCCCGGGCAGCGGCGTGGGCTCGGCGGCCTCCACCACGGTGGGCTCCTCCTCGAGCAGGCCGGAGACCTTCTCGAGCGCCGCCGTCGCGGACTGCAGCGACGAGTAGAACATCGCCACCATCTCCATGGGCTGGAACACGCGCCGTCCGGCCAGCAGGAGCGCCACGAGCACCCCCACCTCGAGGTCGCCGTCGAGGACGCGCAGGCCCCCGGTCACGAGCAGCGCCGCCACCGTCAGGTTGCCCGTCGCCACGAGCACCGGCTGCAGGATGCCGAACAGGTTGAGCGTGGCCACCATGTCGTCCCGGTAGGCCGTGGCCAAGTCGCGGTACCGCGCGTCGTTGTCCCGTTCCCGCCGGAAGGCCTGGACCGCGCGGATGCCGGTCATGGTCTCCACGAAGTGCACGATCGACCGCGCCGAGGACACCCGCGACCGCCGGTACGCCTCCTCGGACCGCACCTGGTACCAGCGCGTCACGATCGCCACCGGCACGGCCGCACCCAGCAGCACGAGGAACGACGGCGGGTCCAGCAGCAGGATGGACGCCGCGGTGAACGACATGAACATCAGCCCGGACACGAGCGAGGACACGCCCTGGTCCAGCAGCTCCCGCAGCGCCTCCAGGTCCGAGGTCTGCCGCGAGATCACCCGCCCGGACGTGTACCGCTCGTGGAAGCCGAGGCTCAGCCGCTGCGTGTGCCGGAACACGCGCAGCCGCAGGCTCAGCAGCATGGCCTGGCTCGCCCGCGCGGTGAGCCACGTGTACGCCCCCAGGAGGCCGCCGGAGATGAGGGCCGCCGCCACGTACGCCCCGCCCACGGGGACGAGGATGGGCCAGACGGATTCGTCGGCCCGCACGGCCTCGACGACGCGCGGCAGCTCCGCGTCGATCGCCCAGGCGATGATCAGCGGCCCGGCCGCCCGCGCCGCGTTGGACACGAGCACGAAGACCACGGTGAGCAGCAGCGTCCCCCGGACCGGCCGCGCGAGCTCGCCGAGCAGCCGGAAGGACCGGCGCCGGATGTAGCGGCGCTCCGCGCGGGTGTAGTCGAGGTCCTCTTCGGCCCCCACGCCGCGCACGCGGCTCACGTCGGCGGCGCTCATGCCTGCTCCTCCGGTCGGCTCGAGATGATGTGCCGGTACACGGCGCTGCGGGCCAGCAGTTCGGGGTGCGTCCCCACGTCCTCGATCCGCCCGTCCGCCAGCACCGCGACCCGGTCCGCCAGGGCCACGGTGGAGGGACGATGCGCCACGATCAGGGTGGTCGTCCCGTCGAGGACCTCGCGCAGGCGCGCGGTCACGGCCTCCTCGGTGCGCACGTCGAGGGCGGAGAGGGGGTCGTCCAGCACGAGCACGTCCGGGCGCGCCGCGATCGCGCGGGCGAGGGCGATCCGCTGGCGCTGTCCGCCGGAGAGGCTGAGGCCCTCCTCGCCGATCTCGGTCTCGACGCCGTCCGCCAGGTCCGCCACGAAGCCCGCCTGCGCGGTCTCGAGCGCGAGGTCGAGCAGGGCGTCCGCCGCGGGGGAGTGGAGGCCGTCCGCGAGCACGTCCGCCGGGGCGCCGAGCAGCACGTTCTGCCGGATGGTCGCGGAGAACAGCGTGGCGTCCTCGAACGCCACGGACACCCGCCGGCGCAGCTCCTCGAGCGGCATTTGGCGCACGTCCACCCCGTCCACGCAGACGGAGCCCGCCGTGACGTCGAGCAGCCGGGGGACCAGCTGCAGCAGCGTCGACTTGCCGGCGCCGGTCGCGCCGACCAGGGCCATCGTCTCGCCGGGCACCAGCTCGAGGTCGACGCCGTCGAGCAGGTCGCGCTCCCCGCGCCCCGGGTCCGCGTCCGGCCAGCGGAAGCGCACCCCGCGGAACGCGAGCGCGCCGGTGGCCGGGGGCACGACGGCGGCCTCCCCGGTGGGCGAGGCGATGTCCACGGGCGTGGCGAGGACGTCCACGTGGCGGTCGATCGCCGTGCGGGCCGAGAGCGTCATGCCCATCAGCTGGCCCACCGACTCGACCGGCCCGGCCAGCACGGCCGCGGTGGCGAAGTAGGCGGCGAGCGCGCCCACTGTCAGCTCCCCGGTCGCCACGAGCCACAGGCCCAGGGCGAGGCCCAGGCCCAGCACCGTCTCCGGCAGGGCCACGATGAGCGCGATGAACCGGGCCAGCACCGAGGCCTTGTGCACCTCGGTGCCCTGCAGCGTGCGGGCGCGCCCGCGGAAGCCGTCGAGGGCGTGCGCGCCGCGGCCGAACGCCTTGAGGACGCGGATGCCGTGCACCGACTCCTCGACGGACGTGGCGAGGTCCCCGGCCTGGTCCTGGGAGAGCCGGGACGCGGCGCGGAAGTCGTTGCGGAACCCGAACGACGCCCACATGATCGGCACGGCCGCGGCGAGGTAGAGCAGGGCCAGCTGCCAGGACAGCAGGAACAGCAGGACGAGGCCGACGGCGATGGTCACCACGTCCACCACGAGCATGACCGAGCCGAACGCGATCCACCGCCGCAGCAGCGAGAGGTCGCCCTGGGCCCGGGAGAGCAGCTGCCCCGAGGGCCACGCGTCGTGGAACGCCACCGGCAGGCGCTGGAGCCGTTCGAACAGGGCGATGCGCGCCCGGTTCTCCACCCCGGCGGCCGGCGGGAGGATGAAGTACCGGCGCAGGCCGATGAACGCGGCCTCGGCGAGGCCGAGCACGGTGAGCAGGCCGGCGGCCCGCCACACGTCCGCGCGGGAGTCGGGGGAGGAGGGCCCGGCGAGCACAGTCTGCGTGAACACGGTGTCCACGAGCAGGTGGATGACCTGCGGGATGGCCAGGGCCACGAGGCCCGCCGCCGTGGCCGAGGCGAGCCCGAGCACCCAGCGCGCCCGCACGCCCTCGAGGTACGGTGCGATCCCGCCCAGGGCGTCACGCAGGGACGAGGCGGCGGGAGAGGTGGCGCGGGTCACGGGGCTCCACTGTACCCGCGGCCGCGGACGGGACAGGCGGCTCAGCCCCGCGGGACCAGGTCCAGCACCACGGCCTCGGGCCGGCACGCGAACCGCACGGGCGCGGACGGCGCGGTCCCCAGGCCGGCCGACACCTCGAGGGGGACGGTCCGCCCCGCGGCCGTCCACGTCGAGACCCCGGAGGCCTGTCGGCGGGGCAGGTCGCAGTTGGTGACGAGCGCGCCGAGGAACGGCACGCACACCTGCCCGCCGTGGGTGTGGCCGGCGAGCAGCAGGTCGGCGCCGTCGGCGGTCATGGCGTCCAGCACGCGGCGGTACGGGGCGTGGGTGACGCCCAGCCGGAACCGCCCGTCGTCGCCGGGCCGCCCGGCGCCGTCGTCGGGCGCGGAGCCGGGGAAGCCGGCCCAGGCGTCCAGACCGAGGTGCGGGTCGTCGGTGCCGGCGGCGAGGACCTCGAGCGTGGTCCCGGCGCGGGTCGGCACGGCCAGAGCGGCGCCCCGGTTCGTCAGGTCGGCCCAGCCGGCGGCGCGGAACGCGCCGAACAGGACGTCGGAGGGAAGCCGGGGCCGGTCCGCGTCCATGCGCGAGGGGCCCGCGAAGTACCGGAGGGGGTTGGCCGCCTTGGGCGCGTAGTAGTCGTTGGAGCCGGGCACGAACACGCCGGGCCGCGCCAGCAGCGGCCCGAGCGCGTCGAGCACGAGCGGCACCGACGCCGCGGCGGACACGTTGTCACCCGTGTTGACCACGAGGTCCGGCTCGAGTGCATCCAATCCGCGCAGCCACGCCCGCTTGGCCCGGTGCCGGGGCAGCAGGTGGATGTCCGAGAGGTGCAGCACCCGCAGCGGCGCCGACCCGGCCGGCAGCACGGCCAGTCGGTGCGTGCGCACCGTCCGGGCCTCGGCCTCGGCGAGGCCCCAGGCCAGGCCGAGGCCCGCCGTCGCGGCCAGCCCGGCGGCGGCAGGCGCTGCGGCGCGGAACATGCGCCGGGCGGGGGAGGCGGCGGGGCGCATCGCGGTCAGAAGCCCGGGACCGCCTGGGGCTGCGGCCCGCCCCGGTCCAGGTCGTCGATGGTGAACTGGCGTCCGTCCGGGTGCTCGCCGGCCTCGCCCGGGTCCTCCGACTGCGGGCCGTCCCACTCGGGCAGTTCACCCGGCGGGAACTTCTCCTTGGCCAACTGGTTGTACTCGAGCCAGGACGGGCCGTTGATGGAGGTCGAGTAGAACGGGTTGCGGACCTCGCCGTTGACGGTCTCGCCCGTCATGGACTTCAGGTTGTTGTAGCGGCCGGTCCACACGGCGGTGGCCAGCTCGCTGGTGAATCCGACGAACCACGTGGAGGACACGTTGTCGTTCGTGCCCGTCTTGCCGCCGAACTCGTAGCCGGCGCCCTCCTCGGCGATGTTGAAGCCGCCGATGTGGCGCAGGACCGGCATCAGCTCCCGGACGTGGTCCGGGTCGATGACCTGGTCGCACTGCGGGTCGGCGACGTCGTACTGGTTGCCGGCGGTGTCCGTGACCTCCAGGATGGCGCGCGGCTCGCAGTACAGGCCGTTCGCGGCGATGGCGGCGTACGCGCCGGCCAAGGACAGCGGGGCCACCGAGTCCTTGCCGAGCAGGAAGGACGGGTCGTCCGGCTGCAGCGGGGAGCTGTCCAGGGCGCGGGTGATGCCCAGCTGGGTGGTGAGGCTCGTGATGTCGCACAGGTCCAGCTGGTACGCGGTGGCGACGGTCGGGGTGTTCACGGACCAGAAGAGGCCCTCGTCCACGCGCACCTGCCGCAGCATGCCCGGGATCACGTTCTTGAACTGCCAGGTGCCGCCGATCGTGGTGTAGCCGCCCGGGCGGCACGAGGCCGCGAAGCGCGTGCCCGTGGGGTAGACGTTCCGGGAGGCGTCCACGGAGTCGACCAGGCGGTTGCCGTTGCGCAGCCACGTCAGGGCCACGAAGGGCTTGAGCGTGGAGCCGGCCTGGAAGCCCTGGCCGCCGCCCCACTGCTTGTCCACATTGAAGTTCAGCGAGGTGTGGCCGAGCTCGTCCTGGATGGCGTACTCGGTGTTCTGGGCCATGGTGCGGATGTTGCCGGTGCCGGCCTCCACCGAGGTGAGCGCGTGGCCGGCGCCCAGCGACTCGTTGTTGGGCACGGAGGCGCGCAGGTTCTTCTCGGTCTCCTTCTGGAGCGTCGAGTCGATCGTCGTGCGGATGGTGAGTCCGCCGCGGTCCAGCAGGGCCTGGCGGGACTGGACGTCCGGGCCGAACGTGGGGTCGGCGAGGATCTGCCGCTCCACGTAGTCGCAGAAGTAGGCGCCGAACTTGGCGTAGAGGCAGCCCGAGGGGCGGGACTCCATCACCACCTCCATCGGCTGGGCGACGGCGTGGTCGTACTCCTCCTGGGAGAGGTAGCCGTTGTCCTTCATCGCGTTCAGCACGAGGTTGCGCCGCTCCGTGGCCTCCTCCGGATTGCGGGCCGGGTTGAACCGGGTGGGGGACTGGACCATGCCGGCCAGCGTGGCGGCCTCCCAGCTCTCCAGGTCGGCGGCGGACTTGCCGAACACGTACTGCGAGGCGGCCTCGACGCCGTAGGCGCGGCCGGAGAACAGCACGATGTTGAGGTAGCCCTCGAGGATCTCGTCCTTCGACATCTGCTTCTCGACGGCGACGGCGAGCTTGATCTCCTTGACCTTGTCCGCGATGTTCTTGGAGCCGGAGAGGGTGAGGCGGGAGTCGCCGCGGATCTGCTGCACGTTCACCAGCATGTTGTTCACGAACTGCTGGGTGAGGGTGGAGGCGCCCTGCGTGGAGTCGGAGGTGGCGTTGTTCACGGTCGCGCGGATGAGGCCGCGCGCGTCCACGCCGTCGTGATCGTAGAAGCGCTCGTCCTCGATGGCCACGATCGCGTGCTGCATGTGCTCCGAGATCTCGTCCAGCGGGACCGGGGTGCGGTTCTCCTCGTAGAAGACGGCGATCTCCTCACCGTCCTCCGAGAGGATGCGCGACGGCACGGAGACCGGCTCCGTGGGCAGCTCGTCCGGCAGCTCGTCCAGCATCTCCCGGCCCGACGCGGCGGCGACACCGGCCAGGCCCGCGACGGGCAGCAGGAGGGCCGCCACGAGCAGGCCGGCCACCGCCGAGAGGCCCACGAAGGCGAGGAGGCGGCCGAGGGCGCTCGAGGGCGCGGGGAAGCGGGTCGTGCGGGAGGCCATGGGCGCGAGTGTAGCGCGGGCGCCTGGGACCTCTTCCGGGGTCCGCGCCGGTGGCTAGGGTGGGTCCCATGACTCAGCAGACGCAGTGGGAGTACGCCACGATCCCCCTCCTCATCCACGCGACCAAGCAGATCCTCGACCAGTGGGGCGAGGACGGCTGGGAGCTCGTCACGGTGATCCCGGGCCCCGAGGGGAACAACCCCGTGGCCTACCTCAAGCGTCCGAAGGCGGCGTGAACGTGACGGAGCAGTCCTCGGCCCCCACCTGGGGCGACGGCGCCGTCGCGGCCCGCCTCGCGGAGCTCGGCATCGACCGACCCGCCGTCGCGGCGCCGGTCGGCTCCTACGTCCCGGCGCTGCGGGACGGCGACCTCGTGCTGACCTCCGGCCAGCTCCCCTTCGTGGCCGGCGCCCTGCCCGCCACCGGCAAGGTGGGCGCGGAGGTCACCCCCGAACGCGCCCAGGAGCTCGCGCGGGCATGCGCCGTGAACGCGGTGGCCGCGGTGCACGAGCTGGTGGGCGACCTGGACCGGGTCGCCCAGGTCGTCAAGGTCGTCGGCTTCGTGGCCTCCGACCCCGCGTTCACCGGTCAGCCCGGCGTGGTGAACGGCGCCTCGGACGTGCTGGCCGAGATCTTCGGCGAGGCCGGCCGCCACGCGCGCTCCGCCGTCGGCGTGGCCGTGCTGCCCATGGACGCTCCCGTCGAGGTGGAGATCACCGTCCGTGTCCGCTGACCCGGCCGGCCTGCTGCTGCCGGTCCCGGGGCAGGAGGAGGACCTCACCCGCCAGTGGCTGGACCGGCGCTTCCGCCAGGTCCGCCCCGCCCGGCCCGGGTCGTCCGTCGTGCTCGTGCGGGACGGCGACAACGGCCCGGAGGTCTTCCTCCGTCACCGCGCGGGACGCACCCCGCTCGGCCGCGTGGGTCTGCCCGGCGGCGCGCTCATCGAGTCCGACGCCGACTCCTGCCCGTGGTACGGGCCCGAGCCCTCCCAGTGGGCCCGCACGTTCGGGACCACGGACCGGCGGCGTGCGCGGCAGCACGTGGTGGCCGCCGTCCGTGAGCTCCACGACGAGGCCGGAGTGCTCCTCGCCGGTCGCTCCGACACGGACGTCGTGTCCACGGCGCGCATCGAGACCTGGGGCGGGGGCCGCAGCTCCCTCGAGGAGGGCTCGGAGAGTCTGCCCCATCTGCTGGCCGCGCGTGGCCTCGGGGTGCGCGCCGACCTGCTGCGCCCCGTCATGCGCTGGCGATCCGCGCCCCACGTCCACCGACGCTTCGACACGGCCGTGTTCGCCACGATGACCCCACCGCTGCAGTCCGCGCCGGCATCCGAGGAACCCGGTCCCGAACTTCAGGCGTGGGTGTCCGCGCGTCGCGCGCTCGCCGGCCCGCTGCGGCTGCCCGGACCCGCCGGGGCGGAGGGCACGGCACCCTTCGACCAGGTGGCGACCCCGCTGACGCAGGTGATCGTGCGTCGGGTCGCGGCACACCGGACGGCCGCCGCCTTCCTGCTCTCCGTCACGCCCTGTGCCCGGCGCGGCCCCGTGCCGGAATACCACCTGGTCACCGAGGCCGGCGACGACGGCACCCCCCGGATGCGCGTGGAGCGGGCCACCCGGGTCTGACCGGGGTGGCCCGCTCCACGGCGGCGGGGGGCGTCAGCGCGAACGCTGGCGCAGACGCTGCAGGTCCAGGATGACCACGGCGCGGTTCTCCAGGCGGATCCAGCCGCGCTGAACGAACTCGGCCAGGGCCTTGTTCACGGTCTCGCGGGACGCGCCCACCAGCTGGGCGAGCTCCTCCTGCGTGAGGTCGTGCGCCACCAGCAGGCCGTCCGCGGCCGGGCGGCCGAAGCGGTCCGCGAGGTCCAGGAGCGCCTTGGCCACGCGGCCCGGCACGTCCGAGAACACCAGGTCCGCCAGGGATTCGTTGGTCTTGGACAGGCGCTGGGCCAGGGCCTGGAGCAGCTGGACCGACACGTCCGGCGACGAGGCGATGGCGCGGCGCAGGTTCTCGTGGCGCAGACCGGCCAGGCGCGTGGCGGAGACCGCGGTGGCGGTGGCGTTGCGCGGGGCGGGGTTGAACAGGGCCATCTCGCCGAAGATCTCGCCGGGGCCGAGCACGGCCACGAGGTTCTCGCGGCCGTCCGAAGCGGTGCGGCCGAGCTTTATCTTGCCGGACATGATCACGTACAGCTGATCGCCCTGGTCGCCCTCGTGGAACGCGGACGCGCCGCGGGAGAGCTCCACCTCGGTCAGCTCCGAGGTGAGGATGGCGAACACCTCGTCGTCCAGGTTGGTGAACAGCGGAGCCTTCCGCAGAACCTCGAGATCCATGTGTGCGTGTCCTCTCTGTGGCCAGTTCCTCACACCGCGGCGGAGGAGCCGCCCGGTTCACTGGCGTCCATTGTGCCCCATACCCCCGCGCGGGCCGATACCCTGGATCCTCCACCGGGCGCGCGGGCGGTCCCCGTGCGTGGCCGGTGCCGTCGCATCCGAAGGAGGTCGCCCATGCCGCTGGGTCTGACGTGGCTGGACGTCCTGCTCATCGTCGCGCTCGCGATGCTCCTGGTCCAGGGCCACCGTCGCGGCCTGTGGGTGGTGCTGGGCAACCTCGTCGGCCTGGTCGGCGGTGCCGCGATCGCGTTCTACGCCCTGCCGGAGGTGGCGGAGTTCGTCACCGCGCCGCAGTGGCGGTGGGCCGCGCTGATCGCCACCCTCGTCCTGCTCGTGGCGGCGGGCCAGTACGTGGGCGCCGCCATCGGCGAGGCGATCCGGCTGCGCGTGAACCTGCCGGCCCTGCGACTCGTCGACCGCCTGCTCGGCGCGCTCGCCGCCGGTCTCGCGGGCGCCCTCGTCCTCTGGCTCGTGGCGTTCTCCATCGCGGCCTCCGGCTCCACCGCGGTCACCCGTGAGGTGAACCGCTCGCAGGTGATCACGGCGCTGGACACCGTGATGCCCGACTCGCTCCTGGCCTGGGCCGCCCGCTCGCGCTCCGCCGTCGCCGACCTGGACGTGCTGCCGGAGCTCGAGCTGCCCGCCCCCGTCCCGGAGTCCGACGACGGCGTCCGCGCCGCCCCGGCCCCGGCCGCGACGCCGGGTCTGCCCTCGGCCGCCTCCTCCCCGTCCGACACCGCGACGTCCGCCCCGTCCGCCTCGGCGACCCCCGAGGAGCCCGACGACGCCGCCGCGCCGTCGGCCACGACGACCGCCCCCGCCTCGTCGACGTCGACGGCCGCCCCCTCGACTCCCGCCGCCTCCTCGGCGTCGGCCGCCGTCGTCCGGCTGACCGGGACGGCCGCGCAGTGCAGCCAGGTGCAGAGCGGCTCGGGCGTGGCCGTGGCCCCGGACCGCGTGCTCACGAACGCGCACGTGGTCCTCGGCGTGGACGCCCCCACCGTGACGGACCGCGCCCGCGGCGTGCACGCGGCGCGGATCGTCCACCTGGACACGGCGCACGACCTCGCCGTCCTGGCGGTCGACGACGCGAACCTGCCCGTCATGCCGGTCGGCGCCGAGCTGACGGGCGGCGCGTCGGCCTCCGTCCTGGGCTATCCCGACGGCGGCCCGTTCGCCTCCACCCCCGCGACCGTGCAGGCCGTCGGCGAGGTGCCGCTCGGCGACGTCCTGACCGGTGCCGCGAGCATGGTGGACGTCTACACCCTCGCGGCGGACATCCGCCACGGCTACTCGGGCGGCCCGGTGGTGGACACGGCCGGGAACCTGGCCGGTCTGGTGTTCGCCCGGGCCCCGGGCTCGGACGCCGTCGGCTACGCCCTGACGGCGGACACCATCGCCCCCGTCGTCGCCGCGGCCCCGGAAATGACGGCCACGGTCCCTTCGGGGGACTGCGTCCCGGGCGGCTGAGCCGGCGCCGCGCCACGCGCCTGATGCCCGCATTCCGGACCGGACTGTCCGGCAACGGCCCGTGTCGACTATTGTGTCCTCCGTCACACTCGAGTTTTCCCGACCCCCGGAGGTCCTGCATGTCCAGCACCGTCTCCGCGCCCGCGTCGGCGCCGAAGCGCACCCGGGAGGAGTTCACCGGCCGGTGGGCCTTCATCCTGGCGGCCATCGGCTCCGCCGTGGGCCTCGGCAACATCTGGCGCTTCCCCTACGTCGCCTATGAGAACGGCGGCGGCGCGTTCGTCATCCCCTACCTGATCGCGCTGCTCACCGCGGGCATCCCGCTCCTGTTCTTCGACTACGCGATCGGCCACCGCTTCCGCGGCTCCGCGCCGCTGGCGTTCCGGCGCCTGTCCCGGTGGACCGAGACCGTCGGCTGGTGGCAGGTGCTCATCTGCGTCGTCATCGGGATCTACTACGCCGCGATCATCGGCTGGGCGATCATGTACACCTGGTTCTCCGTGGACCAGCGGTGGGGCGAGGACCCGGAGACCTTCCTCATGGGCGACTACCTGCAGGTCGCCGACGACCCGTCCCCGTCCTTCGACTTCGTCTCGGGCGTCTTCTGGCCCATGCTCGCCGTCTGGGTGATCACGCTGCTCATCATGGGCTTCGGCGTGCGCCGGGGCGTGGCCCTGGCCTCGATGGTCGGCATCCCGCTGCTCGTCGTGATGTTCCTGATCCTCGTCGGCATCGCCCTCACCCTGCCGGGCGCCGCCCAGGGCCTGGACGCGCTGTTCACGCCGAACTGGGCCGCGCTGGCGGACCCGGGCGTCTGGATCGCCGCCTACGGTCAGATCTTCTTCTCGCTGTCCGTCGGCTTCGGCATCATGATCACCTACGCCTCCTACCTCAACCGCCGCACGAACCTCACCGGCTCCGGCCTGGTGGTCGGCTTCTCCAACTCGGGCTTCGAGATCCTGGCCGGCATCGGCGTGTTCTCCGCCCTGGGCTTCATGGCGCAGGCCTCCGGCGTGTCCGTGGCCGAGGTGGCCGGCAGCGGCATCGGCCTGGCGTTCATCGCCTTCCCCACCCTGATCTCGCAGGCCCCGCTCGGCGCCCTGATCGGCGTGCTGTTCTTCGGCTCGCTCGTGGTCGCCGGCTTCACCTCGCTGATCTCGATCCTCGAGGTCGTCATCTCCGCCGTGAAGGACAAGCTCGGCTGGGGCCGCTGGACGGCCACGATCGTGGTGATCGGCCTGTCCGGGGTGGTCTCCCTCGCCCTGTTCTCCACCACCACGGGCCTGCAGATGCTGGACACCATGGACGCGTTCGCCAACAACTTCGGCATCGTGGGCGCGGCGCTCCTGTCAGTGCTCCTGGTCACCGGTGCGCTGGGCTCGGCCCGTCGCATCACGGCGCACCTCAACGCCGTCTCCTCCTTCAAGGTCGGCCGCGGGTACGTGCTGCTGATCGGCGTGCTCATGCCGATCGTGCTCGCCTACATCTGGCTCTCCTGGATCATGAAGGTGATCGCGGAGGGCTATGAGGGCTACCCGGGCGACTTCCTCGGCGTCTTCGGCTGGGGCATCGCGCTCGGCTCCGTCGCCCTGGCGATCCTGCTCTCCCTGATCCCGTGGTCCCGCAAGTCCAACCTCTACGCCGAGGACCTGGACAGCGAGATCCACGGCGACCTCATCCCGCACAACGCCGTGCCCGAGGGCACCGTCCCCACCGGCGCCCTGCCGGTGGTGCCCGCGGCCGCCACCCGGAAGGAGCTCTGACCGATGAGCACCGCAGCGATCGTCATGATGTCCCTGGCCATCCTCCTGGTGTGGGGCGGCCTCGCGGTCTCCGCCGTCCACCTGCTCCGCCACCCGGACGACTCCTCGGGCGACCTCGCCATCGAGGACGAACTGGCCCCCGCCGTGTGGGAGCGCGAGGATGGCCGTCTCGACGCGCAGCACCGGTGAGTCGATGAGGGCCCCCGGTCCGTCCGCAGCGGCCCCGTCCGCGGCCTCGGTCGCCGACGGGGCCGCGGGCGTGGTCTCCGCCTCCCTGCCGGTCGTGGCGGTGGACGGGAGCCTGCCGGCCCCGCCCTACCGGCAGATCGTGGACGCGGTCCTGGCCGGCGTCGCCTCCGGATCCCTCGCCCGCGGGGACCGACTGCCGCCCGTGCGTGCGCTCGCGGCCGAGCTCGGCGTGGCACCGGGCACCGTGGCCCGGGCCTACAAGGAGCTCGAGGCGCACGGCACCATCCGCACCCGGGGGCGCGCGGGCACGTTCGTGGCCGCCTCGGCGGACGCCCGCGCGGACGCCGCGCACCAGGCCGTGCGCCGCTGTCTCGACACCCTGCTCGAACGCCTCGGCTACACGCCCGACGAGGCCGTGGAGCTGGTCCGGCGGGACGCGGCCGCCCGCGCCTGAGCCGGGCCCGCCCACCGACGACGCCGCCCCGGACCGCACACAGCGTGCGGACCGGGGCGGCGTCGTCGTGCCGGCTCAGGCCTTCGGGGCGAGCGTCTCCACGATGCGCTGCATGACCGTGGGGTCGGCCAGCGTGGTGGAGTCGCCCGGGTCGCGGCCCTCGGCCACGTCCTTGAGCAGGCGGCGCATGATCTTGCCGGAGCGCGTCTTGGGCAGCTCGGGGACCACGAGCACGCGCTTGGGCTTGGCGATGGGGCCGATGTTCTTGCCCACGTGCTGCCGCAGCTCCTCCTCGACCTCGGCGACGTCGCGATCGGCCGCGGCGGCGTCCTCGGTGAGCAGGACGAACGCGACGACCGCCTCGCCCGTGGTCTCATCCTTCGCGCCGACCACCGCGGACTCGGCCACGGACGGGTGCGCCACGAGGGAGGACTCGATCTCGGTGGTGGACAGGCGGTGGCCGGAGACGTTCATGACGTCGTCCACGCGGCCCAGCAGCCAGATGTCGCCGTCCTCGTCGTAGCGGGCGCCGTCGCCGGCGAAGTACATGCCGGGGAAGCGGGACCAGTAGGTCTCCTTGAAGCGCTCCCGGTCGCCCCAGATGCCGCGCAGCATGGACGGCCACGGCTCGCGCACCACGAGGAAGCCCGCGCTCGTGTCCGTCATGGGCTCGCCGAGCTCGTCCACGACCTCCAGCACGACGCCGGGCACCGGCCTCTGGGCGGAACCGGGCTTGAGGGTGGTCACGCCGGGCAGCGGGGTGAGCATGTGGGCGCCTGTCTCGGTCTGCCACCAGGTGTCCACGATGGGGCAGCGGCCGGCGCCGATGACCTCGTGGTACCAGCGCCAGGCCTCCGGGTTGATGGCCTCGCCCACGGAGCCGAGCACGCGCAGGCTGGAGAGGTCGTACTCGTCCGGGATGTGCCGGCCCCACTTCATGAACGTGCGGATCGCCGTCGGCGCCGTGTAGAGGATGCTCACGCCGTACTTCTGCACGATCTCCCACCAGCGGCCCTGGTGCGGGGAGTCCGGGGTGCCCTCGTAGATCACCTGGGTGGCGCCGTTGACCAGTGGCGCATAGGCGACGTAGGAGTGCCCGGTGACCCAGCCGACGTCGGCGGTGCACCAGAAGACGTCCGACTCCGGGTGCAGGTCGAAGGTGTCGTGGTGGGTGGCCGCGGCCTGCACGAGGTAGCCGCCGGTGGTGTGCAGGATGCCCTTCGGCTTCCCGGTGGTACCGGAGGTGTAGAGGATGTAGAGCGGGTGCTCGGCGTCGTGCCACACGAGCTCGTGCTCGTCGGACTGGGCGTCCACGACGTCGTGCCACCACAGGTCGCGGCCCTCGGTCATCTCGACCTCGGCCTCGTTGCGGCGGACCACGAGCACGTGCTCGGCGGTGTGGCCGGGCGCGGAGAGGGCCTGGTCCACGGCGGGCTTGAGCATGGAGGGCTTGCCGCGGCGGAAGGAGCCGTCGGCCGTGACGACGAGCTTGGCCTCGGCGTCGTCCACGCGGGAGCGCAGGGCGTCGGAGGAGAAGCCGCCGAAGACCACGGAGTGGACCGCGCCGATGCGCGCGCACGCGAGCATCGTGATGACGGCCTCGGGGATCATCGGCAGGTAGACGGCCACGCGGTCTCCCTTGGTCACGCCGAGGGACTCGAACGCGTTGGCGGCGCGCCGGACCTCGGCGGCCAGGTCGGCGTAGGTGTAGGTGCGGGTGTCACCGGGCTCGCCCTCGAAGTGGATGGCCACGCGGTCGCCGTGGCCGGCCTCGACGTGGCGGTCCAGGGCGTTGTACGCGGCGTTGGTGGTGCCGCCGACGAACCACTTCGCGAAGGGTGCGTCGGACCAGTCCAGGACGTCGGTGAAGTCCTGCTCCCAGTGCAGTACCTCGCGGGCGCGGCGGGCCCAGTAGGCCAGGCGGTCCTCGGCGGCCTCCTCGTACAGGCCGGCTCCGGCCACCGCCTGGGCGGCGAACTCGGCCGGGGGCGGGAACGTGGGGATCTGCTCGTCCATCGACGGGGTCCTTTCGGGGTGGTGCGGTCGGTGCGTGGCGCGGATGTGACGCGTCCCACACTAGTCTCCCGCCTCAGCATGCCGCGCGCGGCGCCGTCGCCACAAATCCTCGGGTCCTGTGTGTCGCATCGCGCCCGGAAGCGGGGGCCGGACCCGGTGTGGACGTCGGCATGCGCCCCGCTCCCTAGGTGTAGGAGGGCATGACGTTGTTGACTCGGGCCGGGGCCAGTGAGGCCGGAGGAGCGTCTCCGCAGGAGGTATGAGGCCGATGGTAGTTGTAGTGGTTCACCCACACCGCCAGGGCCTCACGCCGAGCTTGCTCTGAGGAGTACGGGCGGGCGTAGAGGACCTGTTAGCGTGAGTCATGAGCGGGTCTCTTCTGGCAGGTGGGTTGTTGAGGAACTTCCATCCTGCGGCAGGGGCCCGCTCGTCTCATCTCAGCCCGTACCCCGTGGCAAGAACCTCATGACCCACAACACCTAGGATGGTCGGACCTGAGCGGATCGCACGAGGCGGGAGGACGCGCGGATGGAGACGGAGCCGACGGACACGCCGACCGGGGAGACCCGGCTGGCCCTGGTGCGCCGGGCACGGCGGATCAACCGGATCCTGGCCGAGACGTACCCGTACGCCGTCGCCGAGCTGGACTTCGAGACGCCGTTCGAGCTGCTCGTGGCCACGGTGCTGTCCGCCCAGACCACCGACGTGCGGGTCAACGCGGCCACGCCGGCGCTGTTCGCCCGCTTCCCGGACGCCCACGCGATGGCCGCGGCCACCGAGCCCGAGCTGCAGGAGCTCGTGCGCTCCACGGGGTTCTACCGGAACAAGGCCTCCGCGATCCTGCGGCTGTCCCAGGAGCTCGTGGCCCGGCACGACGGCGAGGTCCCCGCCCGTCTCGAGGACCTCGTGGCGCTGCCCGGGGTGGGGCGCAAGACCGCGTTCGTGGTGCTCGGCAACGCCTTCGGCCAGCCCGGGATCACCGTGGACACGCACGTCGGCCGGCTGGCCCGACGCCTGGGGTTCACGGACGAGACCGACCCGGTGAAGGTGGAGCACGCCGTGGGCGCCCTGTTCCCGCGCCGTGACTGGACGATGCTCTCCCACCGGCTGATCTTCCACGGCCGCCGCGTGTGCCACGCGCGCCGCCCGGCGTGCGGGGCGTGCCCGATCGCCCGCTGGTGCCCGTCCTACGGCGAGGGGGAGACCGACCCCGAGCGGGCGCGCGCCCTGCTCGCCTACGAGCTCAAGCCCGGCCGGGAGGAGCTGCTCGCGCTCCTGCGCGCGGGGCGGACGCGCCGGGAGCTGCGCGCCCTCGGCCACGGACTGGAGGCCTGACCGCCCGGCTGGTCCACCCGCTCAGCCCGCGGTGAGGCCCGCGAGGATCGCGTCGACGGCCCGGCGCGCGTGCACCCCCACGCCCGCGAGCGTGGCCGAGGCGGCCCCGCACCAGTCGTCGTAGCCGAGCAGGTGCAGCCCCGGCACGTCCACCGAGGCGGTCGGCAGCGCACGCTCCGTCGCCGGCGCCCCGGAGGGGCGGCGGGTCAGCTCGAGGCTCCGCAGGTGGCGCAGGTCCGCCCGGAAGCCCGTGCACCAGACGACGTCGTCCACCGGGTGCTCGGTGCCGCGCACCCGGGCCGCGGCGCGGCTGGCGGCGGGCCAGCCGTGGCTCGCGCCGGCGTCGTGGTCCCAGCGGACGCCGTCCGGCGTGAGCGCGGTGGGCGCGGGGACCGCGTGGAGCCCGGCCTCGTCGCGGGCGCGGATCACCGAGGGCACCATGACGATGTCCCCGAGGTCGCCCACGCGCGCCTCGGAGCGGCCCAGCACGCGCGCCGAGGCCCGATCGAAGAGCACCCGCCCGTCCACGTCGTCCGGCATGAACCGGGGCGGACGCCGGGTGGCCCACGTGGTGGCGACACCCGCCAGCAGCAGGTCAGCCGCGATCTGGGCGCCCGAGTTGCCGCCGCCCACCACGAGGACGCGCCGCCCGGCGAACGCGGCGGGGGAGCGGTACGCGGCGGAGTGCCGCTGCGTGCCGCCGAAGCGGTCGGCGCCCGGGAGAGCCGGCACGAACGGGCGGGTGAACGAGCCGGTCGCGGAGACCACCGCGCGGGCGCTCAGGGCCGTGCCGTCCTCGAGCCGCAGGGCGAACGGCGGGGACGCGGCGGCGTCGTGCGTCACCGCCGCGACGCGCACGCCCCGGCGCACCGGCAGCCCGTAGCGGTCCTCGTAGTCGGCCAGGTACGCGACGACATGCCCGGCGTCCGGGGTGCCGGGGCCGGGCGACGGCGGCATGGGCCGGCCCGGCAGGGAGGAGTGCTCGGCGGGGGAGAACAGGCGCAGGGAGTCCCAGTGGTGCGGCCACGCGCCGCCGGGGTGGGCGGACGCGTCGAGCAGGACGAACGACGGCGGCGGGCCCGGCCGGCGCCCGCGGTCGACGTCCCGCGCGGCCCGCGCCAGGAAGTAGCCGGCCGCCAGTCCGGCCTGGCCGGCGCCGATCACCGCGACGTCCACCGGATCCGGAGACGCGGTGGACGCCGGGGGCGAGGTCAGGGGAGCCGTCATGCCCCGAGGCTACGACCGGCGACTAGCGTGGGGGCCATGTCTGAGACCCCCGCGAGCCCCCGCCCGACCTCCCGCGACGCCGCCGGGACGTCCGACGCGTCCCTGGCGGGCGCGCGTGAGCAGCTGGCGGACCTCGTGGCCCGGTGGGGCGCGCCCCCTGCGGAGGCGCCCGGTCACCACGACCCGGCGTCGCTCACGACGGTCCCGCCCGAGGCCGTGCCGATGTGGGGCTTCGACTGGCCCCGGTCCGGCGATCCGCGCCCCTCCGCCGTGCTGATCCTGTTCGGCGCCCTCGACGACGTCCCCGCCCGTCACGACGCCGGGCGCGTGCACCCGCACGTGGACGTGCTGCTGACCCAGCGCGCCGCCACCCTGCGCCAGCACGCCGGGCAGATCGCGTTCCCCGGCGGTCGCGTCGACCCCGAGGACGGCGACGTCGTGGCCACGGCCCTGCGCGAGGCGCAGGAGGAGACCGGCCTGGACCCGGCCGGCGTGGAGGTCCTGGGCGTGCTGCCGGCGGTGCCGGTGGTGGTCTCCGGGCACGTGGTGCACCCGGTGCTCGGGTGGTGGCGGGACCCCAGCCGCGTGGCGGTGGTCGACCAGGCCGAGGCCGCGGCCGTGTTCCGGATGCCGGTCGCGGACCTGGTGGACCCCGCGAACCGGTGCCGCGTGGCCCGGCCCGGCGGCCGCCGCGGCGAGACGCCGGGCTTCCTCGTGGGCGAGCGCCTGGTGTGGGGGTTCACGGCGGCGCTGCTCGACCGCGTGCTGGCGCTGCTGGGCTGGGACGTGCCGTGGGACGACTCCCGCGTGCGCGACGCGCGGACCCACCGGATCCTGCGCGACTGACGGCTGCGCGCCGCCGCCCGCTCCTGCACAGGCGCCGGAGGGCGGGCCCGTGTCCCCAGCGGCGGGACCGGGGGCGCGGGCACCCGGGCGGGACGGTGGACTGGACGGGCCGGCGGCCGCGGACCGCGGCGGCCGCCCCGACCCGCAGGAGGCCCGCCATGCGCCCGTTCGTCCCCGCCGCCCCGGCC